>JAGCOW010000093.1 GCA_017642535.1 Bacteroidales bacterium | reverse complement strand
TCACAATGTGGCGTCTCTACATTTTTTTAGAATATTATCACTCCCAAAATGCCAGAACAAGTAATCACCCACATAGGATTCAGTTTGAAGAAATAGAGGGCGACAAACGAGGCGATGAAAATCAATGTCGTAAAATTGTATTCGCCAAATCCGAAGTCAAAAAACGATTCGGGGGTTACTAATAATAATGCTGCTGCCAGAATGAGTCCTGCCAAAACGGAGCGAATTCGTGAAATGACGGCTTGTACGTAGTGATTTTCTTTGTTTTTCATTAAAAAACGAGTAACGACAAACATAAGGATGATTGACGGTAGGCAAAGCGAAATGGTTGCCGCCGCGGCACCCCAGAAACCGAAAACTTTGTATCCGACGAATGTAGCCGTGTTTATTGAAATTGGCCCCGGCGTCATTTGCGAAATGGCAATGATGTCGGACATTTCTTGCACGGAAAGCCACGAGAATTGTTCCACACATTCAAACTGAATCATTGAAAGCATGGCATATCCACCACCGAATCCGAGCAGACCGATTTTGAAAAAAACATATATGAGTTGCAATATCGTCATTCTGATTTTTTCTGTTTGTTGAACGAATACATTTCTATCACAATTGCACATACAAAAGCAATAAGAATGATGAGGATAGGCGATATCTTGAACCACCAAATGGCGAATGCCGCCACGAACGGAATCCAAATTGTTTTCCACGATGTTTTTTTATTGAAAAGCAATTTGACGGCGGGAACTAAAATCAGTGCAATCACACAAGGACGAATTCCCTTGAAAATCCGTTCGACAATCGCATTATCCTTGAACGAGGTAAAGAATATGGAAATAAGCAAAATAATGATGAACGAGGGGAGTGCCGCACCCAATACTGAAACCATGGCTCCTCGTCTTCCACGTAGTTTATAGCCGACGTAAAGCGCTGTGTTTATGGCAAATACGCCAGGAAGGGCTTGTATTAATGAAATTAGGTCCCAAAATTCTTCTTTGTCAATATATTTCCGTTTGGTCACAATTTGTGATTCGACCATAGAAAGCATTGCATAACCACCACCAAGGGTGAATGCCCCTATCTTGAAAAAGATGCTGAATAACTCTCTCAACCGAATCATAGTGCAAAAGTAAAAAACATACAAACGTGTTGATAAAAATTGTTAATAACTTTTCATTTCTTGCTATGAAAAAACGAAAGTCAAAAACTTGTTTTTTGTATTTTCGCTTGCATTTCCTATAAAAGGGGAGTGTAAATGTCTAAGTAATTGAAATTTATAAGATTAAATAAAAAATAATGGCAGAGGAAAACGAAAAACACGAATATTCCGCCGACAGTATTCAGGTACTTGAAGGTTTGGAAGCCGTGAGAAAGCGTCCGGCAATGTACATTGGTGATATTGGCGAAAAAGGTCTTCACCACTTGGTGTATGAAGTTGTTGACAACTCTATTGACGAGGCATTGGCTGGATATTGTACGCACGTTGAAGTTACTATCAATGAAGATAATTCAATAACAGTTCGTGACAACGGCCGTGGTATTCCCGTTGACTGGCACGCAAAAGAGAAAAAATCGGCTTTGGAGGTTGTTATGACAGTGCTTCACGCTGGTGGTAAGTTCGACAAGTCGTCGTACAAGGTTTCAGGTGGTCTTCACGGTGTGGGTGTTTCGTGTGTGAACGCTCTTTCTAACAAATGCGTGGTGACGGTTCGTCGTGATGGTAAAATCTATCAGCAAACCTATGCGAAAGGTAAACCACAAACTGGTGTTGAAGAAATTGGAACGGCTGATACAACGGGAACGGAAGTTTCGTTCTGGCCTGACGATACCATTTTTATGACAACGGTGTATCAATATTATGTATTAGAAAACCGTTTGCGTGAATTGGCATACCTTAATAAAGGTGTAAGATTGCAGTTAACCGACAAGCGTACGCTTGATGCCGAAGGCAAGCCGAAAACCTCTAACTTCTATTCGGAAGAAGGTTTGAAGGAGTTTGCAATGTATTTGGACGGCTCTCGCGAAGCGCTGATTGAAGACGTTATTTATATTGACACGGTAAAGAACGACATTCCTGTTGAGATTGCCTTGAAATATAACACGGAATTTAGTGAAAACGTCCATACCTATGTAAACAATATCAATACCATTGAAGGTGGTACTCACCTGGAAGGTTTTCGTCGTGGTTTGACGCGTACGTTGAAGAAATACGCTGACGATCAAGGTATTTTGGAAAAACAGAAAATCGAGATTAGTGGCGACGACTTCCGTGAAGGTTTGACAGCCGTTGTTTCCGTAAAGGTTATGGAACCATTGTTTGAAGGACAGACGAAGACGAAGCTTGGTAACTCCGAGGTTTCGAGTGCTGTGGATCAAGCAACGAGTGAAATGTTGAAATACTATTTGGAGGAACACCCGAAACAAGCCAAAGCGATAGTTGACAAGGTTGTGTTGGCCGCTCGTGCTCGTATTGCCGCTCGTAAGGCACGCGATGTTCAACGAAAGACGGCAATGACAGGTGGCGGACTTCCAGGTAAATTGGCTGATTGTTCCGACAGAAATCCTGAAAAATGTGAATTGTTCCTCGTCGAGGGTGATTCGGCAGGTGGTTCTGCAAAACAGGGTCGTGACCGTCACTTCCAAGCAATCTTGCCTTTACGTGGTAAAATTTTGAATGTTGAAAAAGCTATGCTTCATAGAGTTTACGAAAGTGAAGAAATTAGCAACATTATGAAAGCTCTTGGTATCACCATTGGTACCGACGAGGATAGTAAGGCAGTAAATCTTGATAAGATTCGTTACCATAAGATTATTATAATGTGTGATGCCGACGTTGACGGTAGCCACATTGAAACTTTGGTGATGACGCTCTTCTTCCGTCATATGAAAGAAGTGATTGAAAAAGGATATTTGTATGTTGCATGTCCTCCATTATATATGGTGAAGTCAAAGACGCAGAAACGCTATTGTTGGACTGAAGAACAACGTATTGCGGCCATAGAGGAATTCAGTGCGGGCAAGGTTTCTGAGAAATCAATTAACGTTCAACGATACAAAGGTCTTGGTGAAATGAATCCGGAACAGTTGTGGGAAACGACTATGAGTCCTGAAAATCGTACGCTTCGTCAGGTGACAATCGAAAGTAGTGCCGCCGCCGATGCCGCTATCGCGATGTTGATGGGTGATGACGTTCCTCCTCGGAGAAAGTTCATTGAGGAAAATGCGACCTTCGCCAATATCGACGCATAATAAAGTCACTAATAATTAAAACTTAACAATATGGAATTTATCGTATCATCAGCAGATTTGTTAGCGCAGTTAAACACCATCAAAGGGGTGATTAGCTCTAAAAATACAATGGCTATCTTGGACAATTTCTTGTTTACCTTGGACGGAAACACGTTGAAAATAGAGGCAACCGACTTGGAAACTCGTTTGGAAGCTCGTATGACGCTGGACAATGTGAAAGGTGGCGGCGTGGTTGCTATTGACGCAAAGAAATTGGTTGAAATTTTAAGTTCATATTCCGATGAACCACTTACATTCAAGATTGATTTGACTGCATACAAGGTTGATATTCTTTCGGCAAGTGGTGGCTGTCACATACCAGCGGTTTCGGGCGAGGATTTCCCAAAAACAATGCCTCTTTCCGATACCGAAGATAATCCGAAAGTTTCGTTCTCGGTTTCTCCTTCGGTATTGCAAAAAGGTTTGTCAAGCGTAGTTTTTGCTACGGCAGACGACGAAACTCGTCCTATTTTGACAGGTATTTTATGTGAATTGACAACCGAACATTTCAGAATGGTGGCTACCGATTCTCATAAATTGGCGCGCTATACTCGTACCGATGTAAAAAGCGAAAAAAATGCTTCGTTTATCTTGCCTAAGAAACCAGCAAGTTTGTTGAAAGGTATTTTGGCAAAGGAAACAAGTGACGTACTTGTTGAATTTGACTCAAAACAACTGGTTTTGACAATGTCGTCATACGTGTTGGGTTGTCGCCTGATTGAAGGCCGTTATCCGAATTATGCAGCGGTGATTCCAAGCGAAAATCCGTGCAAATTGTTGATCAACAAAGATGAATTCGCAAAGAAATTACATCGTGTTTCGTTGTTCTCAAACCCGGCAAACAATTTGACTCGTTTGGAAATGAGCGGTTCTCGTTTGTTGATTTCTGCACAAAACATTGACTTCGCAAGTTCCGGAAAAGAAGAATTGACTTGCCGTTACGAGGGTGACGAAATGCAAATTGGTTTCAAGTCTAAATTTTTGGAAACAATTTTGAATAATATCAATAGCGAAGAAGTTGGTTTGGAAATGTCCGACCCGATGCGTGCAAGTTTGATTATCCCTGTCGATAAGGAAGATGAGAACGAAGACGTATTGATGTTGTTGATGCCAATGCAGATTTAATTGTAATCTATGTAAAACCCAAGAGTGACGAGATTTCGTCACTCTTTTTATTTTATAACATTATGAAATTACAGTTACAGAAACCGATAGCATTCTTCGATTTGGAAACTACGGGAATTGATTTTGTGAAAGATAAAATCGTAGAAATATCCATTTTGAAAGTTATGCCTAATGGTGACGAAAATGCCATAACTCGTCGGGTAAATCCCGAAATGCACATTCCCGAGGCAGCGACAGCCGTTCATCATATCACCGATGCCGATGTAGCCGACAAACCTCCGTTCCGTCAAATTGCGAAGGAAATTGCCGAAATGCTTAAAGATTGTGATATTGCGGGATATAATTCCAATAAGTTCGATGTTCCTCTTTTGGCAGAAGAGTTTTCTCGTGCAAATGTGGATTTTGATTGGTCAAAACGGAAGTTTATTGATGTTCACGTGTTGTTTTTGAAAAAAGAACCTCGCACCCTTTCGGCTGCATATAAATTCTATTGTAAAAAAGACTTGGAAGGTGCTCACGCCGCCGATGCCGACACGTATGCAACATATGAGGTTTTGCAGGCACAACTCGATAAATATCCCGACATTCAAAACAATGTGGAATTTTTGAGCGAATACACTCATCATACCAATAATGTTGACTTTGCGGGAAGAATTATCTATAACGAGAAAAAACAGGAAGTGTTCAATTTCGGTAAGTACAAAGGACAATTGGTTTCCGACGTGTTCCGCAAAGATCCAAGTTATTATAGTTGGATGATGAATGGCGACTTCCTGACGAATACTAAACAAGTGATAACGGCAATAAAATTGCGCACATTCGGAAAATAGTGAAGATTCTTGCTTTGGAATATGGTCACTCGGTGGCAAGTCTTGATGAATCAATGGCTTGCTATCCCGATTCTATGCTGATTCGTAACAATGACGATTTTTATATTCCTAATTTCTCCAAACATATTGTGGCATACGTTGGTATGTATTTGCAATTCAATAAGATAGGGAAGTGCATAGAGCCTCGTTTTGCTCAGCGATATTTTTCGGAGTGCGGTTGTGCCATAAAGTTTTTTGCCGCCGATGTGATTGAACGTAACAAAGCAAATGGTACGGCGACAGATATTGCACGCTGTTTTGATTCCTCGTTGGCGATAAGTAATGATAAAATCACATTCGAGAATCGGCAGTTAGATTTTGTCGCGAAATTGAATGGTAAACCGTTAGATTGCGATGTCGATGTGCTTTCTCGCATTCACGAATCGATAGCTACAGCGACAAAGTATTTTATGGTGAAAATCGGGGATTTATTTTTTGTGCCGTTGGTGCAAGTTCCGGTAAATGTCGCGATTGGCGACGTTTTTGACGTTTCGTTGCAGGGAAAACAGTTGTTGACGTGTACGGTACGATAAACAATTGAAACAAAAGCGGTGATTGTTAAAAAACTTGTGTAAAAAAAATAGGAAACTGCTTCGGTATATAACATAAAACGAATTATTTTGCAGTCAGAAATAATAAAATAGACAATGAAGACTATCTCAGAACGTTCAGCCGACAATTTGCGTATTCTTGCAGTTTCGATGGTTGAAAAAGCAAAGTCAGGACACCCAGGTGGAGCAATGGGTGGAATGGATTTTATCTCAGTTTTATATTCAGAATTTCTACAATACGACCCGACAGATTTGAAATGGGCAAATCGTGACAGGTTTTTCCTTGATCCGGGTCACATGTCGCCAATGCTTTATGCAACTTTGGCTATGGTTGGTTCGTTGTCGATTGACGATTTGAAGAATTTCCGTCAATGGGGGAGCATTACGGCTGGTCATCCAGAAGTAAATCCCGCAATTGGTATAGAAAATACGTCTGGTCCGCTCGGACAAGGACACACGATGGCCGTTGGTGCCGCTATTGCTGAAAAATTCCTTCGTCACCGTTTTGGCGACTGGATGCAACATAAAATCTATGCTTTCATCTCTGATGGTGGTATTCAAGAAGAAATCTCACAAGGAGCAGGCCGTATCGCTGGTCATCTTGGTTTGGATAATCTTATTATGTTTTTTGATTCAAACGACATTCAACTTTCTACGCATACCGATGCCGTGTCGAGCGAAGACACTGCAAAGAAATATGAAGCGTGGGGTTGGAGAGTCATTACTATCAACGGTAACGACCACGACGAGATTCGTAAGGCGCTTCGTTGGGCAAACGAAAAGACCGACAAACCGTCCTTGATTATTGGAAAAACAGTAATGGGCAAAGGGTTGCTTGATGCAGAAGGCAATTCTTTTGAAGGAAAAACGTCAACGCATGGTCAACCAGTCAGCAAAGCGGGCGCTTCTGTAGAGAAAACAATCCTCAACCTTGGTGGAAATCCCGACGATCCGTTTGCTGTGTTTGATGATGTGAAAGCATTCTGGGAAAAAGTCAATTCAGAAAAAGCTCAAGCTGCTCAAAAACGTAAGGAAGAACAAGCAAATTGGGAAAAACAAAATCCTGAATTGGCGAAAAAATTAGCACAATATCTTTCTGGTGAACTTCCGAAGAATTTGGATTTTTCAACCATAGAACAAAAGGAAAATGCGGCAACTCGTGTTGCTTCGAAAAACGTGCTTGGTTTCTTGGCTGAAAATCTCGACAATATGATTTGCTCATCCGCCGATTTGTCAAATAGCGACAATACAGACGGATTTTTGAAAAAAACTCAGGATATTGTCAAAGGTGATTTTTCAGGGAAATTCCTTGAAGCTGGTGTGGCTGAGTTGACAATGGCTTCGATTATGAACGGAATCGTTCTTCATGGTGGATTTTTCACCGCATGTGGAACATTCTTCGTATTTTCCGACTATATGAAACCAGCAATGCGTATGTCGGCTCTTATGGAACTTCCTGTAAAATATGTATGGACACACGATGCGTTCCGCGTTGGCGAAGATGGTCCTACTCATCAGCCAATCGAACAAGAAGCTCAGATTCGTTTAATGGAAAAAGTGTTTAATCATAGCGGAAAACGCAGCTTTCTCGTTCTTCGTCCTGCCGATGCTCAAGAAGCTACCGTTTGTTGGGAACTTGCAATGAAGACAAGCGACCGTCCGACAGGTTTGATTTTCTCTCGACAAAATGTAAAGGATTTGCCTGCAAAACAAGGTTCTACACGATATGCAGACGCTCAAAATGCGAAATATGGTGCATACGTTATAAATGAGCCGAAAGAAGATGTTGATGTAGTTTTGGTGGCAAATGGTTCCGAAGTAAGCACGATTTATGATGCTGCTCAAATACTTGAAAATACCCATAATCTTTCTGTACAAGTTGTTTCTGCTCCGTCGGAAGGTTTGTTCCGTGACCAACCAAAGGAATATCAAGAAAAAGTTATTCCGTCAAACAAACCTATTTATGGTGTAACGGCTGGATTATCAATCAATTTGCAAGGATTAGTTGGTGCCAAAGGGAAAGTTTGGGGATTGGATCATTTTGGATTTTCGGCTCCTTATACCGTTCTTGACGAAAAATTTGGTTATACGGCTGAGAATATTGTAAATCAAGTTCTTGCATATTTGAAAGAGTATTAACAATCAAGGGCTGTCAATTGACGGCCTTTGTTTTTCTATAAAAAACAATCTTTTTCAGTAAAAACAGTTCATTAATTTTATATGCAAAAAATGACGAAACGGATTGTTTGTTTTCTTTTGGTGCTTTTGTCATTCGAAGGCGTTTTTGCTGAATATACACCTTCGGAATCGGCTCAGATTTCTGTGTTGGTTTGTTCACCAGGAGAACCTATTTATTCTCAATTTGGACATGCTGCCATTCGTGTGTGCGATACTGCAAAAGACGTGGATGTCGTGTTTGATTACGGCGTTTTTGAAATTGATGATGTTCTGTCTTTCGCATGGAATTTCCTTACAGGCGAAATGTACTATCTGCTTGATGCTCGTCCGTATCATTTTACAAAAACGATTTATGAATATGAGCAGCGAGGAATCGTTGAATACACGTTGAATTTGACGCAGCAAGAGAAAGAACAGCTTTGCAAATATCTGCTATGGAATCTTAAACCGCAGAATAAGAGCTATTTATATAATTTTTTTGATGACAACTGTGCGACCCGCATTCGTGACATAATTGAAAATGTATGTGGCGATGTAGAATGGAGTATGGAAGAACAGGAGACGTGGCGACAGACGTTACTTCGTTATATGGGCGAATCTTCATGGGAAGCGTGGGGTAGCAATTTGGGTTTGGGATTGCCAGCCGACAAGATGATGACGGTGCGGAATATGATGTTTGTTCCTGACTATCTTGGGAAATGTATTGAAAACGGGATTGTAACAAAAGAAGACGCGGCAACAGGGAAATTGGAAACTAAAAATGTGACAGCTTCCACACGAATTTTGTTGGAAGGACGATTGTCACCAAAACTGTCGTGGTGGAACAATGCTTCGGTGATGCTATGGCTCGCATTTGTGCTGATATTGATAGTTACAGTGTTTGAGATAAAGAGAAAAAAACGTTTTGTGTTGTGCGATAGCCTTATTTTCTTTGTGTTGGGACTTTTAGGATGTTTTGTGTGGATAACATCGTTTTTTAGCGTTCATTCATTGGTGTTCCCGAATTGTAATGTGTTATGGTTGACTCCTTTACATGTGATTTTTGCTCTTGTCTTTATCATTCCTTCGTGGCGGAACATAACCAAATGGTACATCCCGTTTTCTGTGGCGATGGTCGTTGTTTATGTGTTAATATCTGGATTGATTGGACAATTCATTCCGTCGCCATCGTGGGCAGTTATGGCAATTCTTGTGTTGCGAATGATTTCATTTCCGTATAATTTTTCATTTCGGGAAAATACCAATTAAATTATTTCGTTTAGTAAAGAAAAAACTTGGTCTAAATTCTTTATTTCAAGGTAAAAAACGTATTTTTGCGTGCGTAGTGTTTAACATTTAAATCAATATAGTATGTACTCAACAATTATGGTTGTGATTTTTGTTTTAGGGTATTTGTGTATCGCCTTAGAACATCCATTGAAAATTGACAAGGCAGCTTCTGCTTTGTTGATTGGCGTTTTAACGTGGGCAGTTTTCATTTTGTTTGGAGGCAATGACCCGCATTCAGTTGGCGAAGCGTTAAACGAAAACTTGGCAGAAACGGCACAAACGCTGTTCTTCCTCTTTGCCGCAATGACGATTGTCGAAATCGTTGACCGTCATAATGGTTTTAAAATCATTACCGACAGAATCACTGCTACAAGTAAGGTTAAATTATTGTGGATTCTTAGTTTCTTGACATTCTTCATGTCGGCTGTGCTTGACAACCTTACGACAACAATTGTAATTCTTTCTTTGCTTCGTAAATTGATAAAAGATCAACATACTCGCTGGACATACGCAAGTATCGTAGTGATTGCTGCTAATGCAGGTGGAGCGTGGTCTCCGATTGGTGATGTAACAACAATTATGTTGTGGATTGGCGGACAAATTACCGCTGCAAAAATCATTACGGGTATCATACTTCCAAGTTTGGTTTCTATGATAGTTCCTTTGATTATTCTTTCATTCACATTGAAGGGCGAAATCGAACGTCCTGAAGAAAGCGAAGAATCAGAATCAATCACCACGCCGGGTGAACAAATGGCATTGTTGATTTTGGGCGTTGGTTTGTTGTTGTTCGTACCTGTATTTAAAACAATCACTCACTTGCCTCCATATATGGGAATGTTGCTTGGTTTGGGCGTGATGTGGATGGTAACGGAACTTATGCACAAGAAAAAATCATGGGAAATCAAAAAACGATTGACGGTTGTTAACATTTTGAAACATGTTGAAACACCTACAATTTTCTTCTTCTTAGGTATTTTGACTGCCGTTGGTGCTCTTGGTGCCGCAGGTCAGTTGGGTCAGCTTTCGGTATGGTTGCGTGACGTGACAGGTGGTAATATTTATGTAATTGATACGGTTATCGGAGTTTTGTCGTCAATCATCGACAATGTTCCGCTTGTTGCCGCTTCAATGAAAATGTATTTAATCGACCCATCTGTTGTTGACTTTGCCGTTGACGGTACTTTCTGGCATATGCTTGCATACTGTGCTGGAACGGGAGGTTCAATCTTGATTATCGGTTCTGCTGCTGGTGTTGCTGCAATGGGATTGGAAAAAATTGATTTTATTTGGTATTTGAAGCACATTAGCTGGTTGGCTCTTGTAGGTTATTTGGCTGGTGCATTTTGTATTTATTTAGGTTTATAATTATGATTTTAGCATCAATAGTACAATTTTTAGCCGATGTGGCTATTACACAAGCTCCCGCTACGGCCGATGTTGTGGCACAAACCGCTACCGTAGCTACGGAAGTAGCTGAAGAGTTGACGTTTTGGAACATGGCTGTCAAGGGTGGATGGATTATGGTGATTCTTGCCATTCTTTCGGTGATTGCAGTGTATATTATTGTGGAACGTGCTTTGGCAATAACAAAAGCTGCTAAAGAAGACGTGAATTTTATGAATGAGGTGAAAAACTACGTTTCACAAGAAAAATTCGAGGAAGCTCACGTACGTTGCCAGGCAACCGATTCGCCAATTGCAAGAATGATTGACAAAGGTGTGTCGTTCATTGGCCACGAAAATAGAGATATTCGCGAGGCAATCGAAAACGTGGGTAATCTTGAGGTTGCCGATATGGAAAAAGGATTGCCTTTGTTGGCTACAATTTCAAGTGTGGGACCAATGATTGGTTTCTTGGGAACCGTTCTTGGTATGATTACCGCGTTCTACGATATGGCAAATGCAGGTGGAAATTTCAGCATCGCAATGTTGTCGAATGGTATTTACACGGCAATGGTGACCACAGTTGCCGGTCTTATTGTTGGTGTGGTAGCAATGCTTGGATATAATATCTTGTCTGCTCAAATTGGTAAGATAGTCAACAAGTTGCAATTGCGTACAACTGAATTTATGGATTTGCTTAACGGACCTGTAAAATAATGGCAATACAAGCACGAAATAAGATAAGCACAAGTTTTAACATGTCGTCGATGACCGACATTGTATTCTTGTTGCTTATATTTTTTATGGTAACATCTACGCAGATTGCTCCGAATGGATTGCAAGTAACGTTGCCACAAAGTTCCTCACAAGTAAAACTCATACCGCACGTTTCGGTATCAATAACGAAAGATATGCAATATGCGGTTAATAAAGAACCTGTGGATTTCGCCAATTTGGAGGCACGTTTGAAACAAGAACTTGCAGGACAAGAAGAACCTGCAATAGTGTTACGTGCCGATAAGGATGCTCCTACGGGCGCTACGGTTGGCGTGATGGAGATAGCAAACAGAAATCGTTGGAAATTTACGTTAGCGACACAACCTTGATATGAAATTAGACAACAACAGTAAATATGGAATTATAGGAACGATTGCAATTCACGGAATTGTTCTTGCCATATTGTTGTTGTTTGGTTTTGCCGCTCCCAAAGTGGAATATCCTGAGCCAGACGGCATCGTCGTTGATTTTGGTGACCTTGTCATTGGCGATAGCGACGGTGCAAGCGAGATTACCATATCAGAACCTGTTCAAAATTCTACTGTTCAAGATGACGCTCCAGAAGTTGTGACGCAGAACGAAGTCCCGTCAGTAGCTGTAAAAAATAATAAAACAAAAGTTGAGGAATCAAAGCCGGAACTTACGCCTGAGGAACAAGAACGTATTCGTCAAGAAGCAGAGTTTAAGGCAAAAATGGATGCACTTGCAAACAAAATGAATCAAGGTGGTGGCAACGGAAGTGAGGGAACAGGAGGCAACTCTAATGAAGGTTCAGAATCAGGCAAGGCGGGCAATCCTAACGGAAGTGGAAATTCGGGCAATACCAAAGGAAATCCGGGAAATCCTCTTGGTAATGGTGATGCCGTACATTTGGCAAAACCGAATAGCACAACGAACTGCAATAACCCCATAACATTGACCGTAAAAGTTGATGCTTCGGGAAAAGTTATTGCAATTCAATCATTTACAAATGGTTATTTGGAACAAACGTGTATAGATGCGGCAAAAGAAGCAGCAATGAAAACGACGTTCCCTCCAGATTCTAAATCAATTCGTTATGCAAAAATAACGTATGAATATACAGTTTCTCATAAATAATGTATCTTTGAAAAATTTTAAGTTATGAAAAAATACGTCATTATTTCTATATCGGTTCTTCTTTTGGTGTGTACGAGTTGTGCAAAACGTACTGAGTCAAAGTTAGTAGGTACGTGGAAAGTTGAAACTGTTGGTGATTGTGGTTGGCCAGAAGATGCAGCTTGGACATTCTATTCTGGTGGAAATATGAACATTTTCCATGATGCTCAATTGGTTAAGGACGGAGAGGCTAACGGCACGTACGAAGTTTTTACACGTTCTCTTGTTACTCCATATCTTCGTTTCAAAGGTATGGGCGATATGTCGGCAAATGGCATTTGGCGTGTAGAGAAGTGTAATAGCAAAAAATTGATTATAAATAGGGTAGAATATCTTAACGGCGAGACGCAAGGTGCATTTTTGCGTAGAGAATTTACTAAAAATTAGCCGTGGCAAAATCTAAGGTCGTTTTTGTTTGTCAGAATTGTGGTACACAATCCCCTAAATGGATGGGGAAATGTACTTCGTGCGGCGCGTGGAACTCGTTTCAAGAAGAAGTGATAGATTCCTCAGTAGGAAAATCTACTGCTACGGTGGTATCTTCGGCAACAAAACCGATGATGTTGTCAGAAATTAAGACTGACAATGTAACACGAATTAAAACAGGCATACAGGAATTAGACCAGGTTGTTGGAGGAGGAATCGTCCCTGGTTCGGTTATTTTGTTGGGTGGTGAGCCAGGTATAGGCAAGTCAACACTATTGTTGCAAGTTGCCGTGCGTTTGCAAAAAAAAGTTCTCTATGTTTCTGGCGAGGAAAGCCCTCAGCAAATTTATTTGCGTGCTCAACGGTTGCAAATGCCGACAAATACTTGCTATATTTATAGTGAAACGAATGTTGCAGCCATTATTCAGGAAATAAAAAATTTTCAACCCGAATTAGTCATCATTGATTCGGTGCAGACATTGAAACATCCCGATATTGACGCGTCGCCGGGAAGTGTGTCGCAAATTCGTGAAACGTCAAATTTGTTGATAGAGTTGGCGAAACAATCTCATATTCCGATGATATTGATTGGACATATCAATAAAGAGGGGAGTATTGCAGGACCTAAGATTTTGGAACACATGGTTGATGTTGTTTTGCAATTTGAAGGCGATATGCAAAATGTGTATCGTATTTTGCGAAGCAATAAAAATCGTTTTGGTTCGACGGCTGAAATTGGCATTTTTGAAATGATACAGAGTGGATTACGTGAAGTTTCCAATCCTTCGGAAATAATGTTGAGCGGTAATCCTGAAAAATTGAGTGGTGTGGCCATTGCTTCCGTTATGGAGGGTATTCGTCCATTGATGATAGAAGTCCAGGCATTGGTAAGCACTGCGGCATACGGTACGCCACAACGAACGGTGAACGGCTTCGACAGCAAACGGTTGAATATGCTTTTGGCAGTGATAGAAAAGCGTTTGGGCGTAAAAATCTATACCAAGGATGTGTTTATCAATATCGCTGGAGGCATACGTGTGCAAGACCCTGCTATAGATTTGGCTGTGGTTGCGGCAATTTTGTCTTCGTTGTTTGATTTTTATATTCCAAGCAGCTATTGCTTCGCTGGCGAAGTTGGTTTGACGGGCGAAATTCGTACTGTTTCGCAATTGGAAAAACGCGTGAAAGAATCTGCAAAATTGGGAATACAAAAGATTTTTGTCCCTCGTTGCGATATTCCAAGTAAATCAGATTGTGCCGTAATTCCTTGCTCACGAATAGATTCCACGTTTCGTGAAATATTCAAGAAAGAGTAAATCTATACGATTCCTTCTTTGAGCAAGTCGTGTAAGTGAATCATACCCAGATATTTTGTACCATCAGTAACAACAAGTTGGGTAATGTTGTTTTTCTCCATTTTCTCAAATGCCTTGATTGCGTGTTCGTGACGACTGATGGTCTTTGGATTTTTCGTCATAATATCAATTGCTTTGGCAACGGAGATATTGGTGTTTTTCTCAAGCATTCTTCGCAAGTCACCGTCGGTAATGATTCCGAGCAGATTGTTTTCTTTGTCAATAACGGCAGTAGCGCCCAATCGTTTTGACGAGATTTCAATAATCACTTCTGAGATGGATTGGTCTGCATAAACGCGAGGTGCGTTTTCTTCAATGAAAATGTCGTCAACACGCATATACATACGTTTGCCCAACGCACCACCAGGGTGATATTTCGCAAAATCTTGCGGGGTGAATTTTCGTTGTTCCAACAAACACATAGCAAGTGTGTCGCCCATTACGAGTTGAGCAGTCGTACTGTTTGTCGGTGCAAGGTTGTTGATGTCGGCTTCGCGTTCCACGTGGGCATACAGCACGTAATCGGCATGTTCTGCCAAATACGACGTTCGTTCCGAAACCATTGCAATGAGCGTGTTTCCTCCTCGTTTCAAAAGAGGAATCAAAACTTTGATTTCTGGCGTATTTCCACTTTTGGAAATACAGAGCACAATATCGTCTTTCTGAATCATTCCCAAATCGCCATGAATTGCTTCCGCTGCGTGCATAAACAATGCTGGAGTGCCAGTAGAGTTCATTGTGGCGACAATTTTGTTAGCGATAAGAGCACTTTTTCCTATGCCGGTAATGACAAGTCGGCCTTTGCTCGCAAGAATTTTCTTGACAACCACGGCAAAACTTTCATCAAGATATTTTGATAAATTATTGATTGACTGCGATTCTTCAACGATGATTCGTTTCGCATTTTCTATGATAGTGCTATTATCGTCCACGATTTCAAAATTTTGATGTGCAAATATATGAATTTACTATAAGATGCCACTTGGTGTTAAGAGGAAACTTGTTGTTGCTATGGAAATAAATCCGACCAAATATCCCACATAAATTTGCAAAGGCGTGTGGGCATTCAGATAGAGTCGTGCGCTACCTACAAGTCCAGAAAAGAGGACAACCAGAGGAACTATCCATGCCAATTCTTCCGAAAGCAGGAATAGTTTTTTTATCCAAATAATGAATACTAATCCCAATAATCCACCCATTCCTATGGCATGAAAACTGATTTTCCAAAACTGCGACACGATGTAGGCTATTATCATTGCAAGAATACAGCCCCACAAATATGGGGCGAACATTTGAGAACTGATTGGTTGAAACATTCCCACAACGTAATTTACAATGACGAGCAAGAGCAACATTGAGCGATGTTTGGGCGAGTCATAGTTTATGTCACGAATGAAAAAAAGTGCATATAAAAAACAAAAGACAATGCTCAAAATGTAAAAATAAATAGTAAGTCTTTTCAAGTAATCAAAGTCTATAAAATCTTTGAAATAGGGCATCGTAATGCACCACGTGAGTATGTAACATCCCAATACGGGCATTCCAATCGGGTGAAAAATAATTGAAACAATCCAAGCAAGAATGTCAAGCGCTTTTTTCATGCTATAATTCTTTACGGAGTCGTCCTACGGGCAGTCCGAGTTGTTCGCGATACTTGGCAATCGTTCTTCGGGCAATGATATAACCTTTTTGTTTCAGTACGTCGGCTAATTGTTCGTCGGTATATGGTTTTTTCTTGTCTTCGTCGGCAATGGTTTCTTGGAGAATTTTCTTTATCTCGCGTGACGAGACCTCTTCGCCCGATTCTGTCGTCAAACCTTCCGAGAAGAAGTATTTCAAAGGATACACGCCATATTGCGTCTGAATGTATTTGCTGTTTGCCACACGCGAAACGGTTGAAATGTCTAACCCCGTCTTGTCGGCTATGTCCTTCAGAATCATCGGTTTTAACTTGGTTTCGTCACCAGTGGTGAAGAATTCTTTCTGAAAATCAATGATTACTTGCATTGTAGAAAGAAGTGTGGTATTTCGTTGCTTCAACGCGTCGATAAACCATTTGGCGGCATCTAACTTTTGTTTTATGAACTCAAATGCTTCTTGTTGATTTTTGTTGTTATCTTTTGTGTTTTTATACGTTTGAAGCATATTCACGTACGTTTTGCTTATATGTACGTTGAGCGTGTCATTTTTTAAGGTAAGATTCAATTCACCATCAACATTTTCCAAATTGAAATCGGGCGTGATGGCCATATTGATTGTCTTGGCGTATGAATCGGCTGTGCCGTTTCCTGGTTTTGGATTCAGTTTGAGAATGACGCTCATGGCATCTTTCAGATCTTCTTCCTCAATTTCCAGACCTTGACAAATTTTGTCAAAATGTTTTTTTGTGAATTCTTCGTAATAATCTTGCAAAATCTTTTTTGCGGTAACGATTTCCGTTGTTTTTTCTTTGCGGTCTAACTGCAAGATAAGACATTCTTGCAACGTTGTTGCTCCGATACCAGCTGGGTCAAGCGTTTGAATTGCCGAAAGAATGCGTTGCAGTTTTTCCACATCGACGGAAATGTTCTGCAACAAAAGAATGTCGTCGGAAATACTTTCCAAATCTCTTCGCAGATAGCCGTCTTCGTCAATGTTGCCTATGATGAATTCCGCCAACGACATTTCTTCGTCGGTCAAATCCAACAAACCTAATTGTTGAATAAGATTTTCTTGAAATGAAGTTCCTCCAGAGAAAGGAATGTCTTTGTTTTCTTGGTCGGGCGAGGTGTTATTTACAGAATACTTGTAGTTGGAGTATTCGTCTTCGTTGAAATAATCGTCAATGTCGAATTCGTTGTTTTTATCTGTTTCGGCAAGATTATCGTCCGATTTTTCGTCATCGTTGTTGAACTCCGTAGAATCGTCATTCGATTCATTTTTTTCTTCCGCTTCCTCGTGGTCGCCGTCGCCGTCAACTTCTAATGCTGGATTAACTTCTATTTCCTCTTTGATACGAGTTTCCAATTCCATAGTAGGAATTTCAAGCAGTTTAATGACTTGAATCTGCTGTGGAGAAAGTTTTTGTTGTTGTTTCTGTTGTAGTTTTTGGTCCAGCATACCAAGAAAAATT
Source organism: Bacteroidales bacterium (assembly GCA_017642535.1). Taxonomy (GTDB): domain Bacteria; phylum Bacteroidota; class Bacteroidia; order Bacteroidales; family UBA1715; genus UBA1715. The sequence continues at coordinate 13,283 of JAGCOW010000093.1, read as the reverse complement.
AAATCTTAACCATTTGAATATTATTCTCTTGCAGAATGTCAATCAATGCTTCGTTGGAATCGCAGCGAATCACAACTTTTGCAGAACCGCCGTCAGCAAAGGCGTACATATAATCTATATTGATTCCTCGTTCGGAAATAAGACGAATTGCCTTGTGCAAGCCGCCTGATTCGTGAGGAACTTCAATACAAACAACGTCGGTCAAACGAACGGTGTAATTGTTGTCTTTTAAAATCTGATATGCTAATTCTGGTCGTCCCACGCAAAAGCGAACAATTCCGTAATCTACCGAATCAGCCACGCAAAACGCCGACATGTTGATACCGTTGTCAGTCAATACTTGCAACATTTTGTTAAGACTATTTGCCTTATTTTCCAAAAAAACTGAAAGTTGTTTAACTACCATATTCAATTATTTTTTAGAGATACGTATTTTATAAAAAGTTCAATTTCTAAAACGGTTCAAATATAGTGAAATTTCCCTACTTTTTGTATCTTTGACAAAATTTTAATGCAGATGAAAGTAGAAAAAAATACGGTTGTTGCTTTGTCATATACACTATATAATAATGACGAAAAAGGCGAAGTGCTTGAAGTTTGTACGGCGGAAAAACCATTGGAATTTGTGTTTGCCTTTGGTAATTTGTTGCCTGCATTTGAAAAAAATATCGAGAATTTGAGCGTAGGCGATGATTTTGATTTCGTTTTAAAACCTGAAGAAGCGTACGGCGAAAGAACGGAAGAGGCCGTTGTCGACGTGCCGATGAACATTTTTACGGTAAATGGCGTGGTGCAACACGATATCTTGTTTGAGGGAAGCGAAATACCTATGCGTGACAATACTGGTCGTCCGTTGACGGGTAAAGTCGTGAAAGTTGACGATGCGAACAATGTGGTCGTTATGGATTTTAATCACCCGTTGGCTGGTGTCAATCTGTATTTTTCGGGAAAGATTGAATCGATTCGCGAAGCAACCGAGGAAGAACAGAAAAACGGTTTGCAACGTGGCTGCGGCGGTTGCCATTGTGGTGGCGATTGCGGAAGCAGTTGCGGTGACGACAAAGAATGTGGAGGTTGTGGTAGTTGCCATTAAAATATGAGCGAGACGAACAATACGGAGTTTATAAATGTTGAAAACATTTTAAAGACAAAAGCACCGTCTTTATATAAGAAGATGCCTCGTTTCCTTGTTCGTTATTTTACCAAGGTTTTACATCAGGATGAGGTTAATTCCGATTTGCAAAAAATCTCCGACCTTGTTGGCGTTCCTAAGTTTCACAAACATTTAGAAATCAATAATATACAAATTGATTATCACGGGAAGGAAAATGTACCGAGCGATGGTCGTTTTATTTTCGTCTCAAATCATCCGTTTGGCGGTCCCGATGGTATTATGATTGTTTCGGCAGTGGGAAAAATGTTTCCCAAAACGAAGCTGATGGTGAATGATTTGCTGATGTATCTTCCTGATATTGAGGATGTTTTTATTCCAATCAATCGTTTTGGCCGAAATAAGCACGAATATGTCGATACGCTGGAAAAAAGTATGAACTCCGACTATCAGATTATTATTTTCCCTGCTGGTTTGGTGAGCCGGAAAATTAAGGGGAAAATCGTCGATTTGGAATGGAAAAAATCTTTCGTTTCGTATGCCAAACGTTATCAGCGCGATATAATTCCTGTGTTCATTAGTGGTCAAAATTCCAATTTTTTCTATAATCTTGCAAATTGGAGAAAACGATTGGGAATCAAGGTTAATATCGAACAATTATATTTGGTTGACGAATTGTACAAACACAAAAACGAAAGTGTGTCAATGTACTTTGGAAAACCGATAAAATATACCGACTTGAGCAAGGACAAGACCGATGCGGAGTGGGCGCAAGAGATAAAACAGATTGTTTATTCGTTGAAAACCGACAAATAGATGAAACAAATTATAGAACCAGTACAAAGAGAGTTGCTCGAAGCAGAATTGACGGAAGACAAGTGCTTGCGGGAAACGCACTATGGTTCTAATAAAATTTATGTTGTCAATTATCATAACGCTCCGAATGTGATGCGCGAGATTGGCCGTTTGCGTGAATTGGCATTCCGCAATGCTGGTGGCGGAACGGGCGAAAGCATCGATATTGACGAATTTGACGTTCATCCAACGCATCCTTACGAACAAATTGTCGTTTGGCATCCTGAAAGCAAGCAGATTTTGGGCGGCTATCGCTATATTTTGTGCCAGAACGCCTTGAATGATAAGGGCTCATACGATATGGCAACGACGGAATTGTTTCATTTTTCTGAAAAATTCAAGAAAGAATATCTGCCTCATACCCTGGAATTAGGTCGCTCGTTTGTCTATCAGGAATCGACAGTGGGTGAATTTGCGAGAAAGAACATTTTTGTGCTCGACAATCTTTGGGAAGGCATTGGTGCCGTTCTTGCTCAAAATCCGAACATACAATATCTGTTTGGTAAGGTGACAATGTATTTGAGTTACGACCAACTTGCCCGCGATTACATCTTGTACTTTTTGAATACGTATTTTAAGGACGACGAAAAACTTGTTACAACTATCAAACCTCTTGGCTATTTTCACGACGAGAGAGAGTTGGCGGCAGTTTTTCAAGGAAAAGATTTGCAAGAGGCATATAAAACGCTGTTTACCAAAGTGCGTGAACGGAAATACAACATTCCGCCACTTATCAATTCTTACATAAATTTGAGCGCGACGATGAAAACCTTTGGAACTTCGCTCAACGAAGGTTTCGGAGCCGTTGAAGAAACAGGTATTTTGCTCACGGTTGCTGACATTGCCGACAAGAAATTGGAGCGTTACGTTCGCTCGTATCGCAAATGACAGAAAAACAATTTCCCGATATTGGCATAGTACATTTCTTGAAGAAGAAAGGATGCCGTCGTGTGATTCTTCGTGTGAAAACTGATGGCGAAGTGTACGTTACAATGCCGTGGCTGTATTCGCAAATGCTTGCGGAACAATTCGTTAGGTCAAGTTATGATTGGATTCTTGCACAACAACAGAAAAAGCGGGAACACAATCATTTGATTACCTTGGACACGGAACTTTACACACACTTTCATTCGGTTGAAATGGTGCAAGGTGTTGATAATTCATTTCGGTACTCAATACAAAAGGATAAGGTGAAAATCCTTGTTCCTCATTCGGTGAAAATAGAAAACGAACAAGTTCAGGAAGCATTGCAGAATGTGATGATTTCCGTCTTGCGAAAAGAGGCAATGGAATTTTTGCCCAATCGTGTGGAACAACTTGCCAAACAGCATGGATTCTCGTTTTCCTCAGTTTCCGTTTCAATTGCAAAGACTCGTTGGGGCTGTTGTACCTCACAAAAACGCATTCGTTTTTCGTTATTTACCATGACGTTGCCGTTTCATTTGATTGATTATGTGATTTTGCACGAGTTGTGTCATACGAGATATATGAATCACAGCAGCGAATTTTACGAATTGTTGAATACTTGTTGTGGCGGAAATCATAAGAAATATCGTGCAGAGATGAAAAGTTGTACGATGAATGTGTTTCCAAAATTTGAGCGAAACGAAACTCTTTTTATCGTTTTTCCTTAAAAAACTTTTGCATTATTTTTTCTGCCATTTCATTACATTTTTTACAAAGATATAAATTTTAAATTAGTACAAAAATTCGAACAATCAGACTATTTTTTATTTTTCAAAGTATTAGTTTGACAGAAATTTATGCTGTTGTTACGTTGCATTTTTTTTACTGATAGCTTACTTGTGATTATTAAATTTAATCTATTTGTGTGATTTTGTTTAATTGTTATACTTGATGTTGTAAAATATTATAAATTTGTAATCGAAAAATAAAAATTTGATTCGGAGAGGAGAGAAAGGATTTTATGTTTTAACTTTGTCTAAATAATAAACCTATGATTGACACAAACTTTTGTATGAGTTCTTACCTTGCTTTTCGATATATTATTGAAAAGCAATATGATTTTTTTGAGGGATTACACCATGAAAATTATCCTTCGGTTCTCGAAAATGAAATGAAGTTGGTAGGAACGGCTCGCGAAATTGATGCGGCAATAGAAGAACAAATTGCTCCATTGAGAAAGAAAAAGTGTGGAATCCTTCTGTCTGGTGGAATGGATTCTGCTATTGTCGCTTCGTATTTGCCTGGTATTGATGCATATACGTTTCGTTTTTTAGGTGGTGAGTATCAGAAAGATGAATTAGAACGTGCCCAATACTATGCGAAGCAAAACAATATGCGTTTGCATTATGTTGATATTGATTGGAGTGTGATAGATGATTGTCTTGATGTCATTATGCAAAGAAAGGGCGCCCCTGTTCATTCTATCGAACCTCAGATTTATGCTGCGGCAAAGCAAGCAAAGAACGATGGTATAGAACTTATGTTTATCGGCGATGGAAGTGACTATGTGTTTGGCGGAATGGACGGTTTGCTTTCAAAAGACTGGGATTATGATGCGTGGATTCGGAGGTTTATCTATTTAAATCCCGAGGAAATTCTGAGAAATCCAGTGGATGTCACGTATGTGTTTGAAAAATATAAACGTGCTGGCGGAAAAGTTGACTTTCAGAAATGTATGGACGACATAGCGACCGAGGAAAGTTACGGTTCCTATTCCAATGCGTTTGAAACGGCTGGATTGGCATATTTTGATCCGTATGCGATTATGAAAATGTCGCAACCGTTAGATTTGAAGCGTGTAAGAAATGGAGAGTCAAAGTATCTTATTCGGGAATTGTTCTCTACCAAATATCCTGACATTCCTGTGCCAAATAAATTGCCAATGCCCCGTCCTGTTGATATTTATTTTGCAAATTGGGAAGGTCCCAAACGAAAAGAGTTTCGTAGCGATTTGAATATGTCTTCTTTTTCAGGAAATCAAAAATGGCTATTGTATTGTTTGGAACGTTTCTTAAATTTGTACTCGCCAGAAAATAAATAGATATGGTAATTGGTTATACGACAGGGGTTTTTGATTTGTTTCATATTGGACACTTGAATTTGCTTCGGAAAGCAAAAGCTCAGTGCGATTATTTAATCGTGGGCGTTTCGTCAGATGATTTGGTTATGTACAAAAATAAACATGCCGTCATTCCATTTGAAGAACGTATGGAAATTGTGAAGGCAATCCGTTACGTCGATGAGGTTGTTCCCCAACTGAATATGGATAAGATGGAGGCGTGGAAGAAATATAAATTCAATGTGATGTTTGTCGGCGATGATTGGAAGGGAACTGACAAATGGAATAAAATTGAAGAAGAGATGAATTCGGTAGGGGTGAAGATCGTATATTTCCCTTATACCAAAGGAACTTCAAGCACGTTAATAAATCAAACCTTGGAACGGTTGCGTGGTGAGCAATAATTATTGCAAGCCAACAGCGTTCAACACGCGGGCACACGATTTATTGTCTCTGTAATCGTTAAGTAATTTGTTCGCTTGTTCTCTTTCTTGCTCGTAAGAATCTTTGTCGTGCGACAAATCGTCTAAGAATTGATAAAAATCTTGCTTTGTCTTAATGCGAAATCCAGCTCGATAATCGTTGATGTTCTGAACCGAAAAACCACGAGTGTTTTGGTAATCGTCGATGTCGTCTTCGGTAAAGGCGAGAGGACGATTGAGAAGAAGAAAATCGGAGAAAATTGACGAATAGTCCGTGATAAGTGCATCGCATTGACCAGCAAGGACATACAAATCCATTTCTCTTTTGGTAAATTCCGCGTGTGATAGGAAAATGAGATTCTCCATTTCTACAAGATTATATTCTGTAATATCTTGCACAGGATGAAGTTTGATAATCATTTTCAGCTTTCGTTCACCCAAAAACGAGTTTAGTTCTTGCAAATGTTCTAATCCGAAAATAGGAATTAAAGGTGCTTTTTTCTGGGTTTCTTTGCCCATTTCCTTTGAATCGCGGAAGGTTGGCGCCCATAAAATTAATTTGGCATAGTTTCCAAATTGGTAAGGTGAGGATTTAAAAAGATTGTCGTTGCGTGGTTGTCCGCAAACAATGATTTTGTCTTCTGGGAATGAAAACGTATAACTCAAAACGGGAATTAAATGCTTGGAACTTGCAACTACGTGCGTAAAGAAAAGTTTTTCAGAATCGTTCTTCGCTTCAAAATCTTTGCTTTTTGCTTTAAAAGGCGTTCCGTGCCATAATTGCACCACTTTTTGATTCTTCCCCGGTAAGATTGGAATTCTGCCAAAACAGTAAAAGACGTACCCAGCCGAGAAATAATCAATAAATCCGTTCCATTTCTTTTTGAACGTTACATTTTGTGGTTGCGTTTGTACAAATTTAGCATAATCGTTCGTGGCACAGACTATCTTATACTTTTTATTGAATTCATTTTCAATAAGATAATCGTAGAGTGCCTTTACATTGTCACGAAAGCCTAAGTCGGTGTAAAAGAGTATCTTATCTTGCTTGTGGTTGATTCTTTTGTTCAAGAACGAGCACAAGGCAAACACCGTGGCGTGAAAAAATTTTATAATAAACTGTCTCATTTTTATAACTTGACGACAAAATTGAGAAAAAAACATGTAACAAAAAAGCCTGGAATAAAATTAGAGAAAAAAAACTATTTGAGAATTAAAAACTATCTTTGTCGTTGAAAGTAAAAGAGTAATTCAATGAGTAAGTTTCGGCTGTTTTTGCTAAACATACTGTATCCCAAGTGGCTGTTCCATTACATCGTGTGTAGTAAAGCAAAAAGTCATGGGAAAGTGAAGGTTCGTCGTTATTCTACGGTAAATCGTGGAACCGTGCTGGGCGACCAAGTTTCGTTGGGCGGAATTCATATCGTGGGCAAGGGAAATTGTTATGTGGGCAATTATGTTCATACAGGTACTGATTGTCAGATACTTACCGATTATCATAATTACGATGGCGGTGAATTGATTCCGTATGACCATTCGTGGGTTGTGGAAGATGTGTATGTTGGCGATTTTGTGTGGTTGGGCAATAATGTTATTATTCTTGCTGGTGTGACAATAGGCGAGGGGGCTATTATTCAGGCGGGAAGCGTTGTCGTGAACGATATTCCTCCTATGGCGATAGCCGGTGGGCATCCGGCAAAGGTGTTCAAATATCGGGATGTTGAACACTTTCAGAAGTTGAAAAGTGAAGGAAAATTTTTGATGCTTGATTAGGTACTTTTGTGATTGATTATTACAGAAACCAAGAAAATAGACGTTATATTTGTGAAAATTTAAAATTAATGGGACGAAAACTCTTAAAAGTATATGTAATCAGGCCTGTACGTAATTTTTGCCTTTATCATTTGGCACGATTTGTTTCAGGTTTTCGTTACATCATTCCCCGAAAAGTTGCCGATGCATGGCACGGACTGTTGGCACGAATTGCATATCCGTTCATAAAACCATTGCAAAAAACGGTAGAAAACAATTTGAAAATTGCCTATGGCGATGCTTATTCTTCAAAAGAGGCCTACAAATTCGGGAAAAATTTGTTGGTTTTGCTCGTGCATTGTTTGACCGACTATATTTGGCTGTCGCATAAGAAAACGAGAAAACAATTCTCAAAATATTTCACTTTTGAAGGCGAGGAACATTTAAAATCGGCTTACGACCGTGGCAAAGGCGTGATTTGTATGGTTCCGCATACGTGCGCGTGGGAATTCTCGGCAATTATGCCACCCGTAATGGGCTACGAAACGTCGGCGGTGAGCAGTAAACTTCGCAATCCAGGATTGAATAAATTCATTATCAATTTGCGTGAAACTCGTGGAATGAAAAACATTTCGCGTGAAAATTCCCGCGGTTTGAAGAATATCTCGGTGAAAGAACGTTGCTACGACAAACTTGTCGCTGCACTGAACAAAGGCGAATGCCTTATTATAATGATAGACCAGGATAGTGTGAATATCAAAGGCGAGTTTCTTCAATTCTTTGGTCATCGGGCATATTCACCACTTGGCGTTGCCCGCTTGGCTCTCGATACTGAGGCGGCAATCGTTCCTATGTTTACGGTAAGAAATAATGACGGCACCTACACGTTCAAAATCCGTCCAGAAGTGAAAATGGAGCTTACGGGCGACAGAGCTGCCGATATTACTCACAACTCGCAGATACACAACGATGTGATGGAATCTATCGTGAGAGAATATCCCGACCAATGGTTGTGGTTCCACAAGCGATGGAAAACAACGCCTGAAAGTTTGGCGTTTCATCTTAAAGTACGTGCCGATGAATGGGAATTGGCGCGTCTTGCTGACCTAAAAAAACAAGAGGAAGAACTGAAAAAAGAAGAAAAACGGCAACTTCGGCAACAACGAAGACAAAAAATTTGTAACCTATTTCACTGCAAATGAAAAACAATCTTTTTATACTGCTTGCCATTTTGATTGGCTGTGTTTCGTGCGACAAGAATCCGTATCATCGTGATGTGTCGGATATTCAAGTTGAATTCAAAACTGTTCCGTTTCATACTGAAGTTCAAAAAGTTGGAATGGACAATGACGAGGAAGGTTTTCGGGTTTTGCAAGAAAAATATGGTGATTTTCTCAAAACCTACATCGTCGATGTGGGGCGTATGACAGGAGTCCCCGAAAATCGTACCGAGTTGAATACTCTGCATACGTTCATTATCAACAAATGGATTCAGGAACTTTATCAATTGAGCGACAGTGCGTTACAAGTGAATCAAAAGTCGATGGACAAAGAAATGACTAATGCACTCAAATATTTCAAATATTATTTCCCAGAAAAAGAAATTCCTGAATTTTATACGTTCATTACGGGCGTAAATTACTCTATGGCAATTGATTCCAACATTATTGCAATTGGCATTGACAAATATCTTGGAAAGGACAATGATTTCTATAATTCAATGACGATTGAGTCGTACATCAAACGGAATATGGTTCCCGAAAAAATACCTGCCGATGCAATGCGTGCCTTGGCAGAAAGCGAGTTTCCCGATGGTTTTGAGGAAGATTATTTGTTGGCGACGATGATTCAATGTGGTCGCTATCAATATTTTGTAAAATGTATGTTGCCAGACGAGCCAGATACGTTGTTGTGGGGATTCACGCAAAAGCAATTGGAATTTTGTGAGAAATCAGAAGGGGAGTTTTGGAAATATCTCATCAGCACCGAAAATATGTTGTTTTCGTCGGATTATATGATGCAAAAACGATTTATCGACGACGGACCGTTCACGATAGTGTTTACCAAAGAATCGCCAGCTCGTGTGGGACAATGGATTGGTTTCAAAATAGTGGAATCGTTTATGAAAAACAATCCCGACGTTTCGCTGTCTGATTTGTTTGCCATAAGATCTTCAAAAGAAATTATGAGCAAAGCCAAATATAATCCGAAATAAATTCACGAGAAATTTGTATATTTGACCAAATTATAAAACGATATGAATAATAATAATTTTTGTGTGATAATGGCGGGTGGTATAGGAAGTCGTTTTTGGCCTCTGAGTACGTCTGCTACACCAAAGCAATTTTTGGATATTTTAGGAGTAGGGAAGACGCTTCTTCAGTTGACGTATGAACGAATGAAGAAAATTTGTCCACCCGAGAATTTTTATATTGTGACGAATGCTCAATATGAAAAAACGGTGCTCCAACAATTGCCAGAATTGTATCCGTATCAGATTTTGAAAGAGCCATTGCGTAAAAATACGGCTCCTTGTATTGCATACGGAAATCACGAAATCCGCAAACGTTCGAAAAATGCTAATATTATTGTTACGCCGTCGGATCATTTGATTCTTAACGAAGAAGAATTTTTGGATACGGTTCGTGCGGGATTTGAATTTACAGAGAAAAATGACGTGTTGCTGACGATGGGTATCAAACCATCACGTCCAGACACAGGTTATGGCTATATTCAATTGCGTGAGGAAATTACGGAGATTAATTCTCATAAAATCAATAAAGTAAAGACCTTCACTGAAAAACCAGAATTGGAAGTTGCCAAAATGTTCTTGAAGAGTGGCGATTTCTTCTGGAATTCGGGTATTTTTATGTGGTCGTTGAAGTCGATTGATGCTGCATTTCAGAAACATCTTCCTAAAGTATATGAACTTTTCGAGGCACAGTCGGAATTGTTCGTTTTGGATGATATTTATTCTGAATGTCCAAATATATCAATTGACTACGGGATTATGGAAAAGGCGGAGAACGTCTGTGTTTTGCAGTCAAACTTTGGCTGGAGCGACTTGGGAACGTGGGGTGCATTGTATGAAAATGCCGAAAAAGATGAGAAATCAAATGCGGTGATTGGAAAAAATGTGATGACCTACGGTGCAAAAAATTGTATGATTTCTATTCCAGATAAGAAATTGGCTGTGATTGACGGTCTCGACAATTTTATTGTGGTCGATTCTCCCGATAGATTGCTCATTTGTAAACGCGAAGACGAGCAAAAGATACGTCAATTTGTTAATGATATAAAATTCAAGAAAGGTGACTCGTATATTTAAATATTGTGCGGCAGTTGTTTGCGCTTTTTTTCTTTCTATATCGGTTCAAACGGCAACTGTAAAGGCACAAAACGCGACATTCGTAGTGAGTGGCATCGCAGTTCCTGATTCAATCTTGTCGGTTGTGGAATTTTGCACCGATGTGTGGAGCAATTATGTGTATTCCGATGTGCCTATCAACGTGTCGGTTTCGTGGTTGGAACTCCCTTCAAATATAAATGCGTATGCCGAGGCAACCAATTATTTCTTAATCGACGGCATTTTATACCAAGTTGCGTTGGCCGAAAAAATTCAAAACAAAAATTTGAATGGTACTGCTGCCGATATTGAAGTTACTATAAATAAGACATTGAATTGGTCGGTAAATACAGACGAAAATCCTGATCTTGGAGACAATAAATTTGATTTGGCGACGACGATTTTGCACGAATTGGCTCACGGACTCGGACTGAGTGGCGATATTCAGGAAACGACTGGCGACAAAATCGATTCTCCCGTAATTTATGACTTCTTTGTGTGTGATTCCACAATGAAAAAGATTCTCACGAAGGATGGCGATTCTTATCGTTTGAACACCAATGTTTTACGGTCCGATAGCTTGTTTTGGGATGGTCAGTATGCCAAGGCGTTTTGTGGTGAATATCTTGAATTGTACGCTCCAAAGACGTTTAACAGTGGTTCTACGGTTTACCATCTTGACGAAAAGGCATATCCCAAAGGTTCTGGTTTTGAACTTATGACGCCTATGCTCACTCGTACCGAGATTTTTAGAAAACCTGATATTGCAACCGTCGCAATGCTCGCCGATATTGGTTGGAATGACTATTTTATACAACATGCCGCTCCGCAAAACAGTTCTGATTTGGAATCAAAAACAACCATATCTTTCTCGTTGATTGACAAATATTTGCAAACCGAAAATCAAAAAATCGTTTATTCGTTCGACGGAGGAAGACATGTGGCTTATGTTGATGCCATCTACAACAATGAATCAAACACGTTTACGGCAGAAATACCTGCTATGCAGTTTGAACACACTGTTTCGTACAAGATTCGCTTTATTACGAGCAATAATGATACGGTCTTCTTCCCAAATCAATATGCTAACGAATATCTATCGGTGTTTGTGGGTGATGATGTTGAATCGCCAACCATAGAACACGACCCGTTGAAAATAGTGAAAGCAACTGTTGGCAATGCAACGGCCGATATTGTTTTTACTGCTGATATTTCCGACAATTTTGAGATTGATTCGGCGTATGTCAAATACTATTTCTCAACGAATCCTAACGAGACGAAAACGCTTAAATTCGCTAATTTGGTTGATTGTCGTGTCGTTTTGTCTTTCCCTTCGGATGCAAACTATTCGGAAGGAGATTACTTGTATTACATAATTGGTGCGGTTGACAAGGCGGGAAATGCGATATATTCAAATGATAGCGTGTATTATCAAGTGCCGTTTGAATATCCGTTGGAACCAGTTCGTTATCTTATCACTGATTTTGACGATGCTGAGATGGATAATTATTTCAGATTGGATAAATTCACAATTTCAAAAGAAAACGGATTTGAAAATAAAGCGTTACATACGGCTCATCCATACGAATATAGTGGCTCTGCATCCAAATACATCCAATATACGGCAACAATCAAGCAACCGATTGTTATAGCATCGAATCCAGCGACAATGACGTTTGATGAGGTTGTGCTGGTTGAACCAGGTAAGGCGGGTATTCAATATGGTACTTTTGGTTTTTGGGATTATGTGGTTGTAGAAGGTTCAAAAGACGAAGAAAATTGGTATCCGTTGGGGAAGAAGGGTTGGGATAGTCAATTGTGGGACGATTGGAAACAACTTTATCATTCGCAAAAGAAAAACGACGGAAAAAATGAGAATAGTCTTGCCGTTGGCGATGCGTCATATTTCAAGAAACATACGATCAATTTGTTGGAAAACAAGTATTTCCGTGCTGGCGATACTATTTTTGTCCGTTTCCGTTTGCAGTCCGATGAAACAAATTATGCGTGGGGATGGGCTATTGATAATTTGAAGATTCAGGAACGAATAGCTCTGCCTATAATTCCTTTGGCTCCGTCATCGGTTACAATCTATCCTAATCCGTGTACGGATAGGTTGTTTGTTTCCGATAATCAGATTCGTTCTATCGAGATAGTGGATGTGACAGGTTCCGTAAAATTGACGGCAAGTACATCTCCTGTGAATGTATCGGCTCTTACTCAAGGCGTTTATCTTGCAAAAATCATGCTTTCGTCGGGAGAAGTGCGTACGCAAAAGTTCGTGAAAAAATAGATTATTTTCCGTATTTGGGAGGTTTTTCTTCTGCCGCAAGAGGCAGAGGAAATTCCTTTATCGTGTATTTTTTGTGAAGATTTGTAAGATTTGCCTTGTTGAGCAAATACGCAACTTCTTGAAGTGTTTTTTCTCTTACGAGAGGTTTTAACTGACATTCCCAAACAATCAGCGTATTCCATCCCAATTGTTTCAGTTCTTCTCTGACTTTCGCATCGCGTTCTTTGTTCTTTTCAAATTTTTGTGCCCAAAACGAGGTGTTTGTCTGAGGAAGTTTTCCTTTCAAACATTCGTGATTATGCCAAAAACAACCGTGAATGAAAATTACGGTATGATATTTTTGTAATACAATGTCAGGCGTGCCAGGTAAGTCCTTCACGTTGATTCGATATCGAAAGCCGTTGGAAAATAAAAATTTACGGACTATCTTTTCTGGTTTTGTGTCGGAACTATGAATCCGACTCATTGTGCGACTTCTT
>JAGCOW010000092.1 GCA_017642535.1 Bacteroidales bacterium | reverse complement strand
GATGGTAAAATCATAGAAAAAATTAAAAATATATTAAAAGGGAAAAACGAACTTTCTGTGTTTTCCGATTTAGAAAAAAAAATAAGGGATTTACAAGAATGGAATTATTTTCTTTCGATATGGAAGAAAGAAATCATAGATATTAGAGATGTTCAATCAATTATTGAGAAAACTCCCAAAGATATTGTGTCTGAGATTGCTAACGCATATCTTTCATTTAGAACCCCCAAAGAACATCGTGCATATTATGATATAAAAGTTCTTGAAAGTCTTAAACAAAAAGAGATAACGTCTCAAGAACAATCTTTTTTATTAGGTTTTGTATTAAATTTCTTTCAAGAAAATAAAAATGAATTTAAAAATTTCTGGGAAGGCAATTTGGAACAATATTATTATCCCGTAGTTGCGGCAGATGAAATTTTTGATTATAATGTGTTTGATTTATATGCTATTGCAGCTCATGCTTTATCGGATTTTAATAGCATTATATTAGCTGGTGACGCAATGCAAAGAATAGATGAATACGGAGTCAAAGATTGGAATGAATGTAAAAAAATATTCCCAAAATTGGAAGTCCGTCAGCTTTCAATATCTCATCGACAAACGCAGAAATTATTAGATATTGCAAAAACATGTATAGCTAATGCAAGAGAGTTCGTTTCTGCTGTAGATGTAGAAATTGCCCCCGAACCGTTAAAATATGTTTCAGAAGACCCTAATAAAAAAATAAAATGGATTCAAGACAGAATTGTTGAAATATATAACATTTACGGCAAGATCTTGCCTGCTATTGCCATCTTTGCAAAAGACGAAAAGGGGAAAAAGTTTATAGAACAAAAATTGTCGTGTCCTGAAGAAATACGACGTAGAGATCAATGGTGTCAACTCAAAGTATATACAATAAATCAAATAAAAGGGATGGACTTTGATGTGGTCTTTTTTTATGATATAGATACATTGTATGATGCATCACTCATCAAAAATATACTCTATGTGGGAATTTCAAGGGCTGCTTTCTTTTTAGGCGTAACTTTAACTGGGACGAGAAACAATGCTGTTTATTCAAATTTTGTGTCTGGAAATTGGAGTGATTTTACCTCTGACGAGACAAACGACGCTCCAAATGAGCGTATAGAAAAACGAAATGGTTCATACGATGGTAAACATAGAAACGACGTTCGTATTTATTATAATGATAATGATAAAATAGTAAAATGTGAATTTGTGGTAAATAACAAACCAGAATGGTCTTTTGTTATAGAAGAAAGAGATTACAAGGGTCTTATAGCAAAGCGTATAGAACAAAAAGTCTGTTTAAAATGGGATGAAAACGGATATAGGATAATTGGTCCTGAAACCATCTCCAATAAGCTTATTGAATCTCCGTTGGCTGATGAAAATAGCTTTGGTGACTCAAACAAATTTATGAATGGAACAGCGTGGCAAGTATTCCAATCCAAAACAGAAGGTTAAAAAATTTTTGAGTGAAAGGAACGTATGTTAGACGCTCCCAAACTGCGATTCACGAGGAAATAAACTCTAAAGATAACAAATAATCAAAAATGAATCTTGACATTCCCAGAAAACGACGTATAATTACCCAACTAAAAAATTTTTAATATGGGATTGTTAATTAAAATAGTTGAAACATTTGAGGATTTCAAAATTGGAAGAAAAAATCTGTCGAAAATCAAACAGATGGTAGAGCAGTATAGAGATGAAAAAATAGAGATTATAATTAACCGTTCGCGGTTGAATGGCGTGGATTATAAGTTGAAGGAGAAAGGACATACGGAGTTTTCCAAGGAGTTGCAGGCACAAATCCAAAAACTGGAGGAAAAAGAAGCAGAATTGGAAAAGAATCTTGAAAAATCCATTTCTGCCATAGTGGCAACAAAGCCCAAGGAGGAATATCTTATTATGCAGCGATACTATGATGCTCGAATTTCTGCGTCGGAAGTCGTTGGCCAGACATTTGACACGTGGCTGGAATGTGACAAAAAACGTGAAGTTGCTAGCGAAGTTAGAAAGCTTATAGGGGAAGAGGAATAAAAAGAATTAGGACAAAAATTGAACAAAAAAAATAGAATTATGAACTCATACAAAATCTGTAACGTACAAGTAAAACAACTCGGTGGAGCGCCGTTTTCTGCAACAATTATTGTTGAGGTGGAATTTGAGACTGAAAGTGGCGAAAAAGTTTTCTATTCAATAATGGAGACAGAAGGTTTGCCAATGCTTTTCAAAAGCAAAACAAGTATGTTTGAAGAGTTAGTTGCTCTCGAAAACGATTATGATGAACAAGAAAAAGTTATAGAATCGAAAAATCTCATTTTTGAATGTGATTCATACGAGGAGTTGTTTCAAAAGAAAGATGAGATTATACCAGAGTTGGCTCTTCGTTATTTGGTATATATAGTACGTGAAGATTGGGAAAAAATGAATGCATATATAGAAGAAACCAAAGGAAAGTTTTTGTCGGAAATTGAAATACCTAAAAGTGATGTAGAATAAGATACAAAACCCCAAAAGGGGGGGGGATTCAATCATTTTTGTCAACAAAAACAAAAGAATTAAATGAACCTTGCTTTTTTTTTGAGAAAAGGTATATTTGAGAAATCAAAACACTATTAGAAATCTCAAAAAAATATACGTATGGCAAGAAAAAATGACAAATTCGACTCTCTTGAGTGGGATTATTGGGAAGATGATAATAACATGTTTGAACACCAAGGAAACGAGGTTAAACTCGTTTCGGTGAATATGAAACTGCAGGAATTCACAATCCCCGACAATGTGACTTTTATTGGCGATAGTGCTTTTTTTCATTGTGTTTTGTTGAAACGTATTGTCATTCCCAACTCTGTGGTAAAGATTGGGAAAGAGGCGTTTAGGGGATGTAAAAGACTTAGTGAAGTTGTCATTCCTGATACTGTTGAAGAAATTGGAGACATGGCTTTCATGGACTGTAGTGAACTTACAGAAGTTGTTATTCCTGCCAGTGTGACGGAAATTGGAGTCGGAGCATTTGTTAATTGTAAAAAACTGAAACGTGTTGTTTTTTCAGAACCATTCCCAAGAATATGTTATGGCGCATTTTATGGGTGTGATAGTCTTAGCGACATAGTTCTTCCCGATAATGTGCCAGCAATCGACAAAAATGCTTTTGTATATGGCGACAATCCGTATATAGATGATTTTGGAACTGTATTTATCCATGATAATAAGAGAGGTACGATATTGTCTAAATGTGCGAATGTTGAACATTATACAATCCCCGACATAGCGAAGGGGATAGGGTATGATGATGCATTTAAAGGGTGTACAAAGTTGAAGAGTATTACAGTATCACAAGAATTTTTCAATTACTCATTCAAAGGTTGTGAAAACTTAACCGAGATAAACGTAACTCCATGGAGTCGATGTTTTAAGTCGGTTGACGGAGTATTGTATGATTCTTCTCTTTCTATTTTGGTACGTTGTCCACAAAGAAAGGAAATTGTTATCATTCCTGATACCGTGAAGAGGATATACTACTATGCTTTTGAGGAATGTAACATGCTGAAGAGTATTACTATACCAGCTTCTGTGGTTGGAATTGATTCCCATACGTTCCGCGATTGTAAAAGATTAACCGATGTATTCATAACAGGAACGGCGACGAAATTCGATTACCTTGATTTGGGAATCCCCAAAAGCAAAAAAATACGAGTACATCTGAAAAAAGGATCTCCTTTTGGGTATGCCGATTTTAAAGACAATACCATAGTGTGGGAAGATTAATTAAGAACCTATTACATTATGCGATATGGACAAGATGGCAATATATGAAAGAGTAGAAAGTATTGTTTACGAAGACGGTGATAGTGTTGTAAAGCGGTGGAAATAGGGTATGGTGCGTTCTATGACTGCCCATAGAAATAGATTTCCCCTTTGCCCGATGTCACTTGTTATTTTATTTATATATTTGCAAGGAATAAAAACAATAATTAATGGCAAAAGTTTCATCAGCACAATTATTGAAAGCAATAGTTGAAGGAATCAAGGAAAAGAAAGGAAAAAACATCGTAAGTCTTGATTTCAAGAAAATAGATAATGCTATTTGCCGTTATTTTGTAATTTGCGAGGGGGATTCGTCAACGCAGGTTGATGCAATTGCCGACGAAGTGGAGGATTACGTGCGCAAGAAGACGGGCGAAAAGGTTTGGGGAAGTTCTGGCTACGAAAATGCCGAATGGATTTTTCTCGATTATGGCGACGTGATTGTACATGTGTTCCAACCTCACATTCGTGAATATTATAAAATAGAAGATTTGTGGGCAGATTGTCCTAAAAAAGAGTATAATAACGAAGATTAATATGGCGGAAGAAAAAGAAAAGAATACTAAACAGGAAGAAAAAAAGGATTCGAAGAAACCTCCTTTTACCCCTCCTGATTTCAAGAATTTTAAGAATCCTAAAAATAGTGGGAGCAACATATGGATTTATGTTGTGTTGTTGGTGGTTTTCGCCATTTTCTCCTTTATGGATTTTAGTGGTAGTGCCAAGAAAATTTCTTCCACGGAATTTGATGCGAAATTGCGTAACGGTGAGATAGAAAAAGTCGTCGTCGTCAATCGCGAATATGTTGATATTTACTTGACAGCAAGTAATACGGGACGTGGTGCCGTTTCGCCCGATTACACTATGACGATTGGCTCTATCGAGAGTTTTGAACGGAAACTTGAAAATACCAATGTCAATATTGAATATCAGACAAAACACAACTATGTTGCAGAAATCATCGGTTGGATTTTGCCATTAGTCTTGCTTATTGTCATTTGGATGTTTTTCATGCGAAAGATGGGTGGTGGCGGCAGCGGCTCTGGTATGGGCGGTGGCGGCATTTTTAACATTGGAAAGTCACGTGCAAAATTGTTTGAGAACGAGGACAAGGTTAAAACCACGTTCAAGGATGTTGCAGGTCTTGAAGAAGCTAAAGTTGAAATTCGTGAAATAGTCGATTTTTTGAAAAATCCGAAGAAATACACCGAATTAGGAGGTAAAATTCCTAAGGGAGCTTTGTTGGTAGGACCTCCGGGAACGGGTAAGACGTTGTTGGCTAAGGCCGTGGCTGGCGAGGCGGGAGTGCCTTTCTTCTCGTTGGCTGGCTCCGATTTTGTTGAAATGTTCGTGGGCGTAGGTGCCGCTCGCGTGCGCGATTTGTTCCGCGAGGCAAAATCAAAAGCTCCGTGCATTATTTTCATCGACGAAATTGATGCAATTGGACGTGCTCGTGGTAAAAACGGATTCAATACCAATGATGAACGTGAAAGCACGCTGAATCAGTTGCTTACCGAAATGGACGGGTTCGGAACCGATTCGGGCGTGATTGTCCTTGCAGCGACAAACCGTGCCGAAATACTTGATAAGGCATTGTTGCGTGCTGGTCGTTTCGATAGACAAATCAATGTGGAATTGCCAGATTTGAAAGAACGCGAGCAGATTTTTGACGTGCATTTGCGTCCGTTGAAGTTCAATGCGGAAATAAAATCTTCATTCTTGGCAAAACAAACACCTGGGTTCTCTGGTGCCGATATTGCCAATGTGTGTAACGAAGCCGCTCTGATTGCCGCTCGTCGTGATAAGAAAATGATTGAAAAACAAGATTTTCTTGATGCGATCGACAGAATTGTCGGCGGTCTTGAAAAGAAAAATAAAATAATGACACAGGCCGAGAAACGCACGATTGCATTCCACGAAGCAGGTCACGCAACACTGAGTTGGTTCTTGGAATATGCTCATCCGCTGATTAAAGTTACTATCATTCCTCGTGGACGTGCTTTGGGTGCCGCATGGTATTTGCCCGAAGAACGACAGATTGTGACGAAAGAGCAGATTCTTGACGAATTGTGTGCTACGTTGGGCGGTCGTGTTGCCGAACAAATCACGTTTGGCAAAATATCGACAGGTGCATTGAATGACTTGGAAAAAGTTACGAAACAGGCCTATGCCATGGTACAATATTATGGAATGAGTGACAAAATCGGTAATCTGAGTTTCTACGATTCCACTGGACAGTCGGAATATACGTTCGGCAAACCATACGGCGAGGAAATGGAAAAACTGATTGATGCCGAAGCACAGGAGATTATCAGAAAATCATATCAACGTGCATACGATATTCTTACGCAGAATCAGGAAGGATTTGTCCGTCTTGCTGAATTGTTGCTCGATAGGGAAGTGATATTTAGTGAAGATTTGGAGAAAATTTTCGGAAAACGACCATTTGCGGAAGAACCAAAAATTGTAGAAGAAACACAAAAAGACAATGAGTAATTCACGATCAGAAAATAGCAGGGCTCAAATTCTGGGTGACTTGGAAAGTGTGAAGATAACTCCACAATATTCATACGAAAAGTTGTCGTCGGCAAAAGAATATTTCGTACAACCCGAAGGTGATTTGTGCGAGGCATACTGCGAAAAACTGAAATTGGTTGCCGGAAAACCGGAAATTGTGTCCTCGGTTGACGACGCATTGGCAAGAGTAAGAGAACTTATGGGCGATGAGGTTCTATTGTGTAATAATCCTGATTTGCTGAAATTACTTGACGAAAAAGGAATTTCGTACAATACCGATCCAGAATATGCCCGTGTGGCAAAGTTTTCGCTTACCACGTGTGAGGCATTGGCGGCACGTACGGGAAGCATATTGGTTTCGTCGGCTCAGATTGAGGGAAGACGTTTGATCTCGGCTGCTGAAACACATATCGTATTGGCGTACGCAAATCAGGTGTGTCCCGACATTCCCGAAGCGATGGATGTGGTAGAACGTAAGTTTGGAGATTCGTTTCCGTCACAAGTTACCATTATAACTGGTCCAAGTAGAACTTCCGATATAGAAAAGACGCTTGTGTTGGGTGCTCACGGACCAAAAAACTTATATGTTTTATTAGTAAAAGAATAACGGTATGAAAAATTTCATTCTTCGCTGCATCACTGGCTTGTTGTACATAGCAGTTGTTACCGCTGCGTTATTTACCACAATGCCTATATTTCTTGCTGTTTTCGGAATTATTATGTTGCTGGCGTTGAATGAATTTTATAAAAATCTCAAAATCAAAGGGTATTCTGTTGACGTGGTTTTGTCGAATGCGCTTGCCGTAAGTATTTACGCTATGCCCATAATGAAATACTACAACGAGTCGTTGTTCCCAACAATGTTGTCAACACTTCCATTGGTGATATTTTTTGCCTTGGCTATTTTTGCTGTGGAATTGTTGCGTGACGATGAAGAACCATTCCATCGAATTGCATTTAGTTTCTGCGGCATTGTGTATGTGGTATTGCCATTCACATTGCTGTCATATTACAAGATTGATAATGCAATGATTGACGAAGGATTCAGCTCGTCGCTTATGATTTTTATGTTGTTCTTGTTCACGTGGTCCAACGATTCGTTTGCGTATTGTTGGGGTATGTTGTTCGGAAAACATCCGTTGTGTCCGAAAATATCACCCAAGAAAACCATTGAGGGCTTTGTGGGCGGATTGCTCTCTACCGTGATTCTTGCCGTTATCATTGCGTTGAATGTGAAGGTAAACGGCTCTATCGCTGAATTTGTCGGTGGAGCTGTATTGATTGTATTCTGTTCTACGCTTGGCGATATGGTGGAATCAAAGTTTAAACGCTACATTGGCGTGAAAGACACAGGTAAAATGTTGCCCGGACACGGTGGTTTCCTCGATCGATTCGATAGCGTGCTGTTTTCTATCCCTGCTATTTACGCATATTGGAATTTGTTTGCTTAGGCAATCAAAAAAGAATGCGAATTATTAGATTTTCCCCCTTTTTTAACTATTTTTGTTTGGCTTAATTTTAAAAGTAAACAATGAATATTTCGTGGAATTGGCTGAAAGAGTATATTCAGCTTGATTATGATGTTGAAACAGTATCTAAGATATTGACAGATATTGGTTTAGAGGTAGAAGGTCTTGAAAAATATCAAACAATAAAAGGTGGATTGGAAGGCATTGTCGTTGGAAAAGTTTTGACGTGTGTCGACCATCCAAATTCCGATCATCTTCATATTACGACGGTTGATGTGGGGGGTCCGGAGATTTTGCCTATCGTGTGCGGTGCTCCGAATGTCGCAGCTGGACAAACTGTTGTAGTTGCCACCGAAGGAACAAAACTTTACGATGGTGATACGGAGTTTGTGATTAAGAAATCAAAAATTCGTGGCGAGGTTTCTTGCGGTATGATTTGTGCCGAGGATGAGATAGGAGTTGGTACAAGCCACGATGGCATTATGGTTTTGCCAGACACCGTGAAGGTAGGAACTCCTGCTTCGGAGTATTTCAATATAAAGGATGATTATATCTTTGAAATCGGATTGACACCAAACCGTATCGATGCAGCTTCGCATTATGGCGTTGCCCGTGATTTGGCTGCATATTTGAACGTGAACGGTTCTGTGAAATTACAAAAACCGTCGGTTGAGAAATTTGCCTTGTCGAATACGCAAACAGATTTCAAGGTTGTGGTTGACCGCCCAGACTTGTGTCCTCGTTATTCAGGCGTAGTCATTTCGGGTATCAAGGTAAAAGAATCTCCTGAATGGTTGCAGACCCGCCTGAAATCGATTGGCTTGCGTTCAATCAACAATGTGGTTGATGTGACAAACTTCATTCTTCACGAACTATGTCAGCCATTACATGCCTTTGATTTGGCAAAGATTGCAGGAAAAGAAATTCACGTTAATACCGTTGCCGACAAGACAAAGTTCATTACGCTTGATGGGGTAGAACGTGAGTTGTCGTCGGAAGATTTGATGATTTGTGATGCCGAAAAGCCAATGTGTATTGCCGGTGTGTTTGGTGGCTTGGATTCTGGCGTTACGGAAACTACTACGTCGGTATTTCTTGAAAGTGCTTGCTTCAATCCTGTGTCAATTCGTAAGACGGCTCGACGTCACGGTTTGTCAACCGATGCTTCGTTCCGCTATGAACGTGGTATAGACCCGAATATCACGAATTATGCCTTGAAACGTGCGGCATTGTTGATTCAGGAAGTAGCAGGTGGAGAAATCTGTGGGCCGATATTTGATTCTCATCCTGAGAAATTTGATTCTTTCCCTGTTACTCTTAATCTTGACAAAGCATATAGCTTGATGGGCAAAAACATTGGCGACGACGTGTTTAAGAAGATTCTCAAAGGTTTGGAAATTGAGATTGCATCGGAAAATGGTCGCGAGTTGAACTTGTTGGTTCCTCCATATCGTGTTGATGTACAACGTGCCGAAGACGTTGTTGAAGACGTGTTGCGTATTTATGGATACAATAATGTTGAATTCTCAACGAATCTTCATGCCGCAATTACCTATTCAAATGGTGTGAACCAAACGAAGGTACGCAATATGATTGCAGACATGTTTGTGGATAGCGGTTGGTATGAAATTATGAATAATTCACTAACGAATTCTTCGTATTATGCTGATTTACAAAATGATTGCAAGAATCATCTTGTAAAAATCCTTAATCCTTTGAGTGCAGAACTGGATTGTATGCGTAATACAATGTTGTTCAGTATGTTGGAAGTTGTCGCACACAACCAGAACCGTCAGCAGTTGGATTTATCGTTGTTTGAGTTCGGAAGTATTTATTACACAAAGGGAACGGAGGGTTCCGTAACCGACAAATATGGTGAATCTCGTCAGTTGGCATTGTGTGTCACTGGAAAACAAGCGCCGTTATATTGGGCTGAAAAACAACAAGACACTGATATATTTGTGCTGAAATCAGCTGTGGTAAAAGTGTTGACGAAACTTGGAATGTCGAATATACAGTTTGCACCAAAAAGCGACGATATGTTGTCGGGATTGGAATGTACCATTTTGAACAATAAGTGTGTGGCTCGCTTGGGTGTGGTTTCTAAGCAATTATTGAAGAACTTCGACATTGACAAACAAGTGTTCTTTGCTGAAATATACTGGGATGTTTTGCTTGCAAATTATCGTCAGAAAGTTCAGTACAAGGAATTGCCACAATTCCCGTCGGTACGACGTGATTTGGCTTTGTTGATTGATTCGAAAGTTCAGTTTGAACAAATCAAGAAAATTGCATTCTCAACCGAAAAGAAATTGTTGAAACAAGTGTCGGCATTCGACGTATATGAAGGCAAGGGGATTCCTGCTGGAAAGAAATCGTATGCAATTTCGTTCTTGTTGCAGGATGACCAAAAGACCTTGACTGATGGTCAAATTGACAATGTGATGAATCGTCTGATTGCAAATTATCAGAAAGAATTAGGTGCTGAATTGCGATAAAAAAGGTTGAAAAGTTTCAAAACGAAAATAAATAACGTATATTTACGTTTTTGTTTAGTATAGGTGAGAAAGTTAGTAGTATATATTGCGTTGGTGTTGATGTCGTTTGTGTGTGGGGCACAAAAACTGCATCAGATGAATTTTGAGCAAATTTCAATGGAGGATGGTTTGTCTCAAGTCAGCATCAATTCCATATTGCAAGATTCTACTGGTTTTTTGTGGTTTGCTACGCTCGATGGTCTTAACCGCTACGACGGATATTCGTTCAAAGTGTTCAAACCAGTGGCAAACGATACGACTTCAATCTCGAGCAACCGTATTCTTTGTTTATTTCAGGATTCCTATGGGAAAATTTGGATAGGAACGCTTGGCGGCGGTTTGAACGAATACAATCCGATAACAGAGACGTTTACACGATATATGCACGACCCAGCCGATGAAAACTCGTTGAGCAACAACGACGTGTATGATATTACCGAGGACGACGAGGGTATCTTGTGGATAGCGACCTATGGTGGCGGTTTGAATAGATTCGATAGAAACACGCATCAGTTTACGGCATATAAGCATAATCCGAGTAATCTGAATTCTATCGGTAGCAACCAAGTGCGTGTTGTGAGCAAGGATAAGTTTGGCAATTTGTGGATTGGTGTGAACGAGGGTGGGGGCTTGGATAAGTTCGACAAACAGACGGGTTTGTTCCAACATATTGATTTTATTGCTCACGATATTATGAGCATTGAAAACGACAGGTACGGAAATCTATGGATTGGAACGTATTATGGCGGTTTTGGTGTGCTCAACCCCGAAACGTATAAATATACGGTATTTGAGAACAATCCCAAGGATACCATGTCGTTGAGCAACAACATTGTATGGACGTTCTACGAGGATACCATATCTAATATAATGTATGTCGGTACTCGTGGAGGTGGTCTGAATATGTACGACTTGGGCACGAAGCAATATCTGGGCTGCGAGAAAATGCATCAACATGAGTACTCGCTTTCGTCCAACAATATTCTTTCGGTTCTGCGTGATAAGTCTGGTGTGCTTTGGGTTGGTTCCGAAACCGCTGGTTTGTGTAAGTACAATACTCATCGTAAGAAATTCTCCATCTTGCATCCAAGTTTGGATTTCAATTCGGAGTTGACTTCGGATAATGTGATGTCGATTCTGGAAATTAAGGATTTGTCGCCTGTTCACGATGGACATTTTCTTGTGGGGACTCGTGGTGCTGGTTTACTATATTATGACAAGAATTTTAACATCATTCGCACATATCAGTGTTCAAAGGACGACAAGGATAGTTATAATGTGATAACTTCCATCGTGCAGGACCCTCGAGGTTTCTTCTGGTTGGGAACCGATGGAAACGGATTGATTCGTTTCTCGTTAGACAAAGGCGTTCTGAACCATTATTCCTTTGTTGAAGATACTCGCAATGTTTTGTCTAACAATGCGGTAACTGCCATGTGTCTTGATAGTGAGTTACGTTTGTGGGTTGGAACCTATGGCGGTGGTTTGTGTAAGTTTGAATGGGAGAAAAACAAATTTACCACATACGACGTAAATCCCGATAACTTTATGCGTAATGTGATTTGGTGCGTTATGCAAGATTCCCAAGATATGATTTGGGCGGGAACCAATGGTCGAGGTATTATGTGCGTGAATCCTCGTAACGATACTGTCACGTTCTTTACTCAAGATAGAAATAACCCGAATTCATTGAATAGTGAAATTGTGTACTCGTTATTGGAAACGGGTAATGGAACATTCTGGGTTGGTACGGGTGGTGCCGGTATCTGCAAATTCAACCGTCGTGAAAAGACTTTTGTGTCATATACCAAACGTTCACATGGTTTGACCAACGATATGGTGTTGGCCATGCAGGAAGATAAGCGTGGCAATTTGTGGATAAGTACCTGTTATGGTATCTCAAAATTCGCACCATTTGCAGAAACGTTTACAAATTATAACAAATCCGATGGTTTGCAAGGTAATTCGTTTAACGAACGTTCTTCTTTCAAATCATCGAATGACCTGATGTTTTTTGGTGGTGTTCAAGGTCTGTCGTACTTCATTCCTGATAGTATTACCAACGATTCATACATAGGAAGAGTTGTCATTACTGAGTTAAAGATTTTTAATAAAACCGTAGAAATAGGCGAGGAGATTCAAGGTGAAGTCGTATTGGATCAGTCTATCACGACGATAGGTGAGCTGAAACTTTCGTATAAACATAATTTCTCTATTGATTTTTCAATATTGAATAATGTTGCTCCGTCGAAAGTTCGCTATAAATACAGATTAGTCGGTTTTGACGAAGATTGGAACTACACCGATGCGAACAAACGTACCGCCACATATACGAATTTGACTGGTGGCGACTATGTGTTTGAAGTTACAGCTACGAATAATGATGGTGTTTGGAGCGATGAAATCACACAGTTGAAAATCACTATCGTTCCTCCGTTCTGGAAAACAACGTGGTTCTATTCGTTGCTCATTTTGATATTTGGATTGAGCATTTATGTGTACGTGAAATATCGTGAGCATTTATATAAGGAAGAAAATGCAAAATTGGAACGCTTGGTTCGTGAACGTACCAAGGAGATTGAGCAACAGAAGGAAACATTGAAAGTACAAAGTGATTTGCTTACGTTGAACAATGAAGAATTGTCGAAGTCAAATCGTTTGATAAAGGATAGTATCAGTTACGCAAAACGTATCCAAGATGCCATTTTGCCACCAATGCACTTGTTGCAAGACTATTTCCCGAATGCGTTCGTGCTATTCAAGCCACGCGATGTGGTAAGTGGCGACTTCTATTGGTTCTTTGAAAAAGAAGACAAACTCTATGTGGCTGCGGTTGATTGTACGGGACACGGTGTGCCGGGTGCATTTATGTCGATGATTGGAGCTACCTTGTTGCAACAGCTTACTTATAAGAAACTGCGTGCTCCGGGTGAAATTCTCGACAAACTCAACGATGGCGTACGTTCTGCATTGAATCAAAAGGAAAATGCTTCGCCCGATTCGCAGGAAGATGGTATGGATATTACGCTCTGTTTGATAGACAAGACGGCTAAAACAGTGCAACTTGCTGCTGCAAATCATGTTGCGTATGTTGTGTATGATGATATTATCGAAACGATTGAAGGCGATATGGCTTCGGTAGGTGGTTCTATCACGTCGGAAAAAAATGCTTACACAACGCATACGTTCTCGTATAAACCTGGCACTCGCTTGTATATGTTCTCCGACGGTTATCAAGACCAATTTGGAGGTGAAAACAATAAGAAGTTCTTGGGTATTCATTTCAAAAAATTGTTGTTCGATACACGCTCATTGGCAATGGAAAAACAGCGTGAAACGCTTGATACAACATTTGAAGAATGGAAAGGAGAACGAAAACAAATTGACGATGTGCTTGTCTTGGGAATTGAATTGGAATAAATATATACGACGATTTATAGTGACGACATACAGTATTTGTATGTCGTTTTTTTCGTACTCTCAATCTGGTCATACTTATCCAAACGTGCCGTCAATACCCGATTTGCGGGTTGAAATGCCATCATTGCCCGAGGATTTTAGTGTTGACAATGCAAAAGATGGTGCTTTTCAGTTTGCCTATCCGTTCGAGGTCTCTATTTCCAAAAACGATATTCAGCCAATCTCCCAAAATGATACATTATATTATAATGTATATATTCATTCTCAAGGTGCTTATTCGCTGAATCTGATTTTTGAAGACGTGCATTTCCCCGAAGGTGCATTGTTGCGTTTGTCGGGAAATGATACTGACAATATAATAATGTATAACGCGACAGATGTAAAACACTCGTCGGTTTTGCCCACGCCATTGATTGACGGCGATGAGGTGCATATTACCTATTCCGAACCGAAAAATCAGTCAGATGGAACGTGGCGCATCGTGCAGGTTGCTCATGATTTTACGGGAATTATGAAGAAGACAGAATTGAAATCTTCATCCTCGCAATGCAATGTCGATATAAATTGTCCTGATGGCAATGATTGGCAAGTTGAAAAACGGGCTGTGTGTAAAATGCTCATTCAAGGTATTACCGTGTGTACGGGCACGTTGATGAACAATACTGCACAAGACCAGACACCCTATATCTTGACAGCAAACCATTGTGTGGCAAGCAGTAAAAAGGCGGAACGAACTGTGTTTTATTTCGATTACGAAAATGCGACCTGTGGCAAGGATTCTTCCGTGAGTTCCGAGAAAACCATTTCTGGCTCCACATTGGTGGCAACGTCACCAGATGGAAAACTTGATTTTTCGTTGCTTAAACTAAATTCTGCTCCTCCCGAATCATACAATATATATTATGCAGGTTGGTCTCGGTCCGATGAGGTAGGGAAGGGGACTGCGTGTATTCATCATCCCAAAGGCGACGTTAAGAAAATTTCTGTCGCTAATGAAAAACCGACAACCGTAAATTTCAAGACGTCGGCGTTCACTTATGCACCCGACGGACATTGGAAGATTTCTCGCTGGAATGTGGGTACCACCGAAGGCGGTTCATCGGGTTCCCCGTTGTTTAGTAACGAGCATTTGGTTATTGGTGATTTGTCGGGTGGAGAGGCAACGTGCGAAACACCCACAAATGACTTCTTTCAGAAACTCTCAAAAGCGTGGGATTATTATGATATAGAAACGGCACAACTCAAACCGTGGTTGGACCCGATGAATTCTGGTGTGGAAAAATGCTCCGGATTCGACCCCTATATGCTCCCTTCACACGTGTTGACGCATGTAAACCTAAACGATTCCATTTCGTTGTTCGATTTTTCTGGAAAGGTCTCTGGCGTGTGGACGGGAAACAATGACATAGGTTGGACTGCTATCGCAGAAAAATTCTATACCAAGAAAATCATTTACGATGTAGTGCTTTGTGGTAAGATTGACCAGTCGCAAAATCTTGCTGATATTACGTTTGTGATTTGGGAAGGTGATGATAAACCAGAACAGGTTGTTTTCTCCACGCCTTTTGTGGAAACTATGATACAAGATTCTGCCACGATTTATGTGAAACTCGATTCTCCCGTTTCCTCTAACAAATTTCTCTGGGTTGGTTACGTCATACGCAATAATTCAACTGCTTTTGCAGCATATCAGACCGATGAGAACTCTATGGGCGACGCCACATTGTTCGTAAAACATGCCAAAGGGTGGACAAATGCAAAAGTGTTGGGTTTCTCTTCGCATTTGGCTGTGTTGCTTCACGTAACCGACAATCTTGAAGATAGAGCTGATGAATATGAACCACCGTTTTTCAAGACACATATTCGGAATACTGTTGCAAATAAATATAGCAAGGAGTTGTTCGCCGTTGATTCCATAGGTAATATAACTTCGCAAACGCAGTATCTGTTGCTCAGCACGCCAACCGTCTCGAATCTGAGTGGCCCTAACGAAATCTTTTCTGATTGCCTTGCAAATAAAGCACTTGTCTCGGGACCGACCATCATCCGTAGTCTAAAACTTGGTGTGGCAGAAATTCCCAATCGTGATGTGCAAACGAAGGTGGTTCTTTGGGATTCTCAATTCAGGGTTTTGACCGAAAAGGTAATTTCTAATGCCGATTTGAAGTCTGATTATTATAATCAGATTCATTTTGATTCATTGATAGTTGTTGATACTCTGTTTTATTATGGCGTTTGTTATGATTCTTCACGATATGAGGGAAATATCTCTTTATATCAATATTATGATGTAGAGTCGCAGGTTGATGGCTTTTATCATTTCGACGATACGTGGGTTTCGTGTGCCGATATGGCTATACCATATAATATAGCATTACAGCCAATCACCGTTTTTTCACCATACCATTATAATAAGGACTCGGCTCGCATAGTGTATTATCCCATTCTTAATACCAAGACCATTTCTTTGCAGACGAACGATTCTTTTATTGCATTTCCGTCGCCTTGTTCCGATAAGCTTTCATTACGATTTAGTCCCAATGTATATGCTTCGGCAGTCATTCACGTTGTAACCGATGGGGGACATGTTGTAAAAACAATCCCGTGCAAAAGCATAGGCGGCACATTCACCATCGATGTTTCCGACCTTCCCGTGGGTATTTTTTTGCTGAAAGTTGAAGTTGACGGAAAAAAATACGTGGGTAAATTTTCACATGTTCGTATAAATCCGTGATATTCCACGTAGAGACGATGTGCATCGTCTCTACAACATCGTAAAATTTTATGAAAAGACGATGTACACATCGTACCTACGTAGAAAAAATCATTTTCTCGGAAAAAAAATTGCAATTCGTGTAACTTTTTTTCGTTATTTTGCGTCTTGAGTATGTTAAGTATTAGTTTGTAAAAATTAAAAACTACAAAATATGAAACGATTAGCATTAGTATCAGTATGTATAATGAGCTTCAGCATCGGCTTGTTTGCACAGAAAGAACTTACCATCTCTGGTGGTAACTGCGTGTCGGGTATGGTTTGTGAAAACAGTATCGTGTACACGTGGGGTAAAAATAGTACCACAGTGAATGGGAATAAAAATTATGGCTTATTGGGTGTTGGTAGTACAAAGGACTATGAGTCACAACCAAAAGAAGTAACCTATTTCTCGAGTCGTGATATTTATATCCAGCAGGTGAACTGTGGTTCTGGTTCTCACTTCATTGCCTTGGACTGTCAAGGTAATGTGTGGTGTTGGGGTAACAACTCTTTGGGACAATGTGGTACTGGTGGTACGGTTCAAAGATCTGAAGGAAAAATTCAGGCAGAACCTATTCAAGTAAGTACTGCAGGTGGTGATTTGAAAAATATATCAGCATATAATATAAATGGCCATCTTGGTAACGTTGATGTGGTGTATGCTGGTAATAACAATAGTTTTGCAATTTTGGGTGATGGACCTAACAAAGGATGTTTGGTCGGCTGGGGTGGTAACTCCACTGGTTTCGACGCACAAGGATACGATAATGCACACGGTCAGTTAGGTTGTGGTAATACTGATAACCAAGCATATCCTATGTTTGTGTTGGACGGTTCAACTCGTCAACCACTGAAAGGTGTCGTACAAGTGTATGCTGGTGATAACTCTGCGTATGCATTGGTTGACCCTGATGGCGATGGTATAGGTACAATTTATTCTTGGGGGTATCAAAAAGGAAATGGCTCTCTTGGCCGTAGTGCTACGGGAGGTGTAGGTAATACAAATGATTTCAACGATCCATATGCACGCCCAGTTAAGAAGGGCGACGGAACCAATCTTGACAATATCAAGATGTTGGGTTGTGGTGATGGTGTTGGATATGGTTTGGATACTGATGGATATATTTGGGCATGGGGTAACGGTGCTTGGAATAACTCGGCTGGTGTACTTGATGCTGATTATTCTTGGTATTCGGGCAATGATACGTATGCTACTCCGTTGCGTGTTCGTAAAGGTAAAACTACTGGCGCAAGTAACGATGGAACCTATTTGTTGGCTAAATGGGTTGCCGGTGGTCAAGGATATGGTATGGCTATTACTGCCGACAACAAGCCAGTTGCTTGGGGTGGTGGCGGTTGCGGCGACGGTGGTGGTGGCGCCACTGGATCTAAAATCGGTCAATCTGCCGACAAAGCTGGTGCTGAATATATAGTATATGGTAGTGGTTCGGTTCATAACGATGTGGTGCTTATCAACCGTGCCGATTTGTGGGGATTCTATGGTCGTGGTAATGGAGATTTGTATGCGTGGGGATGTAACGACTATGGTCAACTTGGTATAGGTGGTGGTAGTGGTACCATCGGTACATATCCAGTTCCTGAATCTCAAACTAAAGCTACAAAAATCAATCCACCAACAAACTGTAATCCTCGTCACCCAGATCCAACGGTAGATTTGACTCCGGGTGATATGACGGTCTGTGCCTCTGCTTTTGCAGGTCAAAAGTTGGATGCTGGATTTGTTGTTGGTATGGAATTGGCTGACTACTATAAGATTACATGGTACAAAGATGACGTGGAAGTAAAATCTGGTTCGGTGAAAGCCAATGGCGTTACATACACTGCAACGGAACCAGGTACATATAAGGTACAAATCGACCACATTACGAATGGTTCTGGTAATGGTTGTGTGTCATACGATCCAGCTGTTGCAGAAATGACTATTTCGGCATATCCACAAAACTTTACTATTCCTGAAATGTCGTACTGTGGTGATTCCGTTGAAGTTCACGTATCGGCCGCAAATAATAGCAAGGCAATTTATTCGTGGTATTATTCGAAAGGTTCTAATGCAACACCAGTTGCTACAACTATCGGAAGCGGAAAAACTAAAATTTCTGTAGCAGATAATTATGTTACACAAAATCCCGATGGTACCAAAACAATTTACGTGGAAGAAACTTCTTCGGGTATAGGATCGTTTATACCAAGTTCGTTTACGAATTTCAATGGTACACAAACTGCAGATCAGACAAACAATTTCTCAAATCCAGGTTTCACAGTACAAAATGCAGTAACACTTCAAGATTTTAAGGTGAAATTGAAATCTTCAATGCAAAGTTATTATGTACAAAGTGGTAGTACTGCTACATTGGCTGGTTCGGTAACTGTAAAGGTAAGTCTTTGTAATGCAAAAACTGATAATGGTCATTTAGTCGCAAATACATCTTCTGTTGTAAAATCATTCTCTGGAACGATTACAATGTCGAAGGAAATTACATCTGCAGGAACGTATGATTTCACAGAAGTACTTACGATTGATGCAGGAAATTATACCTTGAATCCTGGTACATACTTCCTTGTTTATACAGGTGCGACAAAGACAGGTGATGCTGACTTGAATAAAACGACTATTTATTATGGTCAAAGAGGTTTGGTAAATGTTAAGGATAATTACACTGGAGATTATATCGTTGGTATAGGTGCTTCTCAAGGTAATAACTTCAAGACAGACCAAACGGGTATCTTCTACGATATTAATTTCGCTACACCACAAGGTTTCTGCGATAGAATCAAGATTGATTTGCCAGAAAACTGTCCATGCGACGCTCCGGCAGATTTCGTTATCAAGTGTACCGATGCGTCGTTGTTCACGAACGATAGTATCTTTATATGTGCTAACGATGCACAATGTACGTTGACAACTGGTAATTGGGCTTCGTCTTCATCATCTCAATTTGCATATATTTGGTATAAAGACGATGCGGTTGCTAAAGCTGCTACCAATGGTTATACATCGGCTGCTTTCAGCGTTACCGATGCTGGTACATATAAGATTATGGTATATGACAAAAATGCCCCAACGGTAAAAACGTGTCAAAAAACACAAGAAGTAATCGTTCTTTTGAATCCTGTACCTACCGTAAAAGTTACTGGTGGTGGAGAATTCTGTGAGGGCGATGATGCTTCGTTTACTTCTCCTGTAACATTCACTATGACGGGAGAACCTAAGTTTAGAGTATATTGGGATTATACAGATCAAACAGGAACAACCAAAACGAAGAATAAACGTTCAACAGCATATACAGTAGAAGCGGATGTTCCGACGGCTGTAGGTGTGCATACATATTCGGTAAAATCGGTTAATGACGATGGTAACTGTAAGAATGAAAGTGTTACAGGTACGGCTACAATTACTGTAAAACCAAAACCATCGGCAACGATAACACCAGATCCTGCTTCAGCTACAGTTTGTGAGGGTAGTTCAGTAACGCTTACGGCTGCAAGTGATCCTACAGGTGCTACATTTGCTTGGGAAAAAGATGGAAGCAGCAATGGTTCTGGTTCAGGTAAAACGTTGACTTCGCCTAATGAATCAGGCGTATATAGCGTAAAAGCTACTTTGGATGGTTGTACGGGTGAAGCCGCAACGCAAGAAGTAACGATTCATCCAACTCCTGAAATTAAGACACTTACATCGGATAAATCTGCTGTATGTAGCGGCGCTTCAATTTCTCTTACTGCAACAGTAAGCGATGCAGGTGACGGAGCATTCGAGTGGTCAGGTGATGGTGTTACTGGTAATGGTGCTACGGCAACTGTTACTAACGATGTTACTTCAGATACAGAAGTTACTATTACATTGAATTATACAAGTAAAGATGGTTGTGTTGCAGAAGCAAAAACAATCAAAGTAACATTCTATGCATATCCTGATGCTCCAACGGTAAAAGATCAGGCATATTGCGTTGACGATACTCCAAAACAATTGGAAGGAACGGCAATGTCGGGTGCTACGTTGAATTGGTATGGCACCAATGCTACAGGCGGAACGGCTAGTTCAACAGCTCCAACTCCATCAACGGCATCTGCTGGTGAAACATTCTATTATGTATCACAAACAATTAACGGTTGCGAAAGCAAGACAAGAGCTATGGCAACAGTTACCGTAGATGATACTTTGGCACCAGTGATTACTGCTGACCCAGGATTCGAAGTTTGCGAAAACGCACCAATCGGACTTAATGTTGATGGCTCGTTTAGATCGACAGTTTGGTCTGGTTCAGGAGCAAGCTATTTGGATGCTACGACAATCCAAGCTCCTACATTCACTGCAACAAAAGGTTCGTATGACGTAATTGTAAAGGTTGAAGATACAAAAGGTTGTAAGGGTAGTGCTAAAAAGACTATCACAATCAATCCTATTCCAGAAATTACTCAACTTTCACAGTTGACCGATAAATGTGTATCCGACGAAACGGCTCAAACGATAACAGCTACTCTTAGTCCTTCAGGAATAAATGGTACTGGTACTTGGAATGGCGATGTTACCAATCTTGCTAATACATCGGCTACTTATACACCTTCGGTTGCAGGTGTGGGAACACACACTATTACATACGACTTTGTAAGTGATAAGGGTTGTGTGGCAGAACAAAAATCTACTTCAGTAGAAGTGTTCGATATGCCAAATCCTTCAATCTCGTTGAGTAACACAAGCGTCTGCGTAAGCGGAAACAATAGCGATGTGGTAACGGTTAGCACTTCTGGTACACAAACAACAGGAACATTCTCATATTCTGTGAATAATGGTGGTACTGTAAATGCTTCAACTGGTGCATTCGATCCAACTGCAAATAGTGCAGGTGACTATACTATCACATTAAATTACTTGGATGCAAACTCTTGTGCAGGAACAGCATCGGCAACTCTTACCGTTCATGCATTGCCAAATGTTAAGATTGATGATTCGAATCCTTCAGAGATTTGTTACAATGCTACTGCAATTGACATAACGACAACAGTTTCGCCAACAGGTGGTACTGGTGTTTGGACTGGTACGACAGCAAGTACGAGCGCGTCATTTAATCCTACATCGGCTAATGAAACGACAACGATTACATATACTTATACTGATGAGTTCAAGTGTGTGAATTCAGATGAGACAACAATTACGAAAGTAACTGTCAATGCTCCAAATGCAATTCCTACAAAAACATTGTTGAAAAACGCTGGTGTATTGGATGGCACAACAGAATTGACGGGTTCGGCTTCAACTGCTGGCGACGTGTTACAATGGATGCCTGAAACTGGTGGTTCAGTTCTTCCGTCAGGTGATAATGTAACAACATATCAGACAGGTCTTGGCGATTCTGATCCTGCGGGTTCATACAAATATGCTGTTCGTGAATACAGAATGGTTAACGGTAAGGAATGTTATAGCAAGGATAGTGTGATTGCTACTTTGGTAATCTCAGAATGTAATGCTCTGGCTCCAATTGCAAAAGATCGTTGGGTTTGTGTAAATTCAACAGCAGCACAGACATTCACAGCAGAAAGAACTACCAATGCGACATCTCCTGCGTCTTATCAAATTGGTTGGTTGACAAGCGATCCTGTTGGTAAAAATGGTATGTTGCCAACCGAAGGAACTGGTTTGACATTCAATCCGAATATATCAACGGCATCGGCAACTTCTGCTGAATACTATGTAGCAGAATACGACGAAGTAAATAGTTGTTGGTCGGCAGGTACAAAAGTAACTATTCGTGTGGTTGATAACCCAGTGGTAACGATTGAATCTCCTGAAAACATCTGTGCTAAAGGAAATGAAGCTGTTCACGTAACAGTTAGTCCTCAAAATGGTGTGATTTCAACAAATGCGGGAACAATGGACGGATTCCAATGGTTACCGGGTGATTACTCAGGCGATAAGGAAGAAGCAACGTTCACATATACGGTAACCAGCGATGCATATGCTGATGGTACTACATGTCAAACTACAGTAACATCAACAACGACAGCTCACTTTATGGAAGCTCCAACAGGAAGCGAGACAAACTGGTTGATCGGAAATATTGATGGTATTACTACTGGTTTGTTGACTGGTACAAGAACATCAACAGGTCAAACTATCACGTGGTATGATACGCAAGCAAAAACAAATGTATTGCAAGCATCGGGTGATGCATATACGCCTGACAAAACTGCTTTGAAAGCGGAAGTTGGTACTGCTGATACATATGTGAAGAAATATTGGATAACTCAAACTGATGCTTACACTTGTGAAAGTGAACCAACAGAAGTTATCTTGAATTTGATTGACTGTCCGTGGGAAGCTCCTACAGTAACAGGTGATAAGAAATGTTTGAATTTCGATTTGGATAATCTTACTGGTACGGCAGGTGCTTCGGTAGCAACGCAAGCAACAGGTGGCGTTGTAACAAAATGGAATTGGTATGATGCCAACAAATCGTTGATTACAACAACTACAGCATCAGAATATGCTCACGGAGTTTCAAAGACAACTGCAGGAACAACAACATTCTATGTATCATATTCTGCTAACGAAAAGAATAGTGGTAACGAATGTGAAAGTCCTATGCAAGCTGTTACGGTAACGGTATTACCATTACCAACGGTAACATTCGATAAAGCTTCGGAAGTTGTATGTTACACTACCGAAGAAACTAAAATCAATGTGAAAACAACATCTGAAAATGGTGCTGGTGCAGGTGTTTGGTCTATTACAGGCGATGCTTCGGCAATCAGTACAAGTGGTATATTCTATGCTCAGGCAAATGGTGAGTTGGAAGGTCAAAAACAATATACTATTACCTATACATATACCGATGCAGAGGGTTGTGTATTCAGTTCTGACAGAACAATTGACGTTGTTTACTTGCCAGCTCCGACAACAAAAGGATTCTATGCTATGACATCGCAAAGCAATCCTGTTAAAGTTGAAGTTACAAGCACGTTGACAACAGGTGCTTCTGCTAAGTGGTTTGAATCAGAAACATTGGTTAACGATGAAAAAGGCTCCGGCGCTTCTTGGGCTACAGGCGATGCAACAAATCTTACAGTTGATAAGAACTACTACGTTCGTCAGTACAAAGAAGGATGCTACAGTGAATCAACGGTAGCTAATGTCAAGATTGTTCCTTGTCCTATTCCAAGTGTTGTGATTAGCGACGAAAAAGCTTGTAATTATGAAGAAGTTCCTACATTGGCTGCTTCAACAGGTGATTGGGCAGAACGTGATGGAAGTAGTTCAATCTTCAAGTTCTACAAGACTGAATCAGCTACTACAGCTGAGAAATCGGTTGCAAGTGGTGAATATCAACCAAGTTTGACAACTGAGGGTGATTTTGAATACTACGTTTCTGAATATAACTCAATACCTTTGCAAAACTTGACAATCTCAGAAGGTTGTGAAGGTCCTAAGAAAAAGGTAACGATAAAGATTACAGGAACAGGTGTTCCGACAATTTCTTCTACAATTACTCCTGCTGAAGTATGCGAGGGTGAAACGAATCCTTCATTTGTCGCTACAAATGTTGTAGGTACAATTGGTTGGTATGAAGAAGATCCAGGAGAACTTGGCGTACCACAAGCTATGGAGAAAGGAAATGAAAAGACCTTTACTCCAAGTGGTTCGGTTGCCGATACGTATTCAGTTTGGGCTGTAATGTATGCAAATGAATGCTACGGTCCTAAGGTTGAAAAGACGTACACGATTAAACCGATCCCTGCAGCTCCTCAAACGGCTTCATTTGATATTTGTTACGGAGAATCAAATGTGAGCGTTGAAGCTACAAGTACAGGAAAAGTTAACTGGTATGCTGATGCACAAAAGATGACAATCCTTTCTTCTGGTAGTTTAGGTTACTTGTCAAAAGAATCTTTGCCGGGTGAATATACGTATTATGCTTCTCAAGTTATCGATGGTTGTGAAAGTAATACTAACCCTGCTGTATTCAGAATCAAGTCGCTTCCAAGCGTACCTGTGATTACTCAACAAAAGAATTTGTGTGATTACGAAGAAGCTCCTGTATTATATGCTTCTGGTGAATACATTAAATGGTACGACAAGGATAAGACAACGGTTCTTGTAGAAGGCGATGACTCTTATCAGACTACTGATATGACTGCTGGTACAAAGAGATATTATGCTTCTCAAACGGTTGAAGGTTGTGAAGGCGAGGCAGTAATGTTATCATACGTAGTGTATGAGAAACCTGCAAATCCAACTGTTTCGGGTGCAAATGTTTGTGAGGGTAGCGATCAAATTCCTTCATTGAGTACCAATATGCCTACGGATAAATGGTATGCTGATGAATCAGCTATTACATACTTGACTGCAGGATACAATTACACTCCTGACGCAAGCGAAGTTGGTAACTCTGACAAAACCTATTATGTACAACGTGAACTCAATGGTTGCGTGAGCGATATGATGCCAGTATTGTTACACGTGGTTCAAAAACCAGAATTGATAATCAGCGGCGATACTACATTGTGTATCTATGATTCTGTTGTTCCAATTCAAGCTTATAAATTCACTCCGGCAATCAACGATGCATCGTCGGTTAACTGGCAAGTGAAAACAGGTAAGGTTACAAAATACTTTGATGATGAGGAAGGACATCAAATCGTACCATCGGGTGTCATTACCGCTGAAGGTGATTATACGGTATCGGCAACATACAAGTATGTATATGAAAATATCTACTGTATGAGTGATACTGTAAGTATGACATATTCTGTGAAAGGTCGTGCAAGAAAACCAATCGTATTCTCTTCTGTAATTTGTCAGGGTGATGAGATTAAGGATTTGCAAGCTCTTGGTAGTCCGAATATGAAATGGGGTAGCTTGGATGGTCCAAGACCATACGCTGCAACAGGTACGAAGTATCACTTCGATCCAGGTCAAGTATTGGATACTGGTACATATAAATTCATGATCTATGATATCAATATCTATGACCAAGAAAATAACCTTGGATGTAAGAGTGAATACGATACAGTATATATGACTGTTGCTCCGGCAGCCATGACGAAGCTGTTCGGTCGCGATTCTGTTTGCGTTGGTGCAACAGAACAATACTACACGCAGTTCACGAAGGAAAGTTCTTACTTCTGGAACGTGACTGGCGACCACCTGAACTACTCGAAGGACGCAATGTCAAGTTCGGTACGCTACGTTGACTGGATGAAGTCCGGAGTTGACACGCTGACTGTTTACGAACAGACATGGGCTGGTTGTGAAGGTTGGGATACGTTGGTTGTGAGAATCGCTGCTAAACCGAAGGCATTATATACGTGGGAAATGCCAGGTGCATCGAACTTGATAGAGTTGACCGATAGTACAGTACAGGATACATTGTGGTACACTAACGAAGAGGGAGAATTGAAGGCAGAACCAGTGACATACACGTTGTTC
>JAGCOW010000011.1 GCA_017642535.1 Bacteroidales bacterium | reverse complement strand
TTGTATATTTGCATCGTCCTAGGTGAAAAATGAAGACGATAGTTTAGAAACACGTGGACAAAGGCCGATTAAATTCGTGCGAAATTCTGGCTACGGCGCGGAATTTCTTAAAAAGGAGAATCAAAAGATTCTCTTTTTTATTTATGGACATTCCAAAGATGGGAAAAGCTCCTGGAAAATTTTTTCATCAACGCATCATTTCGTTTAATAAAAATCAAACGTGTTCCTTTAAAAATATAAATGCAACGTAGATTCTCATTGTGTTCAAACGTTGTTTTTATATAATATGAGATTCGATTGATGCCAGCATTTCCAATAAAATTCACAACAATTCTGTCTGCTTGTTTTGCTCCACTATCCAGTTGCGATGACAATGCACTGCCTCCTGAAGAAGTTTTTCCCTCCACATAATACAGACAATACTGCTTACGAATAATAAAATCCGCACTTTTTGTTCCTCTGGGATTTGAAAGTAGAAAGACATCGTAGCCGTTCATCATAAATTTCTGTGCAATTTGCAGATTATTAGGAATTTCGCCCGTTTTCAATATCTCATCATATTGGTTTGTATATAAGGTGTAAATCTTGTTTTGCGCTATAGACACCCGTTTCAACTCAGTAAAATCAGGTTGGGCAACTATCCATTTCAACACATCCACCTTCTCGCGATTGGTGGTAAACGAGTAATAGTCTTTCAAGGCGTTGGCAATCGTAGTTCCTTGATAGATAATAGGTTTTCCATACTCGGTTGTTGGTTCACAAGCGAGTACAATAACATCTTCCGTACGCTCTGGGTACGGTGTTGTAGCTTTTTCTTCCATAGTGCAGCAAAGATAGGAAAAATGCAGAATGGCGCAAGACATATAGATATACCAATCATAGTTTTTCTATAAATCATCTATAATTCCACAAGTTTTTCTTCGATATATGCAGAAAAATTTATCTTTGCAATATCACTTTTCGTGTTATTTACTATGAAAAAATTAAAATTTATACTGATACTTCTCCTGCTCGTGGCAGCGGGCGTGGCGGTTTATTTCATGTTCTTCTCGGAAAACAAAAACAGCGTGGTTGTGGTTTCCGCACAACCGGCAACAATGGGTTCAATCGCCAACGTGGTCACGGCAACGGGCACAATCGAGCCAATTCAGCAAGTGGAAGTGGGTACGCAGGTTTCGGGCGAAGTTAAAAAAGTGTATGTCGATTACAACAGCCAAGTGAAAGCTGGTCAATTGATTGCGGAACTTGACAAGACGAATTTGAAAGTGTCGGTTTCGGAAGCTCAGATTTCGTACGAAAAAGCTCTTAACGAGTTGAATTACATAAAGAAAAACTACGAACGACAAAAATCGCTGTATGCCGACAAACTCATCAGCGAAGCGGATTTCGACGAAATTTCATACAAATATAATAATGCAAAAAGTTCGCTCACGCAGTCAAAGGCAAGTCTCGACAAAGCAAAGACAAACCTCGGCTACGCCGACATATATTCTCCAGTTGACGGCGTGGTGCTTTCCAAAAGTATTGAAGAAGGTCAGACAGTGGCTGCAAGTTTCAACACGCCAACGTTGTTCACCATAGCACAGGATTTGACGAAAATGCAGGTGGAAGCCGACATTGACGAGGCCGATATTGGACAAATCAAAGTTGGTCAACGTGTTACATTTACTGTTGACGCATTCCAAAACGACGTGTTCAACGGCAAAGTGGTGCAAGTTCGTCTTGACCCAAAAGTTACATCAAACGTGGTGACCTACACAGTCATCATCGAAGCCGACAATCCCGACCTAAAATTGATGCCGGGACTTACTGCCACGGTTTCAATCTACACGCTTGAAATCAGCAATGTGCTGACAATTCCCGAAAGTGCGTTGAATTACAGAATCGACTTTGAATTGTTGGAGAAATATTACGCACAAAATGGCGTGAAAATGGAACGTCCAGAAATGCCGAAAGACTCTGCTTCGTTCAAAAAACGTTCAAAAGGCGAAAAGCCCGACAAACGCGGAAACTTCGTATGGGTGATTTCCAACAAAAAACTGGAACGCAAACCTGTAACCATAGGCGAAAGCGACGAAATCAACTATCAGGTTATCAGCGGACTGAGCGAAAACGATTCCGTTGTAACTTCATTAAAATCAGTCACCAAGAAAGACCTCGCACAGGCAAAGAGTCCGTTTATGCAACAACGTCCGAATCGTGGTGGCGGCAACCGAGGCGGTGCACCTGCGGGAGGAAAAAGATAACGAGAATGGAAGAACGAAAGCCCATCATACGAATCCACAATTTGTGCAAGGAATTCATTGTCGGCGAGGAAACTGTGCGGGCATTGAAAGGGGTGTCGTTCGACATTTACGAAGGTGAGTTTGTCACTATTATGGGTACCAGCGGCTCGGGAAAATCAACCATGTTGAACATTCTCGGCTGTCTCGACAAGCCCACGAGCGGCGACTACGACCTTGATAGTGTTTCGGTGGCAAAACTTTCGAACGACGAGTTGGCACACATCCGTAACACAAAAATCGGTTTTGTGTTCCAATCATACAACCTGCTTCCACGAACAACGTGTATTGAAAATGCGGAACTGCCGCTATTCTACCATCACGGCATTTCGTCGGAAGAACGGCAAAAACGCGCAATTGACGCACTCAACTTGGTGGGACTGCAACAGCGGTTGCTCCACACGCCAAACCAACTTTCGGGAGGTCAGCAGCAACGTGTGGCGATAGCCCGTGCTCTGGTGAACGACCCAGTGGTGATTTTTGCCGACGAAGCCACGGGAAACCTCGACACACGCATGTCGTACGAGATTATGGGTTTGTTCCAAGACCTCAACCGACAAGGGAAAACAATCGTCTTCGTCACCCACGAACCCGACATTGCCCGTATGAGCAAACGCACCATCACCCTTCGTGACGGATTGGTGATAAACGACGAAGTATATGAGCATCAAGTAGATGCAAAAGAAGAATTGGCAAAATTACCAATAACTGATTAATTATGGTCTTCTCAAATTTAGTCAAAGTTGCTTGGAAAGCGGTGATTCTCAATAAATTGAGAACATTCCTCACTATGCTTGGAATCATCATCGGCGTAGGTGCGGTGATTACTATGCTTGCCATTGGCGAAGGTTCCAAGCAGAGCATCAAGGCACAGATTTCGCAGATGGGCTCGAATATGATTACCATCCGTCCCGGCTCGGAACGCGTCGGCGGCGTGCGAATAGACGACGGCTCGCAGCGGAGTATGACGCTCAAAGATGTGGAAGCCATTCAAAAAGAAGCACAATTCGTTGACCACGTCTCCCCCATTGTTCAAAGCGGCGGACAGACAATACACGAAGCAAACAACTGGCCGTCAACTATTTATGGTGTATATCCCGATTATCTTGACATCAAGAAAATGGAGGTGAAAAAAGGCAGCATGTTCACCGAACGGCACGTCAGCCAATCGTCGAAAGTTGCCGTAATAGGCCAGACGGTCGTAACCAACCTGTTTGGCACCGAAGACCCCATTGGAAAAACAATCCGTTTCAAAAATACGCCGTTTCAAGTCATCGGCGTGTTGGAATCGAAGGGTGAAAACACGTGGGGACAAGACCAAGACAATGTGATTCTTGCACCGTTTACCACCGTGCAGAAACGTATTATGGCAATAACCTACGTAAATTCCATTGTGGCTTCCGCACAAGACGAAAGCGTTGCACAGCAAGCCGTGGAGGAAGTCACACAAATTTTGCAACGCGTCCACAAAAGCGACGGCACCAACAACCCGTTCCGCATAATGTCGATGGAAGAACTGCTGACAACGGCAAGTTCCACAACCGACATTCTTACGACGTTGCTGGTTGTGATTGCAGGAATTTCGCTGCTTATTGGCGGTATCGGAATTATGAATATAATGTATGTGTCGGTGAAGGAACGCACCCGCGAAATC
>JAGCOW010000010.1 GCA_017642535.1 Bacteroidales bacterium | reverse complement strand
TACAAAGAGTTTCATCAGAAGCCGTATAAGTTATAGTTTGAGAACCAGTTACATTTATAGTATATGAAGCTGTTGGAGCTACACACCCGCCCGCTGACGAACCGTTATATTTCAAAATATATGTACCTTGTTTTGAAAACCAAAGTGAGCAAGATGCATCAGACTGATTCATGAATTGATATCCGTCGGTTTGCGACGTTGTTACACTCCATTCATACGTTTGCATGGCCTCAGAAACTTGGAACATATAATTTTGCCCAAGCGTAAACGAGGTTGCTTCGGTGGTGATTGTTAAAGCAGATGGCGTTTCCATTACAAACAGTATGAATTTACCCGCCTCTTCTCCATCACCATCCTTTACCGTATATTGGTATTGTGTACCATACACAGTACCTACAAGACTACCAAACAACTTACCGTTCGCATACGTCAATGTAGGATTACTTGGGTCATCAGGGGTAACACTCGCAATTAGCGACTCACTATCAACAATAGTGATGGAAAAATCATCGCCGATACATCCTATTAAAGGAAAGTTGCCAGTGCCACCGGAAGTAAATTCTAATGTGCCTCCGTTGGACGTGTAATTTTGTGCCATCGAAAACAATGCCGAAAGCACCAACAACAAACTACATACAAACTTCTTCATAAACTTTTAATTTTAAGTTACTTATACATTATTATAATACCTCAATTTGCGCAAAAGCAAAAAGAGACACAATAATACAATTTTTTTTGAAAAACTAACACAGAATTGCCGAATTGTTAATAACTTTTTCCAAAATGTTTTTTGCGATATTTTCAGAGACGATGTGCAAATCGTCTCTCCCCCACACATCGGCAAATGAACAATAAAAAAAGAGAAACCTCTTTTGAGATTTCTCTTTTTGAATATCAAACAAAATTGACTTTGTACTATTCAGCTTTAGCTTCGTCTGTAGCTGGAGCAGCAGGTGCCTCTTCAACAACAACTGCATCTTTTGCAGCAGCTTTAGCAGAAGATTTCTTGCTTCTACGAACAGTTTTCTTCTTTTCTGTTGTTGTAGCGGCAGCTTTCTTCGTATAAACATCGTTGAAGTCAACCAATTCTATCAAGCACATTTCTGCAGCATCACCAAGACGAGTTCCCAATTTAATGATTCTCGTATAACCACCTGGACGATCGCCAACTTTTGCAGAAACTTCACGGAACAATTCTGTTACCGCATATTTGTTTTGCAAGTCGCGGAACACGATACGACGTGAATGAGTCGTGTCGTCTTTTGAGCGAGTGATAATTGGATCGATATATTTTTGAAGTGCTTTTGCCTTAGCAACAGTTGTTTTTATTCTTTTGTGCATGATTAATGAAGTTGCCATGTTCGACAACATAGCCAATCTATGC
Organism: Bacteroidales bacterium; assembly: GCA_017642535.1. GTDB lineage: Bacteria > Bacteroidota > Bacteroidia > Bacteroidales > UBA1715 > UBA1715. Next base: position 56,737 of record JAGCOW010000010.1, on the reverse strand, counting down.
TCATGCGTTCTACCTAAATGGTTTACTTTTCTTCCGTGTCTCATCTCTTTCTATTCTTTATCCAATTTGTACTTTGAAATATCCATACCAAATGTTAGATTCAAACTTTCAAGCAATTCATCCAACTCTGTTAAAGATTTCTTACCAAAATTTCTAAATTTAAGCAAATCGTTTTTGTTGTATTGAACTAATTCGCCCAATGTTTCTACATCTGCTGCCTTCAAGCAGTTCAATGCACGTACTGACAAATCCATGTCAACGAGTTTTTGCTTCAACATTTGACGCATTCTCAAAACTTCTTCGTCAAATTCTTCGTTATCTGCTTGTTTTTCGTCATCAACAACGATTTTTTCGTCAGTAAATAACATGAAATGTTGAATCAAAACGCGAGCTGCTTCCTTCAATGCTTCTTTCGGATGGATTGAACCGTCAGTCTTGATTTCCAAGACAAGTTTCTCATAGTCGGTCTTTTGTTCCACACGATAGTTTTCTGTGAAGAATTTCACATTTACTATCGGAGTGAAGATAGAATCAACTTGAATGATTCCGAAATCACCTTCCAACGGAGTATTTTCTTCTCCAGGAACATATCCACGACCTTTTCCAATCCAGAAATCAATCGTCAACTTGATTGAAGGATCCATATTACAAAGAACTTGTTCAGGATTCAAAACTTGGAAATTAGTCATAAAAGCATTCAAATCGCCTGCTGTCAAGACATTCTTGCCAGAAACAGTAACAGAAAATTTCTCTCCTTGTACCTGTTCAGTCATCAATCTTTTGAAACGAATTTTCTTGATGTTCAAGATGATTTCCGTCACATCTTCCACAACACCTTTGATTGTTGTGAATTCGTGATCAACACCTTCGATTTTTACGTTTGTTACTGCATAACCTTCCAATGCAGAGAGCAAAACTCGGCGGATTGCATTTCCTACTGTGGTACCATATCCTGGTTCCAAAGGACGGAATTCAAACACTCCGAATTTGTCGTCCGACTCAAGCATTATAACTTTGTCGGGTTTTATAAATGAAATTGCCATAAACAAGTACTCTTTACTATTATTTAGAATAAAGTTCAACGATTAATTGTTCCTTGATGTTTTCTGGAACTTCGGTTCTGTCAGGAACGTTAAGGAATTTACCTTGCATTTCTGCCTTGTCAAATTCCAACCACGCATATTTACTAACAGAATTCGTGCTTAATGAACTTGCTATTACTTCCAAAGATTTAGACTTTGGTCTCACAGCGATAACCATACCTGGTTTAACAGAGAAAGAAGGGATGTTTACCACTTTTCCGTCAACCATAATATGACCATGGTTAACCAACTGACGAGCTGCACGACGTGACGGAGCGATACCCATACGGAACACTACGTTGTCAAGACGTTGTTCTAGCAATTGGATTAAAATTTCACCGGTAATACCTGGTCTTCTTTCTGCTTCAGCGAAAAGGTTAGAGAACTGACGTTCCAATACTCCATACGTGTATTTTGCTTTTTGCTTTTCTTGCAACTGAACGCCATATTCTGTTTTTTTACCTCTTCTTTTTGAAGGACCATGCTGACCAGGAGCATAATTCTTTCTTTGTAGAGCGTTATCTGAACCGAAAATAGGTTCACCAAATCTACGTGCAACTTTTGATGTTGATCCTGTATATCTTGCCATCTCTTTACAATCAATTAAATATTATACTCTTCTTCTTTTAGGTGGGCGACAACCATTATGTGGCAATGGAGTAACATCAATGATTTCTGTTACTTCAATCCCAGCATTGTGGATTGTACGAATTGCCGATTCTCTACCAGCACCAGGACCTTTCACAAAAACCTTCACTCTACGCAATCCTAAATCGAATGCTTCTTTCGCACAGTCTTGTGCAGCTACTTGAGCAGCATAAGGAGTGTTCTTTTTTGATCCACGGAATCCTTTACGACCAGATGAAGACCATGAGATTACTTGACCTTCTGCATTTGTGATCGTAACAATAATGTTGTTGAAAGAAGCGTGAATGTGGGCTTGCCCAGCCGCTTCTACTTTTACAACTTTTTTTACAGACTTTGTCTTTTTAGCCATACCGTATCAATTATTTAGTTGCTTTTTTCTTATTTGCAACAGTTTTTTTCTTACCTTTTCTTGTTCTTGCGTTGTTTTTCGTAGATTGTCCACGAACAGGAAGACCTAAACGGTGACGGATTCCTCTATAGCATCCGATATCCATCAAGCGTTTGATGTTCATTTGAACTTCAGAACGTAATTCACCTTCTACTTTCAATTCGTCTGCAATAATGTTACGGATTGCAGTTTCTTGATCATCAGTCCAATCTTGTACTTTGATACCTCTGTCAATGCCTGCCTTATCCAAAATCTTTGCAGCAGTTGTTCTTCCGATACCGTAGATATACGTCAACGCTATCTCACCTCTTTTGTTCTTTGGTAAATCTATACCTGCTATTCTTGCCATACTGACCTTAAAATTTTGTGCAAAATTATTAAATTATCCTTGACGTTGTTTCATTTTAGGATTTTTTTTGTTAATCACGTAAATTCTACCTTTACGACGAACGATCTTACAATCTTCGTTTCTCTTCTTTACAGATGCTCTTACTTTCATTTTCTTAACTTTTAAAACTACTTATATCGGAACGTTATTCTTCCTTTTGATAAATCATATAAGGACATTTCAACTTTTACTTTATCTCCTGGTAAGATTTTGATGTAATGCATTCTCATCTTACCCGAAATGTGGGCTGTGATAACGTGTCCGTTCGTCAACTCAACCCGAAACATTGCGTTCGACAATGCTTCAATTATGGTTCCATCTTGTTCTATCGATTGTTGTTTTGCCATAATTAAATCATTGATGTTCCAACGCCAGAACGACCTTTAATTCTACCTGTCTTCATCAAACCATCATAGTGACGGTTCAACAAGTAGCTTTCAATTTGTTGCAAAGTATCCAAAATCACACCTACGATAATCAGCAATGAAGTACCACCATAGAAATATGAGAATTGGTTACTTACGTGTGCCAACGATGCGAATGCCGGCAATATTGCAACAATTGCCAAGAAGATTGAACCTGGTAATGTTATACGAGAAATCACTTCATCAATAAAATCAGCCGTCTTCTTGCCTGGTTTCACACCTGGGATAAATCCACCATTACGTTTCAACTCTTCGGAAATTTGTTGTGGATTCATTGTTATTGCCGTATAAAAATAGGTAAACAATATAATTAAGATAGCATATACAATGTTATACCACAAATTCGTATGGTCGGCAAATGCTGTCAAGAATGACGAAGCACTATCGGATGCAGAGAAACCTGCAAATGTCAACGGAATGAACATCAACGCTTGAGCAAAGATGATAGGCATAACGCCTGCACCGTTAACCTTGATAGGCAAATATTGGCGAACACCACCGTATTGTTTGTTTCCTACAACACGTTTTGCGTATTGAACCGGAATTCTTCGTGTACCTTGAACCAATAAAATTGCCAATGTAATAATAACAAGCAACATAACAATTTCAATCAAGAATACGATCAAACCACCGGCACCTTCGATACGTGTACCGAATTCTTGGAACAAGGCAGATGGGAAACGGGCAATGATACCTATCATAATGATTAACGAGATACCATTTCCAACACCTTTGTCGGTAATACGTTCACCGAGCCACATCACGAACATTGTTCCCGCAACCATAATGATAATCGAAGAAATCCAGAACATTGGATCGAAATGAGCTCCTGGAATTTGATATTCCAAATTCTTCAAATAAGCCGGTGCCTGAGCAGCAGTAATGAAAATAGTCAAAACACGTGTGATTTGAGTAATTTTCTTGCGACCACTTTCACCTTCGCGTTGTAGTTTCTGGAAATAAGGAATTGCCATACCCAACAATTGAATCACGATTGATGAAGAAATGTAAGGCATGATTCCCAATGCAAAAACCGACGCATTTGCGAATGCACCACCGGAGAACATGTTGATCAAACCAAGAAGACCTTCATTCGATTGTTTTGCCAAATTATCCAAACTTGCAGGATCAATACCAGGGATAACAACAAATGAACCTAATCGGTAAATCAAAATCAATCCAAGTGTAAATATGATTCGAGAACGTAATTCTTGAATCTTCCAGATATTCTTTATGGTTTCGATAAACTTCATAATTCAGTATTTTTCTATTCTTCTACTGTTCCACCTTGAGCTTCGATAGCTTCTTTAGCTTTTGCCGAGAATGCTTGTGCTTTCACATTAACTTTTGCAGTCAATGTTCCGTTTGCCAAAATCTTGATCAAATCGTTCTTTGTTGCCAAACCATTTTCAACAAATACAACATTGTCGAAATCAGTAATACCTTTTTTATCAACTAAACGTTGGATTTCGCTCAAATTGATTGCCTTAAATTCAACACGGTTAAAACTCTTGAAACCGAATTTAGGCACACGTCTTTGTAATGGCATCTGACCACCTTCGAAACCAATCTTGCGAGAATAACCGCTTCTTGATTTAGCACCTTTACTACCACGTGTAGAAGTACCGCCGTGTCCAGAACCAGCACCACGACCAATGATTTTTTTACTTTTCGTACCTTGTACAGGTTTTAATGTATGCAAATTCATCTCCGTACTATATTTCTTCTGTTTTTACTAAATGACTTACTTTTGTCACCATTCCCAAGATTTGTGGAGTGGCTTCTTTCTCGACACTTGAACCCAATTTGTTCAATCCCAAAGATTTCAACACTAACTTTTGAGCTTGGGGTTTGTCTATCTTACTTTTAACTAAGGTAATACGTATTTTTGACATTTCTCTTAGATTTATCCGTTAAATACTTTTGTCAATTCAACACCTCTTTGTTTTGCAACCATTGCAGCATCTTGCATTTCCATCAATGCTTTGAATGTTGCCTTAACCACATTGTGAGGGTTCGATGAACCTTTTGATTTTGCTAACACGTCTTTCACGCCAGCGCTTTCCAACACGGCACGCATTGCACCACCTGCCTTAACACCAGTACCAGGAGTTGCAGGTTGAACCAATACTTGAGCACCGCCGAATTTAGATTCCTGAGAGTGAGGCAATGTTCCTTTAATCAAAGGTACACGAATCAAATTTTTCTTAGCGTCTTCAACACCTTTCGCGATAGCAGCCGTTACTTCACCAGCTTTACCCAAGCCATAACCAACGACACCATTTTCATCGCCCACAACTACGATTGCAGAGAATGTGAATGTTCTACCACCTTTCGTAACTTTAGTCACACGATTGATTGCAACTAAACGATCCTTCAATTCTACATCAGAAGTTCTTACTTTTTTTGAATTACTATCCATCATGTGCTTAAAAATTTAAACCGTTACTACGTGCTGAATCAGCTAATGATTTCACTCTTCCGTGATATAAATATCCGTTTCTGTCGAAAACTACCGAAGAAATACCTTTTTCTGTAGCTTTCTTTGCGATTGCCTCACCAACGAATGCTGCTTGTTCAGTTTTCGTTTTACCTTTGCTTTGAGCTGCGATTTCTTTATCCAAAGATGATGCAGCAGCAAGTGTTACACCTGCAACGTCATCGATAAGTTGCACAGAAACTTGTTTGTTACTTCTGAATACTGTCATACGTGGTCTTTCAGCAGTACCACTTACTACCTTACGTATTCTTCTTTTGATTCTTTCTCTTCTTTCTATCTTTGTAATAGCCATCTTTCCTAAGTTTTATTATTTACCTGCAGATTTACCAGCTTTACGACGAAGTTGTTCACCTTTGAACTTGATACCTTTACCCTTATATGGTTCTGGAGCTCTTAAAGAACGAATCTTCGCAGCAACTTGACCCAACAATTGTTTGTCGCAACTTGTCATTGTCAACATTGGGTTGCTACCTCTTTCTGATTTAGCTTCAGCTTTGATTTCCTTTGGCAACTGGAAAATAATTGTATGAGAGTAACCTAACGCCAACTCAACATTCTGACCAGTTACGGTAACACGATAACCTACACCGACAATTTCTTGTTCAACGGTATATCCTTCGGTCACACCCTTAACCATATTGTTAATCAAAGCACGGTACAAACCATGTTTTGACTTTGCATCTTTTTCGTCAGATGGTCTTTTTACTTCCAAAGTACCATTCTCAATTTTCACTTCAAAACCGTCGGCGATTTTTTGTTCCAATTCGCCTTTTGGTCCTTTAACCTTCACAAGGTTTCCATCAACCTTTACTTCCACATTTCCTGGAATACTAATCGGTGCTTTTCCTATACGTGACATATTCTCTCAATTAATATACGTAACACAATACTTCACCACCAACATTCAAAGCACGAGCTTCTTTATCGGAAATGATTCCTTTGTTTGTCGATAAGATGGCTATACCCAAGCCATTCAATACTCTTGGCAATTCCTCAACTGGAACATATTTACGTAAACCTGGTTTACTGATTCTTTCCAATTTTCTGATTGCCGGTGCTTTTGACACTGGATGATATTTCAATGCAATTTTAATAACACTTTCTGGTCCTTCACCTTCGAATTTGTAACTTAAAATGTATCCTTTGTCAAACAATACTTTTGTCATTTCTTGTTTGATTTTAGATGAAGGTACTTCAACTACTCTGTGTTGTGCTTTCTGTGCGTTTCTAATTCTTGTTAGAAAATCTGCTATTGGATCTGTCATTGTTGTTGTATTTTTATATTACCAACTTGCTTTCTTAACTCCTGGGATTAAACCTGCCGATGCCATTTCACGGAATTGGATACGGCTGATACCGAATTGACGGATATACCCTCTTGGTCTTCCTGTAATGCTACAACGATTGTGCAATCTCACACGAGATGAATTTTTTGGCAATTTGCTCAATCCAACATAATCACCTTGTGCTTTCAACTCTGCGCGTTTCTTCGCATATTTATCAACTAACATTTGACGCTTTCTTTCGCGTGCTTTCATTGATTCTTTTGCCATGCTTCATCTATTTTTTAAATGGAAAACCAAATTCTTTTAGTAATGCAAAACCTTCTTCATCGGTTTTAGCTGAAGTAACGAATGTAATATCCATACCCATAATCTTAGTTACTTTGTCAACTTCGATTTCAGGGAAGATAAGTTGTTCGGTAATACCAAATGAGAAGTTCCCTTTCTTGTCAAATTTTGAATTGATGCCTTGGAAATCTCTAATACGAGGTAATGCTGTACAAATCAATCTTTCCAAGAATTCGTACATTTTTTCTCTACGTAGAGTTACGCGAACACCGATAGGCATTCCTTTTCTCAATTTGAAATTTGAAATATCCTTTCTTGAATATGTAGGAACTGCTTTTTGACCTGCAATCATAGATATTTCGCTAATTGCCGTATCAATCAATTTTTTGTCGGCAACTGCATCACCAATAGCTTGGTTGATCACGATCTTCTCGATTCGTGGAACTTGCATTTTTGACTTATACCCGAATTGTTTTTGCAAATTCGCCTGTATAGTTTCAGTATAAAGTTTCTTTAATGTAGGTACGTAAGTCTCCATTATTTAATTACCTCCCCTGTCTTTTTTGAATATCTTACTAACTTACCTGCTTCAGTACGTTTCTTACCAACTCTTGTCGGTTTCCCTGTTGCAGGGTCAACAAGCATAAGATTTGATACATGAATAGGAGCTTCTTTCTTAATAATTCCTCCTTGAGGATTCTTTGCGTTAGGTTTAGTATGCTTCGATACTAAATTTATACCTTCAACAAGGGCTTTCTCATCCTTGATGTGCATTTCAAGCACTTTGCCTTGTTGACCTTTGTACTCGCCCGAAAGAACCAGTACTGTGTCGCCTTTTCTTATGTTAAACTTCTTTTGCATCGTAACTACTATTAAATTATAACACTTCAGGTGCAAGTGAAACGATCTTCATATACTGACCGTCACGTAATTCACGTCCAACAGGTCCGAAAATACGAGTACCTCTCATTTCACCAGCTTCGTTAAGTAAAACGACAGCATTGTCATCGAAGCGGATGTACGAGCCATCTGCACGCTTAACTTCTTTTTTAGTTCTAACAACTACTCCTTTAGTAACTTGGCCTTGTTTAACATTACCGTTTGGTATAGCGCTCTTCACAGTTACTACGATTTTATCACCGATAGAAGCGTAACGTTTTCTTGTACCGCCTAATACGCGAATACAGAGAACTTCTTTTGCTCCACTATTATCAGCAACGTTTAATCTTGTCTCTTGCTGTATCATCTCTTATTTCGTTTTTTCAATTATCTCAACTAATCGCCAACGTTTTGTCTTACTCAATGGACGAGTTTCCATGATTCTTACTACATCGCCTTCTGAGCATTCTCCTTTTTCATCGTGAGCAACAAACTTTGAAGTCTTTTTCAAAAACTTACCATACAAAGCATGTTTTTCTTTTTCTTCAACAGCAACGACAATTGTCTTGTCCATTTTGTTGCTAACTACGATACCGATTCTTTCTTTTCTAAAATTTCTCTCCATCTTAGAATTATTTAGTTAGTTCGCGTTCTCTTAATATTGTATTCAAGCGAGCAATTGTTTTCTTCGCTTCCTTAATCTGATTAGGATTTTCAAGTGGAGTGATAACATGATTAAGTTTCATCTTATTCAAGTTCTCTTGCTCAACCTGGATCTTTTCCTCAATCTCCTTTGTCGATAATTCTCTAATTTCTGTTGCCTTCATGGTTTTTCCTTTTAATCTTGATTATAATCATTTCTTACAACAAATTTGGTTGTTATCGGCAACTTTTGTGCAGCCAAGCGAAGTGCTTCCTTAGCAACTTCCAATGGAACGCCATCTGCTTCAAACAATATTCTACCTGGAGTCACAGGTGCAGCCCAGTGAGAAACAGCACCCTTACCTTTACCCATACGTACTTCAGCTGGTTTAGAAGTAACCGGTTTGTCAGGGAAAATTCTAATCCAAATCTGACCTTCACGTTTCATATAACGAGTAACAGCAACACGGGCTGCCTCGATCTGACGAGCAGTAATCCAATAAGATTCCAAAGATTTTATTCCAAAAGATCCGAATGCCAACTCATGCCCTCTTTGAGCATTTCCTTTCATTCTGCCCTTTTGCTGCTTTCTATATTTTGTTTTCTTAGGTTGTAACATCGCTAAATCCTCTTAGTTATTTTTTTACTACTTTTTTCTTACCACCTTGAAAGCTTGCCTTCTTAGGAGCTGCAGTTGTTGCAATGCTATTTGGAGTTAAATCCACCTTGCCATAAACTTCGCCCTTGAAAATCCATACTTTCAAGCCCAATTTACCATACGTTGTCAATGCATAGGTACTTGCATAGTCGATATCTGCACGGAATGTGTGAAGAGGAATACGACCTTCCTTATACATTTCCGAGCGAGCCATTTCAGCACCGTTCAAACGACCTGAAATCTGAATCTTGATACCTTCAGCACCCATCTTCATTGCCGATGTTATAGCCATCTTGATGGCACGTCTGTATGCGACGCGACCTTCCAATTGACGAGCGATACCGTCTGCAACGATTTCTGCATCCAACTCTGGACGTTTAATCTCGAAGATGTTGATTTGAACTTCCTTGTTAGAAATTTTCTTCAACTCTTCCTTCAGTTTATCAACTTCTTGACCACCTTTACCAATAATGATACCTGGACGGGCAGTATTAATAGTAACTGTAACCAATTTTAGCGTACGCTCAATAATAATCTTTGAGATGCTTGCCTTAGAAAGACGAGCATTCAAATAACGACGGATTTCATAATCCTCATGCAACTTCTCAACGTAGTTGTCTCCGCCGTACCAGTTAGAATCCCAACCTTTTATAATTCCTAACCTGTTTCCTATTGGATTTACTTTTTGTCCCATGAATTATTTATTTGTTTCTGTTTGAATTGTATCTACAACAACTGTAACGTGATTAGAACGTTTGCGAATTCTGTGAGCACGACCTTGTGGAGCCGGTTGAATTCTTTTCAATGTTCTACCTTCATCAACGAAGATTTCCTTAATAAATAAAGGATTATCCTCGATTCTCTTACCCTCATTCTTTTGTTGCCAGTTGTTTACCGCGCTCAAAACAAGTTTCTCAACTTTTTGAGCTGCTTCTTTTGAAGAATAACGCAACATATCAAGTGCAAGATTCACTTCTTTGCCTCTAATCATATCAACAACTAAACGCATTTTGCGAGGAGATGTCGGACAATTACGCAATATAGCGAAAGCCTTTGTCTTTTTAGCTTCCTTATACTTTTCTGCTGTTACTTTTTTTCTATTCATGACTCGCTAATTTACTTTTTATTACCACCATGACCTCGGAAGTTACGTGTAGGAGCGAATTCACCTAATTTGTGTCCCACCATATTTTCCGTTACATAAACTGGAATGAACTTATTTCCATTATGAACCAATACTGTATGACCAACGAAATCTGGCGAAATCATTGAGGCACGTGCCCACGTCTTGATAGAGGTTTTCTTTCCACTTTCATTCATTTGAAGAACTTTTCTCTCCAAGTTGAAATCAATATATGGTCCTTTTTTTAGAGAACGACTCATAGTTTCTTCGTTTTAATTACTTCTTTCTTCTTTCAATGATTAATTTATTTGATGCTTTCTTAGGAGCACGTGTCTTATAACCACGAGCTGGAAGACCTTTTCTTGAACGAGGAAGACCTCCAGATGCACGTCCTTCACCACCACCCATTGGGTGATCTACTGGGTTCATTACGACACCTCTGTTTCGTGGACGACGGCCCAACCATCTTGAACGACCTGCCTTACCTGATTGTTCCAAAGAATGTTCAGGGTTTGAAACAGAACCGATAGTTGCCTTACAAGTCACAAGCACCATTCTTGTTTCTCCTGAAGGCAATTTGATGATTGCATATTTGCCATCACGTGACGCCAACTGAGCATATGAACCTGCACTACGTGCTAATTGAGCACCTCTTCCTGGAGTCAATTCAATATTATGAATAATCGTACCAAGAGGAATGTCTTTCAAATACAACGCATTTCCGATTTCAGGTTCTGCAGTAGCACCAGAAACTATCTTTTGGCCAACTTGAATACCATTAGGAGCAACGATGTAACGTTTTTCTCCGTCAGTATATTGAACCAAACAAATTCTCGCACTTCTATTAGGATCATATTCAATAGAAACAACTTCTGCCTGAATATCTTCTTTATCTCTTTTGAAATCGATGATACGATATTTGCGTTTGTGGCCTCCACCAATATAACGCATCGTCATCTTACCTGTGTTATCTCTACCACCAGTACTCTTCAATACAGTCAACAATGATTTTTCAGGTTTGTTTGTCGATGAAATTTGCTCATCAACAATAACAACCTTGTGACGTTGACCCGGGGTGGTTGGTTTTAATTTCTTTATTGCCATTTCTACTAAATATTACTATAGAAGTCTATTTTTTGATCTTTATTAATCGTAACGATTGCCTTCTTGAACGCATTTGTTCTTCCTACTGTCAATCCGTTTTTCGTGTTACGAGCTTTTAACTTACCTTCGTAACGCATAGTGTTGACAGCTAGCACTGTTACGCCATACATTTCTTCAACTGCTTTCTTGATTTGACCTTTGTCTGCAGTTTTGTCAACGATAAAACCATATTGGTTCAAAGCGTCGCCTATTTTCGACATCTTTTCAGTTATGATCGGTCTTTGCAATACTTCCATCACCAATTATTTATTTAAAGTTTTAACAATTTCTTCTACAGAACCTTCACAAAGGATAAAATTCTTAGCTCTTAAAATTTCGTAAGTGTTTAATTCTGAAGCACTTACAACAGAGAACCCCTGCAAATTTCTGGCTGACAAATATACATTATTATTTGGATTTGCCAACACTAACAATGAGTTTTTGTCATCCAAGCCGAAATTTTTCTTGAATTCTACCATCTGTTTTGTCTTTGGAGCTTCGAAAGTGAAGTCTTCAACAACGATTACTTCATTATCTTTTACCTTTGCAGACAAAGCTGACTTACGAGCTAATTCTTTTACTTTCTTGTTTACTTTTTCAGAGTAATCTCTTGGTTGAGGACCGAAAACTCTTGCTCCACCACGGAACAATGGGTTCTTGATACTACCAGCACGAGCACCGCCAGTACCTTTTTGTCTTTTCAACTTCTTTGTACTACCAGAAAGCATGCTTTTTTCTTTTGAAGCGTGTGTACCTTGACGTTTGTTAGCTAAGATAGCTTTCACATCCAAGTAAACAGCGTGTTCATTTGGCTCGATGCCAAATACAGAATCGTCAAGAGTTATCTTCTTTCCGGTTTCCTTACCTTGTATATCTTTTACTGCTATTTCCATCTTACTTAGTCATTATTAAATATCCACCTTTAGCTCCAGGTACAGCACCTTTTACTAATACTACATTCTTTTCTGGTAATACCTTCATTACTTGAAGATTTTCAACCTTTACTTGGTTGCCACCCATTTGACCACCCATGCGCATACCTTTGAATACACGAGAAGGAGTAGAACAAGCACCGATAGAACCAGGAGCACGTTGACGGTCATCTTGACCGTGAGTAGCTTCACCAACACCACCGAATCCATGACGTTTTACAACACCTTGGAAACCGCGTCCCTTGGTTGTTCCAGTAATGTCTAACCAATCACCTTCTGCCAAAATATCAGCAACAGATAATACATCACCAAGATTTACTTCTTTGTCGAAGTTTCTAAATTCAACAACTTCACGTTTTGGAGTTGCATTCGCTTTTTTGAAATGACCAAGTTCTGCACGAGAAGTATTCTTTTCTTTCTTATCGTCAAAACCCATTTGCACTGAATTGTAACCGTCGGTTTCTTGCGATTTTATTTGTGTAACAACGCAAGGTCCTGCTTCGATTACAGTACATGCTACGTTCTTTCCATCTTCCAAGAAGATAGAAGTCATACCTACTTTTTTACCTAGTATTCCAAGCATCTCTTTTTACAATTTTAATGTACTACACTCTAATTTCAACTTCTACACCACTTGGCAACTCAAGTTTCATTAATGCATCGACAGTTTTTGAAGAGCTACTGTAAATGTCAAGTAGTCTTGCATGTGATGATAATTGAAATTGTTCACGAGCTTTCTTGTTAACGTGCGTAGAACGGTTAACTGTAAAAATTCGCTTGTGAGTTGGCAGCGGAATCGGACCACTTACTACAGCACCTGTAGTTTTAACAGTCTTAACAATCTTTTCGGCAGACTTGTCCACCAGATTGTGGTCATAAGACTTCAATTTAATTCTAATTCTTTGACTCATGCCTATTTATTATTTTTGTTGATTAATAATTGTTTCTGCAATATTTGCCGGAACTTGTTCGAAGTGATCAAATTCCATTGTTGAAGTTGCACGACCTGAAGTGATTGTACGAAGGTCGGTTACATATCCGAACATTTCAGCAAGAGGAACAAATGCTTTAACTACACTTGCATTGTTTCTTGTATCCATACCACGGATTTGACCACGACGTTTGTTCAAGTCACCTACAACGTCACCCATAGATTCTTCTGGAGTAACAACTTCCACCTTCATAATTGGTTCCAACAACTTTGGAGACGCTTTCTTACAAGCTTCTTTGTAAGCCATCTTAGCACAGATTTCGAATGAAAGTGCATCAGAGTCAACAGGGTGGAAAGAACCATCCATAACTTGAACTTTCATTGATTCTACTGGATAACCGGCCAACACACCATTTTCCATAGCTGCCTTGAAACCTTTTTCGATTGAAGGGATAAATTCCTTAGGAATGTTACCACCTTTAACGTAATCTTCGAATTGCAATCCTTCGTGACCTTCGTCGGCTGGACCCAACTTGAATGCGATGTCGGCGAACTTACCACGACCACCAGATTGTTTCTTGAATACTTCTCTGTGTTCAACTTCAGTAGTGATACATTCTTTGTAGTTAACTTGAGGAGCACCTTGGTTACATTCTACGTGGAATTCACGTTTCAAACGGTCCATAATGATATCCAAGTGCAACTCACCCATACCGCTAATCACTGTTTGACCTGTTTCTTGGTCTGACTTCACAGTGAAAGTAGGATCTTCTTCAGCCAATTTAGCCAAAGCCATACCCAACTTATCAACGTCAGCTTTTGTCTTAGGTTCTACAGCGATACCGATAACTGGTTCAGGGAACACCATAGATTCAAGAACGATAGGCGCTTTTTCGTCACACAACGTATCACCTGTCTTTACATCTTTGAAACCTACACCTGCTCCAATATCACCACCTTCGATGAATTCGATAGGATTTTGCTTGTTTGCGTGCATTTGATAGATACGAGAAACGCGTTCTTTTTGACCGCTTCTTGTATTATATACATACGAACCAGCATCCAAGTGACCTGAATATACACGAAAATAGCACAAACGACCTACGAATGGGTCAGTTGCGATTTTGAATGCCAATGCGCAGAAAGGATCATCTACACCTGGTTTACGGTGTACTTCAGCACCTGTATTAGGATCAGTTCCTTTGATATATTCTTTGTCAAGTGGGCTAGGAAGTAATTCCATAACATAGTTCAACAATTCTTGAACACCTTTGTTCTTGAATGAAGAACCACACAACATTGGGATTACTTTGTTAGCGATACAAGCTTTACGAAGAGCAGCAAGGATTTCATCTTCGGTAATCGTATCTGGATCTTCGAAGAATTTTTCCATCAACGTATCATCGAATTCTGATACTGATTCAAGAAGTTTTTCTCTCCATTCAGCAACTTCTGCCTTCATATCTTCAGGAACAGGAACTTCTTTGTATGTCATACCTTGATCTTCCTCGTTCCAAACCATACCAACACCTTTTACAAGGTCAACGACGCCCTTGAAAGAATCTTCGGCGCCGATTGGCAATTGAAGAGGAACTGCGTTACCGCCCAACATTTCACGAACTTGTTTGCACACGTTCAAGAAATCGGCACCTTGACGGTCCATTTTGTTAACGAAACCCAAACGAGTTACGTTGTAACCGTCAGCCAAACGCCAGTTTGTCTCTGATTGAGGTTCAACACCGTCAACAGCAGAGAACAAGAATACAAGACCATCAAGGATACGAAGTGAACGGTTAACCTCAGAAGTGAAGTCAACGTGTCCCGGAGTATCGATAATGTTTATCTTGTACTGATTGCCTTTGTATTTCCAGAAACAAGTTGTTGCGGCAGAACAGATAGTAATACCACGTTCTTGTTCTTGAACCATCCAGTCCATTGTTGCACCACCATCGTGTACCTCACCAATCTTGTGAGTTTTTCCTGTATAATAAAGAATACGTTCAGTGGTTGTAGTCTTACCAGCATCGATGTGAGCAGCGATACCGATATTTCTTGTATAATGTAAATCAACTTTTGCCATCTTTCGGTACTATTAAAATCTGAAGTGAGAAAATGCTTTGTTCGCTTCTGCCATTCTGTGAGTTTCGTCTTTCTTCTTGAAAGCTCCACCTTCTTCGTTGAAGGCAGCCAAAATTTCAGCAGCTAATTTGTCTTTCATTGAATGACCAGCACGTTTACGAGCGTACAAAATCAAATTCTTCATACCGATTGACTCGCGTCTTGCAGGGCGAATTTCAGAAGGAATCTGGAATGTAGCACCACCTACACGGCGACTTTTTACCTCAACCAATGGAGTAACATTGTCTAAGGCCTTTTTCCATACGTCTAATGCAGACATATCTGGAGTTTGTTTCTTTTCTTCAACGATATCTAACGTATCATAAAAAATATCGTATGCGATGCTTTTCTTGCCATCAAGCATAAGATTATTTACGAACTTCGTTACTACCACATCCCCAAACTTAGGATCTGGAAGAATTACTCGTTTTTTTGGTTTACTCTTTCTCATTGAAAATGTTTATTTAAAAATTATTTTTTTGCTTCTTTTGGACGTTTTGCTCCATATTTAGAGCGTGATTGTAATCTTCCTTCAACACCCGATGAATCCAATGCACCTCTCACTAAGTGATAACGCACACCTGGCAAGTCTTTCACACGACCGCCACGTACCAAAACGATTGAGTGTTCTTGAAGTTTGTGACCTTCTCCTGGAATGTAAGCGTTTACTTCCTTGCCGTTAGTTAAACGAACACGGGCAACCTTACGCATTGCAGAATTAGGTTTCTTAGGTGTTGTTGTGTAAACACGAACACATACACCTCTTTTTTGTGGGCACGAACCTAATGCTGGAGACTTACTTTTGTCTTCCAACTCAGCTCTACCTTTTCTTACTAACTGCTGTATTGTAGGCATATTACTGTATTAATTTGTTTATTATTAGATATAATTTTCCCATTAAATCGGGTCGCAAAGGTACATATTTTTTTGAAATTCAATCAAAAAGATGCTTTTTTTTCAAAAAAACTTACGAAAAATATTCAAAAATCGCTTAAAAATGCAGTAACAACAACTACTCCACGAGAATATCTTTTTGGGGAGATATACATTATAATAATGAATCCTTATTCTTCTTGTTCACAAACGAACTTGGCATTATAATCTCTTCGGGTATTATTTTTATAATAAGCGGAAGAATGACAACAGCTCCGGGAAGCAGAAAGATTGCCAACGAAGGTATCGTCTTTAACAAATCGAAAATTTGTTCCTTGACTTTTTGTTTTTCCTCCTCTGACAATTCCTCAGTGACTGATTTTCGGATTAATTCAACCAATTCCTTGCTTTCCAGAATTTCCGTAACGATTTTCTTCTTATTCTTTAAAATAAAATCCTGACAGCGATTTATGAACGCCTTTCGTACAAGGTCAATGCCTTCGCCGTAATGCAGATAAAAAATTTTATCACCTTTGTTGAGCAAGAAATTCTCAACCGTTATCATACTTTGTTGGATATCGTCGTCTTGCAACTTGAGATTCTGTGCAAGATTATGCAGAAACAGCACCTTTTTCACACCCAATGTCGATTCGCAAAGACAAATGTATGAGGCATATTCATACAACAATAATCGATACAAATAGATATCTTCCTTCAACGACTCATTCTCGTCAAAGTGGGAATACGACTCTAATCCCGCTACATCGTCCGGAGCAAAATTTCCCGAAGCAATGAAATACGACACAATGGATTGTCCATTATGTTCCAATGAATCTATCGCACAAGAACGATTCATAATGGCGATAACTTCTTTCTTAAACACATCTCTCCTATCGTATGCATATTCCGACTGCAACCACGAAGAGAAATACAAAACGTCGAGTCCGGAAAATATATTGAATTGCGAGCCACGCCAAAAATCACGTTTCAGCATTGTGGGATTGCTCACTCTGTAATCAATGACTTGTTCGACCGTTTCGGCTACCTCCTGACCTTTATTATATAATGTACGGTATTTTTTTGCCATAGTGTCGTTCATCGTAAACAACACATAGAAATCATAAATTTTTCTGATACAATCCGTTACAATCGTCGCAATATCCTCGTCAAAAGATTGTTTTTTTCGATAATGAAGATATGTGAGAAACAAACCTTCCGTCAACGAAATTTTAAAGTGGTCGGCAGCATTCCACGATTCCGAAGTCGGGAAAATGCACACCAAACGGGTATTTGCCGTACATCCATAAAACAAGCCGGAATAATGAAGATAGAAATGGGAAAAATCAGTTGTCTTCTTGTGGCTATAAACGTATGTATCGAGCAAATGAGAATTTCTCAATACACTTTTCTGAAATTCATCATAAAATAAGACAAACCAATTTTTTGACGACGGATCCACGTAAATTCAGCAGATTTTGATAATACTTATGGAATATGTCTTGCTATCTGTGTAGCAATTCGTTTCAAATAAATATCACAAATTTGGTCAAGGTCGTTGACTTTTGCCGAGAATGTGGTGGTGGCGATATTGCCATACACAAATTTTCCCAATGAATTGTAAATCACGTAGTGGACGCGTATTGTCCGAAGATAAGAATTGTCGGCAACGGTGTAAGGATTGGAATAATCGCCCAACAATTCAAATTGCGTGAGATATACGATATATTGTGCCTTGTAATCTTGTATCAAATCACTAAACAGTTGCGGGTCTTGCAATTTCACATTCACCAACTGGTCCTTGTTTTCGGAGGTGACGCTCACCACTTCGCCCGCAATAATATTGGGCGACACTTCGGGGTTTTTCTTCGGCTTATTGATGTCGTCAACGGTTTTTTCCGAAAAATAATATTCCGCATTACTGTGAACTATCTCCAAATCACTTGCCGCATCGGTCGTGTATGTGAGCAACAAACTCGCCACATTCGTGGAATCCTTCAACGCAGAATAAATGTGCATATCCAAATCGGAACGAATTTTTTCTATTGATTTGCTATACGAAACGCCTGAATACTCGCAGATTTGTTTTGATTCCTGATTGTTGTACATCTTTGCATCGAACGGAATTATCAAGATGTTTTTTTGACCAAACACGCAGAGTGTCATCAAAAAAAGAAGAAGTAACGAGATAATTTTTTTCATCATTGTTTTCCTAAATTTTCAATGCACTAAAGTACAAAAAATCTCAAAATGTCAAGTCGTTTTTTCAAAAGAAAAAATACTGTGCAAAGATTTCGCTCACCAGCTTTGTTTCTTTGCAAAAAAGAAAACGAATTCCGTGTAAAATGTTGTTTTTTATATAAAAAGTAGAATTATGATTACTCAAAAATCAATTGAAAAAATCCTCAATATGACTCATATAGAAGAAGTCATCGGAGATTTTGTGCCATTACGGAAAACTGGTGCGAACTATAAAGGCTGTTGCCCGTTTCACGACGAGAAAACGCCGTCGTTTGTGGTTTCACCGGCAAAAGGATTGTACAAATGTTTTGGCTGCGGAAAGGCGGGAAATGTCATTACATTTCTCAAAGAAAAGGAAAAACTTTCTTACGCAGAGGCCATCAAGTATCTTGGCAACAAATACCATGTGGAAGTGGTTGAAACGGAACTTACCCCCGAGGAAAAAGAAAAAAGGGACGTTCGCGAAAGTCTTCAAATCGTCAACAAATTTGCCGCCGAGTGGTTTGAAAAAACGTTGTGGGAAAGCGAAGAGGGGAAATCCGTCGGCTTGGCGTATTTCATGGAACGGGGCTTTACCGAAGAGGTGCTTCGGAAATTCCGTATTGGTTACTGTTTGCAGGAAAACAACGCATTTACAAACGCCGCCGAAGGCAATGGCTACAAACTTGAATATCTGCAACGAGTTGGGTTGACCTCTGTGAGCGAAAACGGTAAAACCGACAAATTCCAGGGACGTGTTATCTTTCCCGTCACATCGCTTTCGGGAAATGTGGTGGGATTTGGCGGACGAGTTGTAACGCCTGCAAACGAACAAGTTGCCGGTGGTGCGAAGTATGTAAATTCGCCAAATTCCGAGATATACGACAAGAGTTTTGTGCTCTACGGTTTGTCGCTTGCCAAAAACGAGATTGTCAAAAAAGACGAATGTATTCTGGTGGAAGGCTACACCGACGTTCTTTCGTTGTATCAATCTGGAATACAGAATGTTGTAGCTTCGCTGGGAACGGCGTTGACGCAAGGGCAAATTAGATTGATAAAACGGTTCACCAAAAACATAGTGGTGATGTACGATGGCGACGCGGCAGGAATTAAGGCAGCGATACGGGTAATCGACAATTGTCTCGAAAACGACATGAACGTCAGAGTTGTTCTGCTACCCGACGGCGCCGATCCCGACACGTTTGCCCAACAGCACTCGTCACAAGAGATTGCGGATTACATTGACGAGCACAAAACCGATTTCCTCACATTCAGGATTCGCCTTGCCGAGCACGAATGTGCGAACGACCCGATAAAGCGAGCTCAGTTTATCAATGCAATTACCGAAACCCTTGCAAAAATTCCGAATCTCATCACGCGAAGCGTTTTCATTCAGGAATGTAGCAAACGACTTGATATTGAAGATGAAATAATAACAAATCAAGTGATGGGAAATATACGAACACGGGGGAAAGAATAGGAGAATTTTTGTAGATTTGTAAACGATGGTTTGATTAAAAAGTAAATGATTCATAACAAATAAAAAAAATAGTAATGGCAAAGGAAAAGATAAGAATAGATGGCATAGAATCTCTCATAAATGAATTAGGAGGTAATGAAAATGAGTTTGTGAAATTGGCGATAAACGCTTCATATTTTTTTGATAATAAATTGGTAAACCAAAGAAATAATGACATTCTCGATGCCATAAAAAAAAATGAAGCATTACCAGCAAGAATAAGTATCGGTAAAGGGAACTATAATAATACATTACCAGAAAAAGGAGATAAATGTGATTTCAAGATCAATGGAGAGCCTATAATAATTAAAAATGATAACGGTGAAGAAAAACGAGAAAATATACTAATTAAAATCGATAAAGACAACAACGAAGAAGTTCGGAGATATATTAATAAAGAAACGGGCTATACAATAGCCCAGGGAAGGAAAAATTCTATATTCCAAAATTACAACATATCCCATATATGGGGAAATGCCTTTGACCCACGATATTTTACCAGTTTATGGAACATAGTTTTTATTCCTTCTTGGGCTAATTCATTGATGGATAAGCCTTCCTGCCCCATAGGTTCTTTGGAATCAAAAATGAAAAATACGTATAAGACGATATGTAAGAAAATGTACTTTGAGAATAAAGAAATGAAGGATTGGTTAAAGAATATTTCTTTGGAAAACCTTGCTAATGAAGATTTAGAAGAAGCTGATATTGTGAAAGGCACATATAAAATACATATTATTAAAGGCAAAGAGAATAAAAAGAGAGTAAGTTTTGAAAGAGAAGATACCTTTAAGGAGATAGAAATATAAGAGATTCCAGTAGGATAGTCTTCCTACGCAACAGTTTTTTTAGCTTCCTCATTCCGCTTCGCTTCATTCGGAATGACTCTCATTTGGTTAATTTGGCGGGCAGGCAAATATTTGTTTACTCCGTTAATTCGACTACCCGCCATTATCATCCTAGAAAGCCGTCATTTCGAGTGATAGCGAGAAATCTCAAAACCCCCAAACATTTTTTTCAAAAATTTTTGTACTGTGCAAAAATTTCGCACACTAAGTATATTTCTTTGCTATAAAGAAATAAAACTTAGTGATTATGAAAACAACAAAACAATGGACCGATACGTTCGGTGTATCATTTGAAGAAACAGAAACGGGTGTAAAAATTTCGGGCGTTTCCAAAGACAGTCCGCTTCGTCGTGCCGATAAGACGAAACCCTCACTCCAGCCGGAATATATTATTCCCGATGGAGTTACCGAAATTGGAGATCGCGCGTTCGAAGGGTGTGATGGTTTACACTGCGTGTTAATTCCTTCTTCCGTAACGAAAATCGGATTTGGTGCATTCAATGGCTGCGAATACCTTCGGTCAACCATAAACGAGGTTCCCGAAAAATTTAAGGGAAACAAATACATGATGTGTTTTTACGTGTCAACGTTTATTATCCCAAACTCCGTTACGGAAATAGGCGAATGGGCGTTTCACAGTTGCAAATCGCTCGATAAGGTGATTATTTCTAACGCTGTCACAAAAATCAAGGAACATACGTTTGAATATTGCTCCGCATTGAGAATGGCTATCATTCCTGCTTCAGTCGTTGAAATCGAAAGCAACGCATTTTATAATTGTCGTATAAAATCTGTCGAGATAGCCAAAGAAGCTAAATTCAAAAAAGATTCCTTCGACAAAGGAGTCGAAATAACAAGATGGGAGTAACATTTTTATAAAAAATCTTGCTTGTATGGAAATTTCGCACATTAAGAATATTTCTTTGTAGTATAAAATTTAAAAATTAAGTAATGATGGAAACAACAAAACAATGGACCGATACGTTCGGTGTATCATTTGAACAAACAGAAACTGGAGTAAAAATCTTGGGCGTTTCAAACGACAGTCCGCTTCGTCGCAAAGACAAGGAGAAAGCGTCATCACCGCTCAAATATGAGATTCCCGAAGGTGTCACAGTAATTGGAGATCGGGCATTTTTAGGATGTCATGAGTTAACAGACATACATATTCCCGATTCTGTCACCACAATTGAAAATGGAGCGTTTCAAAGTTGCGAAAAACTTACATCCGCAATTATCCCGGATTCGGTTACAAAATTAGGAAACGGCGTGTTCTTTGGCTGCTACTCGCTTTCAAGTGTGACGCTCTCCCATTCGCTGACAACAATTGGCAGTTGGATGTTTACGAACTGTATCTCCCTGACACAGATTACCATACCTGATTCGGTAAAAGAAATAGAATGTTCAACATTTTCGGGTTGTGAAGAAATACAGAGCGTAACTCTTTCTAATTCAATGACGAGAATCGGCATGGCGGCATTCCAGGGGCTTGTTAAACTTACAAGCATCAACATTCCCGATTCGGTTACCCAAATCGACGAAGGTGCATTTGCAGGTTGCGAGGCATTGACCAATATATGTTCCCTGACGTCTGTTAAGGAATTTAGAGACGATGCGTTCTTCGGTTGTAGTTTGAAATCGGTAACGGTGTCAAAAACCGCAAGAATTGACGAGACTTCCTTCAACGATGATGTGGAGATTGTCAGAGTGTAATGAATTAGTCGCCATAATATGACGACTCTACATATACAAATTTGTGTTTAATCGCTAAAAATCAATAAGTTATGTCATGCTGGTATGATGTTGATTTTACGATAGAAGGAGACGACGAAACTATCGACCTTATTTATAACGCATTGGAAAAGAGAAGCATTTTTAAAAAGCAAGAACAACATTCGTCGGAGCAAGGGCGCAATGACGTGCTCGGAAATTGTGGAACGGTCTGTAATTGTTATAAAACAGAACATAATGTTTTAACATTCAATACTATAACGTATGCTGTTAATGCGAGCATAAATGAAGTACTTGGACTTGAGAAACGTTTTAAAAATGTACATGTTTATTATGAGATTAAAGGTTGTGAGGACGGACCTTGTAGCGAAACCAACGATACAGAGGGGAAATATTACAAGCGATTTTGTTGTGTAGATGAATATTACGAAGATATCTTACGTATGGAAGGAGGTTCGTTTTCTACGTTAGAGGAGGTTTTTGCGTATCTTAAAGAAAAAACCAATTTTGTTTCTTCTATGGAAGACGTAAAAAAATTCAATGAATTGTATGTGGGGAAAGGAAGAATACTCATTATAGATAAGGTTACATGCAAGGAAAATGAAGAAATAACTTTGGAAAGCAAGTGAATCAACTAATATAATTTAACTGATTTAATTATGGAACCTATACATTTTCAAGATGAATTCGGCGTGCTGTTTGAAGATGACGGAACAAGTGTAACATTACTTGCAGCCTCTAATAAAAATATATGTGAATATGTAATACCAGATTGTGTTACTGTAATTAATAGTTATGCATTTAGAGAGTGTAAGAAACTCACAAGTGTAACTATTCCAGATTCAGTGACGGAAATAGGAGAATGTGCATTTGAATATTGCGAAAGCCTTACACAGATAGCAATTCCAAGTTCTGCAACAATAATAAGACCATATGTGTTTGCTTATTGTGAGAATCTTACCGAGGTTTCAATTCCCGATTCGGTAACAAAAATAGGAAAATCTGCATTTAGGGGTTGTAAGAAACTCACAAGTGTAACAATCCCCGACTCGGTGACGGAAATCGGAGAAGACGCATTTGAATATTGCGAAAGCCTTAGGCAGATAACAATTCCAAGTTCTGCAACAATAATAAGACCATCTGTGTTTGCTTATTGTAAAAATCTTACCGAGGTTTCAATTCCCGATTCTGTAACAAAACTATGGCAATGGGCATTTGCGCACTGTGAAAGCCTTACGCACGTAACAATCCCCAATTCAATGAAAGTAATTGGATTAGGAGCATTTGAAGATTGTAAAAAACTCACAACAGTATGTATCTCTGATTCGGTAGTAGAAATGGAAATAGAAGAAGATGCTTTTAAAGATTGTGAAGAATTGACAAACATATCTTTACCCAACTCTATTAAGAAAATCGGTGTCGGAGCTTTTAATAATTGCAAAAAACTTACACGTGTCGTCATACCAAATTCAATGACGAGGATTGAAGACAGCTCTTTTGTAAACTGCACTGGGCTTACCGAAGTTTCTATTCCCGATTCGATTACAGAAATAGGAATAAACGCCTTTGGCGGTTGTAAAAAACTTACCCATGTCGTCATACCAAATTCCATAACGAAAATTGAAGACATTTCTTTTGCCAACTGCACGGGACTTACGGAGATTTCAATCCTCGATTCGGTGACAGAAATAGGAAACTGGGCGTTTAAGTGGTGCGAAAGCCTTACACACATAACAATTCCCAACTCGGTGAAAAAAATTGGATATAGCGCATTTGCAGAATGTAAGAACCTTACCACAATTTCAATTCCCGATTCGGTAACGGAAATAGACGAACGGGCGTTTGAAGGTTGTGAAAAGTTAGACCTTCCCGATTGGGTGAAGAAACTCTGTAAGAATAAATAATGTATAACTATAAAAAACAAAACCATGCTGCTAACAAATATCTTTGGAAATTATGCAAAGCCGGAGGACAAAATTACCACCGCTCTTCTGCATGTGCTACAAAAAGGTGGAAACCTTGTCGTACAAAAACTTTTTGGTGCTGCGTTCAACCTTCCGTCGGATGTCCACAACGTACTTGAGCTCACATATGAGCACTGTCCGCTGATTCATATTCGGAGTACGGTCATTCCGCCGGAAATATTCAGTATGAAACAGGAAATCGAAGTCTTCAACCGACAAATAACCGACTTCGTAAAAAAACAAGAGTACGAGCGTGCCGCACAACTGCGTTACAAAAGAAACGAATTAGAAAAAGAGGTTGAATTGTTTTTCCCAGGAGACAAATTCCTCAACGAAAACAGGATATGCGACTATCACCTTTACATAGAAGGCATACTTTCCTGCAACGCAATCGACGAGACACAATTAGCAGCAAACAAAAAACTGTCAAATCCGTCAGCAGGCAATCATCTGATATACCTGACTCCCGACCAAACGAAACCCTACATCCTAACAACCGAAAATGAGGCGTGGATGAGTTGGACTACTGTGACAGCATGCCTACAAAGTCTCATAGACGACGGTTCGGCAAACAGCGAATTGAAATACTATATCGAGCAGTTTGTGAAATTGCTTGGTCGTTGAATTTTCATTATGATATTGTAGAGACGTGCCATGGC
The DNA here is from genome assembly GCA_017642535.1 of Bacteroidales bacterium. GTDB lineage: Bacteria > Bacteroidota > Bacteroidia > Bacteroidales > UBA1715 > UBA1715. The sequence goes on along the minus strand of JAGCOW010000010.1, from coordinate 31,498 downwards.
GCGTCTGTACAATAATCATAAATCTCGTGGATGTTGTTGTAGAGATGATGTGCACATCGTTTCTACTGTGTTTTTGTAAAAAGTTTACGAACAAACAATCCCAGCATTGCAAAAACCATTCGCACATTGATTCCAATTTTTACGAAAAGTAGGAACAATTTGTTGTACTGCGTGAAATGTCGTTCGCAAAAAATCTCCATAGAGCGATAAAATTCCCGAACGCTTTTCACCTCCAATTTCTTGGTGCTTGCGCCTTTGAGATGTATGATGCTGGTTTCGGGGAAATAATAATTCTTGTAACCTGCTTGCAGAATGCGATACGAGATATCAACATCTTCGCCGTACAAGAAATACGTCTCGTCAAGCAATCCCACCTCATCGAGCACCGATTTACGAAGGAGCATACACGCTCCCGCCAGAATTTCAACCTCAGCCACCAAGTCTTGTGGAATGTTTGAAAGATAATAGCGATTACATTTTTCTGACTTTGGGAATAGCTTATACAACCCGAACAGCTTGCAAAAAGCCACCCACGGTGTGGGAATTCCTCGTTTTGATTCAGGAAGAAAAGTTCCTTGTGCATCCAACATTTTCACGCCCAAACCGCCGCAATTATCGTGTTCGTCCATAAAAGCAAGCATTTTTGAAAACGTGTCTTGCTCAACCACAGTATCGGGATTTAACAACAGGACATATTCTCCGCACGATTTTTTTATGGCAATATTGTTTGCACGGGCAAAACCAAGATTCTCGGCATTTTCAATAAGCGTAACCCAGGGAAACAATGTTTTTATCACATCGCACGAACCATCGGCAGAATGATTGTCAACCACAAAAACCTCACCTTCAATGTCTTGCAGAGCTTGTTGCACCGAAGACAGACAGAAGGTCAGTTCTTCCTTAACATTGTAATTCACTATGACGACTGACAATTTCATTCCTCGAACTGTATTGGTGCAAACAAATAGTTTTCTTTCTGTAAATACTCTATTGTTTTAGGCAAAGCGTACAACAAGTTTTTCTCCGATTTTGGCGAATCGTGAAACACGATAATGGAACCGTTTCTCACATAATTCCTCACGTTTTGAAAGCAATCCTCTCCCGACAAATTATGGTCGTAATCCATAGTGAGCACGTCCCACATAATAATGTGCAAGTGGTCGTACAGCCGTCTCGCCTGCAAAGGACCTATTTTTCCATACGGAGGGCGGAACAAATTGCTGCCGACAACCGCAACACCTTTTTCAACGTTTTCAACGTACGTTTTATTGTCGGTTACCCAACCTTTCAAATGATTGTAAGTATGCGAACCGAATGCGTGACCAGCATTTTTCACTTGTTCATACACATCGGGAAATTTATATACATTCTCACCCACCATAAAAAATGTTGCCGGAACATTATATTCTTGCAAAATGTTCAGGACCTGAGGAGTATAAACGGGAACTGGACCGTCGTCAAACGTCAGATACACGGTTTTTTGCTCCTTGGGCAGTCGGAAATGAGCACGCCGATACGCCAATTCTCCTACAACTGGCGGTTGCGCTTTAGTTACGTCAAATATTGGTTGTCTCATTTCTCAACAGATTTTTCTATACAATTCCACAACAAATCGGCTGTCTTATCCCACGAAAAGCGTTCCAATTGCATCTTCGCATTGTTACGCAATTGTTCGTACAATTCCTGATTCTGACTTAATTGAATCATTGCATCGGCAATCGAGGAGACATCCTGCGGTTCGCACAGAAGAGCCGCCTCGCCTGCAACTTCGGGCATAGAGGTGCAATTTGAAGTGATGACAGGAATGCCACACGCAAAGGCTTCCAAAATTGGAATGCCAAATCCTTCAAAATAAGGAACATACGTCATGGCATACGAAGCACCGACAAGATAATTCATATCCTTGTCAGATACACGCCCCGTGAACACGATATCTTTTTTGTAGGGATGTTTGTCGTAAACCGACTGAATGCTTTTTGCCAGAAACATTGCCTCGCCTACCACAACCATTTTCATGTCGGAATTTGTCTTTTCCTTGAAAACTGCAAATGCACGGAAAAGATTCTCGATGTTCTTTCGTGGATGCAGCGAGCCCGCATACACAAAATACTCACACGAATTTGTATATTTTTGGCGAATCAATTTCTTTTCCGCTTCAATGAGCGGTTGAAAAGCCCCGCTCACGCCGTTGTACACGACATCAATTTTTTCGAGGGGAACATTGTACAACGTATGTATGTCGTTCCGCGAAAATTCCGAAACTGTTGCAATTCTTGTTGCACAGCGAGCGTACTGCGGAAAATACTTTTTATAATAATTTCGAACCAGTCTTGGCAAATGTTCCGGATAATGCTCAAAATTCAAGTCGTGAATAACATCGACCACGGCACAAGGCGACTCCACCACGCTATATCCGTCGGTAGAGACGAACACGTCTGGTTGCAACGCCCTTAGCACACGAGGCACCTGCGAATGAAACCAAAACCACCACAAAAACGGATGTCGTGCCTGAAACGGAACGATGACAGGTTTTACGTTTTCGGAGAAGATAAAACTCTTGTCATACATTCTGTCGAACAACAAATAGAACTGATGTTCGGGATGATTCACGCAAATACGCTTGATGGTTTCGTACGTAAAACGTGAAATTCCGTCAATTCTGCCTTTTATAAGCAACCGTGTGTTGATTACAATTTTCATATTTGCAAAGGAACGAATTTTTATGATGATTTAGTCAATATATGTTGACTATTCTCCCCAAGGGGAAAAAAAATTCTAATTGGTCAGGCCATTCGCATTGAAATTTGAGACATCGGCACATTTTCCGTGATTTGCGGGCGTATTCCAGACGAGATTCCTTACCTCACATTCCCCATCAACGGAATGACATTCATTTTCTTTCAAGAGAAAAAGTAATACTGACCAGAAAAAATGTACTTTTGTGTATCGAAAATTGATTCGTTTTGAGGAAGACTTTTATTACAAATCTGATTCTGCTGCTTTTCCTGAACATTTTGGTCAAGCCGTTCTACATTTTTGGCATTGACCGAACGGTGCAAAACGTTGTGGGTGCAGAAATTTATGGCGTGTATGCGGCAATGTTCAGTTTGTCGATTATTTTCAACATCATTCTCGATATGGGTATTGCGAACTTCAACAATCGCAGCATTGCCCAGGACAACGCACTGCTCCCGCAGTATTTTTCGAGCATGGTGGTACTGAAATTCTTGCTGGGAATTGTGTATTGCATCGTGTTGGGAATAGTCGGAACATCGTTAGGTTTTGGTTTTGAGCAATTTAAGATTTTCGGCATTCTTGCCATAAATCAATTTCTGCTTTCATTTCTGTTATACTTGCGTTCAAACATTTCGGGAACGTACATGTACAAGACCGACAGTTGTATTTCTGTGATTGACAGATTGTTAATGATTATTATTTGTGGATATTTGTTACTCACGCACCGAGAAGATTTTTGTATTGAATGGTTCGTGTATGCACAAACAGTTTCGTATGCAATTCCTTGTGTCATAGTATTTTGCATAGTGCTTGGCAAAGCAAAACGTTTCTCGTTTCATTTTGATTTGAAATTCCTTCTGCAAATTGTAAAAAAAACATATCCGTTCGCCCTACTCTCGCTGTTGATGAGCCTTTACACGCGAACCGACATGGTGATGATAGAGCGAATGTTGCCCGACGGTGCCAAGCAAGCCGGCATCTACGCACAATCATATAGAATACTTGATGCAGTCAGCATGTTCGCCTATTTGTTTGCGACCTTGCTCTTGCCCATGTTTGCAAAGATGCTCAAGGACCAAGCGCCTCTCGGCAAATTCACTAAATTCTCGTTCTTATTGCTTCTTTCGCCCGTACTCGTGTTCGTTATCGGCTGTTGCAGCTACAGCACGGAACTGATGGATTTGATGTACGAAGAAAGCATTGACACGTCGGCCAAGATATTTCAAGTGCTTATCATAGGTTTTATTCCAATCTCCTCGTCATATATTTTTGGCACGTTGCTTACCGCGAACAACAATATGAAAGTGATGAACATTATGGCAGCGGCAGGTATGATTTGCAACATTGGTTTCAACGCAATCTTCATTCCAAAATATGGAGCGTGGGGTGCTGCCGTCGTTTCAGTGATAACGCAATTTTTCACAGGAATAATTCAGATTATGCTTTCGCTGAAGTATTTCAAGTTCCGCATTCCATACAAGGACATTGCAAAAATGACAATCTTCATCATTGCCAATCTGTTATTGTTCTATTTCCTAAAAGACAGAATTTGCGACAACTGGATTTACAACGTATTGATTTTGTGTGTGATAGGTTTTGCCGTAGCATTTATCATCCGACTCATTCAGATCAAAGATATACTCTACGTGCTGAAGAACGAAGACTAACTACATCATTTCTATAGCCCGTTCCATTTCAAAAAACAACTCTTTCGCATAACGGAAGCCATACACATGGGCGTCGGAAACCGACATGGGCGAATACACGTGGCTCACCCACTGCAAACCGACAAATGAACTACACAACAATACTTCGGAACTATCGTAAATGTCCTTTCCTCCGAAATGCAGATGTTTCACCACTTTCCACTTGTTTCGTGCCAGATATTCGGTGAAATAAGTCGTGAACGGCAACAAATTTTCACATACATGGATTTCGTCGCCTTTCATCAAAATCAAATCCCCACGATTTGTCGTGTAAGAATGACCTAATCGGTCGAGACGGCATAAGACATCGAAATTATCGACGTTACCATCATTTGAAGCACATACGGAAATGGGTACATACGGCTGCCGCTCGGAATAAATTTCCTGATAACCTAACTTCAGTCCGACGTCATTGAACGAAAACTTTACTCGTTCCAATGGTTCAATGAAAATACAAAATTGAGGTTGCGTGCACGCAGGAAACTGTTGCCAAAACACCAACAACGTACACACTCCCCCACGGAAAACTTTGTTCACATTCAGCAAACGCGACACATATCGGTCAATTCGTTCTTTTGTGAATTTTTCGGGAATGCTAACATTTTTCTGTTGCAAACGAGCAATCAGGTTTTGGATGTGTAAACCAATGCAAAGCGGTTTTGTATCATACAAACGGATATCCTCCTTTTCGGCATCATTGAGCACAAAAATAGGAGCCGATTTTAAGGAACTTATTTTCTCAATTTCACCATTTAAGATACAAAATCCCCCCATCTTACTTGTATTTCTTCGTTTCTTCCGGGAAAACCGAAGGATATTGAAATCCCCGTTTTACTTTACTCGTTTTTTGTAATTCACGCAACAATGAGAACAAGACATCCTTGTCCTTACAATAATACGAAAATTTCTCACCTTTGCATAACACGTTGAATGACAAATCCTTATTTATTTGCACCAAAGCGTGAGCCGAAAGAATGTTGGCAACCGTAACGGTTAGCATATAATTGTTTTCCACCTCAATATCAGCCGTCGAAATGGTGTCGTTTTCGTTAATCACAGGAATAATTCCCAACGAAAGCAATTTTTTGAAGGTATTTTTTGCATTGAATTGCTGTTTCGGATTATTAATGATATCGCGAGCCAACAGCACCTGGGCAATCATTTGCGTATATTCGTCGAAGATATTCTGATAGCGTTTTATCAACTCCACTTGTCCTATTGCCGCCATGGCTTGTTTGTCGCTCAAAGCGACAGGATATTTCTTCAAGCCAACCTGCTCTATTCCCGAAGCGATTGCACCGGCAGTAATCAAGACCACATCGTTTTCACTATTTCGAACGTTTGAAAGTACCATTGCAATATGGTTCAACATCCCTTTTTGAATAAAAAATTTGTCATCAATCAAGGTTTCTTCTTCAACATTGAAAACTAATCGTAATTTTGTCATCACATTTATGCTTAAAAATTGCTCGTAAATATATATTTTTACTATCGAATTTTAAAACATTTTTCAATGAAGAATTTTTTTTCAACTCTGAAAGATAAGAAAGTACTGATATTCACACTGTTACTATTCTCGTTCGGCGTGGCTCTCATTATGCTCATTATGCCAAACGAGAAGAGATTTGAATATGAATATCAGCAAAATAAAGTCTGGTTTCACGACGATTTGTATGCACCTTTCAGTTTTTCAATTGATAAGACCGAGGAAGAAATACAAGCTCAACGCGACAGTGCGATGCAAAAATTTTCGCCGTGTTACAAATATGATTCAACGGTATATGCCCGCGTAACTGACTCAATTTTTGTGCATTATACACAAGCATTGCCCCATTTCGTTCCCGATTCCATTCAAGATTTTCATTCGCTGATGCAATCACAAGGTTTGCAGGAATTTGAGAAACTGCTTGCTGAAATTTATGAAAATGGCATTATTGACGTACAAAAACCATATAAGACACTCATTGTGGAACGAGCTCCGCTTTCGCAACGAATTTCGCTAAAAGTGGTGCGAACGCTTCCCGAAGCCCACGGCGACTTGATGTTGAAAATTCCATCGCATTTTGATTCCACGCGACGGGTTAAGTTCAAGGAAATCATTTATCAGTCGCTCGTGCCCAACACGATTTACAACGACGAATTGTCGTCAAAACAAAAAGCACAAGTGCTCGCTTCGGTTTCCGAGAAATACGGTTTCGTGAGCGAAGGCACGAGAATCATCAGCCGTGGCTCCGTCGTTACCGAAAAAGACAAGAAAGTGCTCGACTCACTCAAAAAAGAATACGAAGCTGGAAATGTCTCGTTTGACGGGAAATTAGCCATTCTCGGCGGACAATTCATCCTCATTTTCGTCGCATTCCTGGTTCTGTTGCTTCTCATTCACTATTCCGATCCGTATGCATTGCGCAAGTTCAAGTATTCGCTGTTTCTTGTAACCGTCGTGGTCTTGTTCATTGGATTGGCTACGGCTACGCTCAAATTCAACCACATAAGCATTTACCTGATTCCGTACGTTGCATTGCCCATACTCATCAAAAACTTTTTGAATGAACGTGTCGCATTGTTCGTCCACATTGTCACAATGCTGATTATCGGCTTCATAGCACCAAACCCGTTTGACTTCACATTCCTACAAATTTCTGTCGGCGTGATTGCCTTGTACAGTTTGGGAAATCATTATCAACGAAGTTTCTTGTTTTGGACTGCAATTCTCGCATTTGGTTCATACACAATTATATACTTCGGATTGTCACTCGTGAAACTTGGTGGCATTGCCGACATAGACTGGAAACAACTGCTCTGGTTTTTGGCAAGTTGCGTGCTATTGCTCACGACCTATCTGCTTATCTTCATATTTGAAAAGATATTCCGCTTCCCGTCGGATTTGACATTGTTTGAACTTTCCGACACGAGCCGTGGAGTTTTAAGAGAACTTTCTGAGAAAGCGCCTGGCACATTCCAACACTCGTTGCAAGTTGCCAACTTTGCCGAAGTTGCCTTGCGTGAAATTGGCGGAAACGAATTGTTAGGACGAATTGGAGGACTGTATCACGATATAGGAAAATTGAAAAATCCAGCGTTTTTCGTTGAGAACCAGACTTTTAAAGAAAACCCTCACGACAAGCTGGAACCAGAGAAAAGTGCCGAAATCATTATCAATCACGTGATTTATGGTCGCGAATTGTCACGAAAAAATGGCTTGCCTTATTCGTTGGAAGAAATTATATATGGGCATCACGGGAACTCAAAAACTGCATTTTTCCTTGACAAATACAAAAAAATGCACCCTGGTGAACCCGTGGACGAAAGCAAGTTCCAATATCCTACATCGAAAGTCGTAAATAAAGAATTGGCTGTCATTATGTTGGCCGACGGTGTTGAAGCGGCTTCGCGAAGTGCAAATCTTTCATCACCCGAATTGGTGGAAAAATTAGTGCAGAAAATTATCGATAATCAAATTCAAAGCAAACAGTTGGAATTTGCCGACATCACGCTTCGCGACCTTGACAAGGTAAAGAAAGTGTTTGTCGAGAAGTTGATAAATATGTATCACGCACGTGTTCCATATCCCGAAAAAGAAGAAAACAATGGAGCGATACACAATTAACGGCATTTTTTTAGGCACAGGCACCTCGCAAGGCGTTCCCGTGATTGGTTGCAATTGTGCAGTTTGCCATTCGCAAGACGCACGTGACAAACGATTGCGTACAGCATTCTTTTTGGACGTAAACGGTGTGCACTTTGTGATTGACGCGGGCTGCGATTTTCGCCAACAAATGCTTACGAACAACATAACTTCGCTCGACGCGATTCTCATCACCCACGAACACAAAGACCATCTGGCGGGATTAGACGACATTCGTCCTTTCAATTTTATGAAACACGAACCACTTCCCATTTTTGCAGAGCAACGAGTGGTTGAGGCAATCAAACGGGAATATTCCTACGTTTTCAAGGAACATCCATATCCTGGAGCTCCCATGATGAACGTGCAAGAGATTACCGAAGAGGCGTTTTCTTACAAAGGTATCACCATACAGCCACTGCGAGTAAATCATATGACTTTGCCCATTTTCGGCTATAGAATCGGTCAGTTCGCCTACATTACCGACGCTTCGTTCATTCCCGAAACGACAATGAAACTGCTCGAAGGCGTTGATATACTTGTCATTAACGCATTGCGATTTAGAGAACATTATTCCCATTTCAACGTTTCGCAGGCAATTGAGGTCATTCAAAAAATTAAACCGAGACAAGCTTATTTGACCCATTGCAGCCACGATATAGGATTTTATGAAAAGACAAGTAAAACCTTGCCACCAGATATTTTTCTTGCATACGACAACTTACAAATTCATTGCTTATGACCAAAGCTATTTTTCTTGACCGAGACGGCGTAATCAACGATGGTTCATTGTATTACACATACAAAATAGAAGATTTTCGTTTCAACGACGGACTTTTTGAAGGTCTGAAAATGCTTCGTGACGCAGGTTTCATCTTCGTTGTGATTACCAACCAGGCAGGTGTTGCCAAAGGACTTTATACCGACGACGACGTGAAAAAACTTCACTCATATATGTGCGACGAACTCAAAAAACAAGGAATCGACATAGCCGCCGTATATTATTGTCCGCATTACCCAGAAATTTCCGGTCCTTGCGAATGTCGAAAACCAGGCACGCTTCTGATTGAGCAAGCAATAAAACAATTTGACATCGACAGGGAGAAATCCTTCCTCATTGGCGACGGAAGTCGCGACATAGAGGCCGCAACACGAGCAGGAATTACAGGAATCAAAATTGAGAAAAACGAATCGATTGTGCCTTATTGCAAAAAAATTCTCGCTCTATAAGAATTTCCGTTGCCTGCACACTTCATACACGCACATTGCAGTTGCAGCCGACACGTTCAATGACGATATTTCTCCTTTCATAGGAATTTTTACACAACCATCGGCCATTTCAATAATGGATTCCTCAATGCCATCTTCTTCAGCTCCCATAACCAAACCCAACGGTTGGGTTAAATCAGCTTCATTACAATTTTTGGAGAATTTCTCGGCAGCACACATAATTTGAATGCCACTATCCTTGAGAAACGCAATTGCACCTTTCAATGACTTAACCTTACAAACGGGTATTTTCAACAAAGCACCAGCCGAAGTCTTCACCGCATCGGCACCGATTTGTGCAGCACCTTTCTGCGGAATAATAATTGCATGAACCCCCATACACTCGCACGTACGTGTGATAGCACCAAAATTACGCACGTCGCACACTTGGTCGAGAATTACCAGAAACGGCGTTTCGCCCCTTTCAAACAACGAAGGAACTATTTGCTCTATATCCTGAAACTCAATTGGCGACATAAACGCAATAATTCCCTGATGAGCTTTTTTAGTAAGACGGTTTAGTTTTTCTATGGGAACACTTTTGATGGTGACGTTTTGCTTTCTCGCCAAATAGATTATTTCACGAATCTGCTCATTATCAGATTGTTTCTTAATCAAAATTTGGTCAATAGGTTTGCAGTCGCGTAACGCCTCCAAGATGGCGTGCGTGCCGTATATCATTTCTTGCTGTTCCATACGATTATGCTTGAGCCGAACTTGGGCCAAAGTTATTTATTGTGAAATTTTCGCTTTGCTTAATAGCACCCACGTTCTTCTCGTATTTTGAGATATTTTCTTGCAAGGCATTCAAAAGTTTCTTCGCATGTTCGGGAGTGAGAATTACCCGCGACATAACCTTTGCCTTCGGCATACCAGGCATCATACGCACAAAATCCAATATGAATTCCGTGTTTGAATGCGAAATGATTGCCAAATTAGAATACGTGCCTTCTGCTATTTCGGCAGGCAAGTCTATGCTCAATTGTTGCTGATTGTTATTGTTTTCCATATTTTCCGAATTCTATATTTCAATAGCAAAATAACGGAAAAAATTTAATATAACCTATGATTCTTGTTTTTCGTATATTTTCGAAAGTTTCATTATATAAGTTTGACTATCAAAAAAAGGACATATATTTACACATTGTTTGACTAAATGATTTATTATGAAAAAAGTTTTATTATTTCTTGCAACCCGGATGTTTTGAACATTAAATTATCTGGTTATGAAAAAAATTTTCATTCTCTCTTTTTTGTATTTAAATGGATTATTCTCTCTTGCGCAAGAATACTCATCGGAGTATTCTGTTATATCAAATTGTGATTTTGTTAAGAATAACCTTCATGAACAAGAATATGCATTAGGTATAATTAATGTACAAACAGATAGTATGTACATAATTTTATTACAGAAAGGAGATCCATATAGCAGCTATCCGTTAAATGCTAAAATAACAGATGCTAACAGAATCGTTATAAAACCTCTAAATCTTGATTATTTACACGGTTACGACTGTATAGGAGAAGGAACAATAACGAAAGATGAAATACATTTAAATTGTATAATGACATATCCGAGTAGCGAAGATAAAACGTGTCAAATAAATTCAATAATTCCTAATTTTATATATGGTTATAACAAAAAGCGGTTATTCTCTCCTAACCTTGTAAAAGACAAACTAACCCTAACCTTGTCCCAAGCAGAAAACGAAATCAAAATCTTCGACCTACAAGGCAAACTTTGGTTGCAACAAAGCGTAGGATATTCGGCAGAGATAAATGTATCTATGTTACAAACGGGTACGTATGTGCTGGTGGTAAATGGAGAGTCGTATAAGTTTGTGAAAGAATAAATTGACGATGGTAAATTGGTTGGTAGCAAACAAATGAAATATTTAATCCATCGGATGTTATAATTAACGTAGGAGGAGTGTTTAACCATAATTTCGGGGAAATCAATGTAGTAAATCCATTTATGCCAAATTAACTATCTTTGAAAACAAAAAGTTACCAGTATGAAAAAAATACTATTCTTCTTATTAACTGTATTTCTTGCCGAAATATCTTTTTCACAAGAAAATTTCTCTTTTGTTGATGACGATATGCAGTGGTCATATATGACAGCGGAAAACAGTGAAATGTGGGCATATAAAGTACCCACTATTGTTACGACGACGTATAAATACAATGGAGATACGATAATCAATACTGTTTCTTACAAAAAAATGTATCGAACTACCAATAATGGAAAGAAATGGGATGAATTAGGGTATTTTAGACAAAAAGATGCAAAAGTATATTATATCACAAAAAATGAAACTGACGAAAAACTTGCCTACGACTTTTCTATTAATATGGAATGTCGTATTAAATCAAACTACTATGATATAGCACTTGCTTCGGACTCCACTATCATAAATAATGTTAAAAAGGCAAGATGGGGATTTTATCGACTAATGCATTGCGATAATGTTGAATATGGAAAACCCTGTGAACCCTTGGATAATAAATACTATTACATTGATATAATCTTGGAAGATGTCGGTTCTATTTTTTCTCCGACTTTTGATACATTATTTTTTAGTTCTGGTACATGTGCTGGTTGTCGATTTATAACCTCGCTTCTTTGTGTTCAAAAGGGGAACGATGTCATTTTGCACAATCCAAATTATGAAGAATGCTATTATGAACGAACAGCAATAAACAATACTGCAAATCAACAAATACAGATTTCCCCAAACCCCGTAAAAGACAAACTAACCCTAACCTTGCCAAATGCCGAAAACGAAATCAAAATCTTCGACCTACAAGGCAAACTTTTGTTGCAACAAAATGTAGGGTTTTCGGCAGAGATAAACGTTTCTATGTTACAAGCGGGTACGTATGTGCTGGTGGTAAATGGAGAGTCGTATAAATTTGTGAAAGAATAAATTGACGATGGTAAGTTGGTTGGAAGCAAACAAATGGTGTTGACGGAATAAAAATCTTACATTTATGAAAAAGATCTATTTATTAATATTGTTTGTTGCTTCATATTCGCTATTGTCTGCTCAAGAGACCTATTATTGGTACGAAGGGACAAAGGAAATTCTAAGTCCCAATGGAACACAGTATTTTATATATTATGAGGATAATATGTTATATGGTTTCTTAAATGATAAGTCTAATACACACGTAGTAAGGCAGGGAGAATACTTATCTCAAGATATAAAAAAGAGTATGCCTTCCAATGCACGCTGGGCTATAGTAGATTCATCTTTGTTCCCAGAAATAAATAAAAATTATAATATTGTATATTCCACACGAAATTATAAATCAACTACATGTGATTGCATTGGTCTTTCGAATTTGTTTTATGTAAAGTTAAAGAAAAGTGAAGATTATCAGATTTTAACGAAAATAGCAAAAGAAACAAATGCCACAGTTCTTGGAAATGATCAATATACTCCTTTATTGTATATATTGGATTGCTCAAAGTCAAATAGATTTAACGCATTGGAGGCTGCAAATTATTTCTATGAAACAAATTTATTTGAATATGCAGAACCAGATTTAATGTCAGATATCAAATTAAGTTGCCCTAACGACAGCTTATTTTCAACACAATGGAACTTAAAAAACATTGGACAGTCAGGAGGTATATCAGGTTATGACATAAATTTTTGTCTGGCAAATGATAGAATAACAGGAGATACCTCTATAATTGTTGCCGTAATAGACGAAGGGATAGACAAAACACATCCCGATTTGCCCAATATACATCCTTTGAGTTTTCACTGTGATGCAAATGCATCTCCAAGTGGCTTGGTGGGAAATCATGGAACCAAGTGTGCTGGTGTCATAGGTGCTGCGACAAACAATAATATTGGCGTTGCGGGTATTGCTCCTAACTGTCAACTAATGGCAATCAGCAGTTTCTTACTATCAAGTGTCGATGGGATGAGAGGATTGGCTCATGGATTTGATTTCGCAGTGAATAACGGAGCAAGTGTTATCAGTAATTCATGGGAATCAAAGATAAAAAACACCGCATTAAATACATCCATAATGAATGCAATAAGAAATGGCAGAAATGGATTAGGTTGCGTGGTGGTATTTGCGGCAGCAAATAACAATGATACCGTTTCATATCCGGCGAATTTAAACGACTCTATTCTCGTAGTTGGAGCGATGTCACCTTGTGGGGAGCGAAAAAATCCCAATTCTTGTGATGGAGAAACAGGATGGGGAAGTAATTACGGAACAGAATTAGATGTCGTTGCTCCAGGAGTAGGAATTAGTACTACGAATTGGCAAGGGGGCTACGTAAACAATTTTAATGGAACATCTTCAGCATGCCCACACGTTGCTGGAATAGCCGCTTTGATGTTGTCGAAAAATCCACTTCTAACTCAAAAAGACGTTTGTGATATAATAGAGAGTACGGCTCGTCATATTAGAACAGATATTTATAATTATTCTAATGTGGTTGGGCGAAATAATGGTTTGTGGAATAATGAAGTTGGTTATGGCTTGGTGGATGCTTATTCGGCAGTACAACAGGCATGTACGGGGGAATTGGTTTATCAATACCATTCTATACAAGCAGATACAACTATATCTGCTTGTAAAATAATGGTAAGCAATGTCGATGTTTCCAACAATGCAAAACTATCTTTAAAAGCAAACCAAACTATAACCATTTCTGGTCCGTTTACGGTTGAGTTAGGCTCAGAACTTGAAGCAAAAACAGATTATTAATAATACTGCTTGTATAATCAAAAATTTATGTGTTTTTAACTAAAATTTAAACTATGAAAAAATTATTCTTATCGTTCTTGTTCTTGTTTTTGATTTCTTTATTGTCAGCTCAAGAAACATATTATTGGTATGAGGGCACAAAAATACCATTGAGAGTAATCGGAGAAACGTATTACATAAGCTATGAGGAAAACACGGAAATTGACAATTTCTTGTTTTCGGAAAACAATAAAGACAAAGTTGTAGGTAATGGAGTTTTACAATTGTTGGGTATCAATTATATTAATAAACCTCTTACGCCAATACATTGGGCTGTTGTGACAAAAGAATTACAAAAAGATATTCTAAATTTATTTGAAATACCATATATAACACCTGACTATGAGGCTGAAGGAGGTAATGTTACTATAAAAGTTTCTAATCTGCTTTACGTAAAGCTAAAACACGAAGCGGACTACACATTGTTGGAACAATATGCTGCTGTTCATAAAACAACAATTGTTGGGAAAGATGACAGTATGAATGATTTGTATATATTGCTATGTACTGACATAAGCGAAGGTAGTGCTGTTGATGTTGCTAATTACCTTTACGAAACTGGAGTTTTTGAATATACAGAGCCTGATTTATTTACTCTCTCTTCGATGATAATAGATGCTATGCCCTCGTATTCTATAAGAGAAAATTCGAATCAAGCATTATGCATTTCCCCCAACCCAGTAAAAGACAAACTAACCCTAACCTTGCCCACCGACAATAACGAAATAAAAATCTTCGACCTACAAGGCAAACTTTGGTTGCAACAAAGCGTAGGATATTCGGCAGAGATAAATGTCTCTATGCTGCCAGCAGGGATGTATGTGTTGGTGGTTAATGAAGAATCGTATAAGTTTGTGAAAGAATAGATAAAAACGGAATTATCCACTTTCGTCTTGCAGATATTTGTTCCATTTCTTTTTGTGGAAAAAGAATTTTGCGATTAAGTGAGAGCAAAGGAAATTTATTTTCTTTGCCGAACGTGAGCAAAATGCCAAATGGAAACGGAACCCAAAGAAAAGCCACCGACGGACCCGCTCGGCTAAAAATCAACTGCGTTCCTCTAAAGGCGTTGAAGTGCCACACTATCGTATGGTATAGATTATCGACATAAGGCACCAACGCCTTTCACGTTTCACTCCGTTGATTTTCTAAACGCCTCTCGGCTCAGTCGGAGTGTCGTGCTAACAAAGATTATCGTAGTAAAACAAAGAAGAAAGATTCTTCACAAAACGACGATGGTTCGCCTCCGCAGATGAGCGTTTAGAAAATCTTTGAACGCAACGTTAAAAACTCTCGGCTTGGCGGCGTGGGTTTGTGTGTAGGAGCCATTCTCGAGAGTTTAGCGGAGTGAGAAGATTTTTAGCGAAGATGCGGCGGCGACGGCGTTTTTTGTTACTTTTTTTCGCTGTAGAAAAAAAGTAAAGAGAATACAATATCTAATATCGCAATTTACACGACGAAAGTGCATAATTTCGATTAAGAATGAAGATTCAATGCATAAAAAAAGGCAATCCGTTTGGATTGCCTTTTTTGTTTATACTTGTTGATATTAATCAACTCGTTTCATTGAAGCATATTCTTCTTCAGAACCAACGATTAAGTTATCGTAGTCTTGCAAACCTGTACCGGCAGGAATCTTGTGACCAATAATCACATTTTCCTTCAAACCTTCAAGGTAATCAACCTTAGCGTTGATAGCTGCTTCGTTAAGAACTTTTGTCGTTTCCTGGAATGAAGAAGCCGAAATCCAACTACGAGTCTGCAATGAAGCTCTCGTAATACCTTGCAATATCTGGCTTGCAGTAGCAGGACGTGCGTCACGTACTTCCACCGTCTTCATATCCTTACGTTTCAATTGTGAGTTGATGTCACGCAACTGACGAACAGTAATCATTGAACCAACGTACAAATCTTCAGCGTCGCCAGCATCGGTAACAACTTTCTTGTCGTAGATTCTGTCGTTTTCGTCCATGAAATCCCATTTGTCAACGATTTCACCTTCAAGGAACTTACTATCGCCTTGGTCTTCGATTTCAACCTTTCTCATCATCTGACGAACTATTACCTCGAAGTGCTTATCATTGATTTTCACACCTTGCAGACGATATACGGCTTGTACCTCGTTAACAATGTATTCTTGCACTTTGGTAGGACCTAAGATAGCCAAGATGTCGGATGGGGTGATAGAACCGTCAGACAAACTTGTACCAGCTTTCACATAATCGTTTTCTTGTACAAGGATTTGTTTTGACAATGGAATAAGATATTTCTTCTCCTCGCCTGTTTTTGAAGTAACGATAACTTCACGGTTACCTCTCTTGACTTTACCGAATGAAACGTTACCATCAATTTCAGAAACGATAGCAGGATTTGACGGGTTACGTGCCTCGAACAATTCAGTAACACGTGGAAGACCACCGGTGATATCACCCGACTTACCTACGGCACGTGGAATCTTAACAAGGATTTGACCCGATTTAATCTTATCGCCTTCGTTTACAATAATATGAGCACCTACTGGCAAGTTGTAGTTACGAAGAACTTCACCCGATTTGTCAAGAATCTTAATCATAGGATTCTTAGTTCTATCCTTAGATTCTATGATAACCATTTCCTTGAAACCAGTTTGTTCGTCGGCCTCTGCCTTGTAAGTAACGTCTTTTTGAACGTTTTCGAAAGCAATCTTACCAGAGAATTCCGAAATAATGGAAGCATTGTACGGGTCCCAAGTACAAATCAACGTACCCTTGGTGATTTCCGTATGATTCTTAACCATCAATTTAGAACCGTATTGAATGTTTTGCGTTGTCAATACACTACCTGTGTTTTTGTCAACAATCTTCAATTCAGCAAGACTACCGATAACGATGTCAACTTTTTGTCCGTTTTCGTCCTCGCCTTCGATTGTTCTCAATTCTTCAATTTCAACAATACCATCGTATTTAGAAACCAAAGAAGAGTCGGCTGCGATATTCGAAGCGGTACCACCCACGTGGAATGTACGAAGAGTCAACTGCGTACCTGGCTCACCGATTGATTGAGCAGCGATAACGCCCACAACCTCACCTTTTTGAACCATTCTTGCTGTTGCCAAGTTACGTCCGTAACATTTAGCACAAACACCCTTACGTGATTCACACGTCAATACCGAACGGATTTCAATTTGTTCTATTGGTGAATCCTCGATTTTCTGAGCAATGGCTTCGGTAATTTCTTCACCAGCTTTTACAATCAATTCACCTGTTTGTGGATGATAAATATCGTGAACACTTGTTCTACCAAGAATTCTGTCGTACAATGATTCAACGACTTCGTCGTTGTTCTTCACAGCCGTTGCCATCAAACCACGTAACGTACCACAATCTTCTTCTGTAATAATCACATCGTGAGAAACGTCAACCAAACGTCTTGTCAAATAACCAGCATCGGCTGTTTTCAAAGCGGTATCGGCCAAACCTTTACGAGCACCGTGGGTAGAGATGAAGTATTCCAACACTGACAAACCTTCCTTGAAGTTCGACAAGATTGGGTTTTCAATAATTTCATTTCCCGTAGCACCTGATTTTTGAGGTTTTGCCATCAAACCACGCATACCACACAACTGACGAATCTGTTCCTTAGAACCACGAGCTCCAGAATCCAACATCATATATACAGAGTTGAAACCATCCTGGTCGTTTTTCAAACGATCCATCACTCGGTTAGTCAAATCGGCATTGGTATGTGTCCAAATATCGATGATTTGGTTGTAACGTTCGTTGTTGGTAATGAAACCCATATTATAGTTGTTCATTACTTCCTCAACATCTTCGTAACCTTTTTGAACAAGTGTAGATTTTTCATCAGGGATAACAACGTCATCCAACTTGAATGACAAGCATCCTTCGAATGCCATACGGTATCCCATATTCTTTACATCATCAAGGAAGTCGGCAGTCTTAGGAGTTCCCGCAACTTTCAATACGTCGGTGATGATATCACGCAAAGACTTCTTAGTCAACAATTTATTGATGAATCCACTTTCTTCCGGTACAATTTCATTGAAGATAATTCTACCAATAGTAGTAAGAATCCATTTTTGTTTGTCGTTCTCGTCTTTGTATTGTTTTACTATATCTTTTTCCTCATCAACAGATCTCCAAAGACTTCTTGGAACTCTTACAAAAGCGTGAAGATCGGCTTTCTTTTCGTTGTAAGCAATAATTGCCTCTTCAGGAGAATAGAAATACAATCCCTCGCCTTTTGCACCCTTCATACCTTTGGTGATGTAATACAAACCAAGGACCATATCTTGTGAAGGCACCTTGATAGGAGCACCATTGGCAGGGTTCAAGATGTTGTGAGAAGAAAGCATCAAAATCTGAGCTTCAAGCACTGCAGCATTACCAAGAGGCAAGTGAACTGCCATTTGGTCACCATCGAAGTCGGCGTTGAATGCCGTACAAGCAAGTGGGTGAAGTTGGATTGCCTTTCCTTCAATCATCTTAGGTTGGAATGCCTGAATACCAAGACGGTGCAATGTCGGGGCACGGTTCAATAGAACTGGGTGACCTTTCATTACATTTTCCAATATATCCCAGATAACTGCATCTTTTCTATCAACAATCTTCTTTGCAGACTTAACTGTCTTTACGATACCTCTTTCAATCAATTTTCTGATGATGAAAGGTTTGTAAAGTTCAGTAGCCATACCTTTAGGAATACCACATTCGTGAAGTTTCAATGTAGGACCAACAACGATTACCGAACGAGCTGAATAGTCAACACGTTTACCAAGCAAGTTTTGACGGAAACGACCTTGTTTACCTTTCAAACTGTCGCTCAACGACTTCAATGAGCGGTTTGCATCGGTTTTTGCAGCGTTAGTCTTTCTTGAGTTATCCAAAAGGGAATCAACAGCTTCTTGCAACATACGTTTTTCGTTACGTAAGATTACTTCAGGAGCTTTGATTTCAATCAATCGTTTCAAACGGTTGTTACGGATAATGACACGACGATACAAGTCATTCAAATCCGACGTAGCAAAACGACCACCATCAAGAGGAACAAGAGGACGCAATTCTGGTGGAATCACAGGAATACATTTCAAGATCATCCATTCAGGTTTATTCTTGCCGCTTGATTCACGGAATGCCTCAATTACTTGAAGACGTTTCAATTCTTCGTTCTTGCGTTGTTGAGAAGATTCCTTGCTTGCCTTATCTCTCAGTTCGCCAGAGATTTTATCAAGATTAAGTCTCTTCAACAATTCTTCCAATGCCTCGGCACCCATCATAGCGATGAATTTCGTAGGATCGGTATTTTCTTTGGCATCGTTGTCTTTTGGCAATTTTTCTGTCCAGTCAAGATATTCTTCTTCCGACAACAAGTCCAAGTCGTTCAAACCTTCTGATGCCAACACACCAGCTTGAACTACGATGTAACGTTCGTAATAGATTACTTGATCCAATTTTTTTGTCGGTAATCCCAACAAGTAGCCAATTTTGTTAGGCAACGAACGGAAATACCAAATGTGAGCAACAGGAACAATTAAACTAATATGTCCACTTCTTTCACGACGTACTTTCTTTTCTGTAACTTCAACACCACAACGGTCGCAAATGATTCCTTTGTAACGGATACGTTTGTATTTACCGCAGTGACATTCATAGTCTTTTACAGGACCAAAAATTCTCTCGCAGAACAAACCGTCTCTTTCTGGCTTGTATGTTCTGTAATTGATAGTTTCTGGTTTTAAGACTTCACCACTCGAACGAGATTGAATGTCGTCAGGTGATGCAAGACTTATACTTATCTTTGAAAAGTTATTTTTTACTTTTGTCTCTCTAAAAGCCATTTTCTATGAACTTTAAAGTTTAATACTGCTATTGCTTATTCAAAATTGATGTTAAGACTCAAACCTCTCAACTCATGCAACAATACGTTGAATGATTCTGGTAATCCAGGAGTTGGTAATGGTTCACCCTTGACAATTGCTTCGTATGCTTTTGCACGACCGATAACGTCATCAGACTTAATTGTAAGAATTTCTTGCAATACATTTGACGCACCGAATGCTTCAATTGCCCAAACCTCCATTTCACCAAAACGCTGACCACCAAATTGTGCCTTACCTCCAAGAGGTTGTTGCGTAATCAATGAGTATGGACCGATAGAACGAGCGTGCATCTTGTCATCGATCAAGTGACCCAACTTCAACATATAAATCACACCGACAGTTGCTGGTTGGTCGAAACGTTCACCCGTACCACCATCGTAAAGATATGTCTTACCAAAATCAGGAACACCTGCACGACCAGCTTCGCGAGCAACTTTATCAGCTTCACGAGTTTCTTTCGTGATGTCATCAAGAGAAGCACCATCGAAGATTGGCGTTGCATAGTTCTTACCCAATTCCTTACCAGCCCAACCAAGAACAGTTTCATAAATCTGCCCGATGTTCATACGAGATGGCACACCAAGAGGGTTCAAAACGATATCCACAATGCTACCGTCAGCCAAGAACGGCATATCTTCGTCGCGTACGATACGTGAAACAATACCTTTGTTACCGTGACGACCAGCCATCTTATCACCAACTTTCAACTTACGTTTTTGAGCGATGTAAACCTTAGCCAACTGCATGATTCCTGATGGCAATTCATCACCTACAGAAATTGCATATTCCTTACGTTTATATTCGCCTTCATACTCTTTCTGCTTCTTGCAGTAATTATGAAGCAAGATAGAAACCAAGTCATTCTTAGCATTATCGGTAGTCCATTTTTCGGTTACAACTGCAGTGTAATCTTCAATGTCGCTCAATTCACGTTGTGTGAACTTCTTGCCTTTTGGTATCAATATGTTACCAGCATAATCTTTCACACCTTGTGATGTTTTGCCTTCGACTAACTTGAACAAACGTTGTACAAGATCTTCTTTCAATTTCTTGCTTTGTTCGTCATATTCTTTCTTGTAACCTTCCAAAATTGGTTTGTCGTTTGCTTTCGCTTTTCTGTCTTTTACGCTACGGATGAATAATTTCTTGTCGATTACCGTACCATACAATGATGGACGAGCTTTCAACGAAGCATCTTTCACATCACCAGCTTTTTCACCGAAGATGGCACGCAACAATTTTTCTTCCGGAGTTGGGTCAGATTCACCTTTTGGAGTAATCTTACCAATCAATATATCGCCAGGTTTTACCGTAGCACCAATGCGAATCAAACCGTTTTCGTCAAGATTCTTGATAGCATCTTCGCTTACGTTAGGAATATCGGATGTAAATTCCTCAATACCACGTTTTGTGTCGCGAACTTCAAGAATATGCTCATCAATGTGAATTGATGTCATAATATCTTCACGAACGACTCTTTCTGAAATCACGATAGCATCCTCAAAGTTGTAACCTTTCCAAGGCATGAATGCGACCTTCAAGTTACGTCCTATAGCCAATTCGCCGTTTTGAGTAGAATAACCTTCCGTCAAACATTGACCTTTTACCACGCGTTCTCCTTTCACCACGATTGGACGAAGGTTCACACACGTATTCTGGTTTGTTTTTCTAAACTTGATAATAGGATATACGGTCAAGTTGCTGTCGAAACTTACGAAATCTTCATCAGCTGTTCTATCGTAACGAACACGGATTTCGCGAGCATCAACATATTCTACAACACCGTCGCCTTCTGCCATAACTTGGATACGAGAATCTTGACAAACTTGTCTTTCAATACCCGTACCAACGATTGGAGCTTCTGCTCTCAATAGAGGAACTGACTGGCGCATCATGTTAGACCCCATCAAAGCACGGTTAGCATCGTCGTGTTCCAAGAACGGAATCAATGAAGCCGCAATAGAAGCGATTTGGTTAGGAGCAACCTCCATCAACGAAATTTCTTCAGGCGAAACGATAGGGAAATCAGCTTCCAAACGAGCTTTCACTCTATTATTAGCGATCTCACCATTTGCTTTCAATTCCGTATCGGCTTGAGCAATCGTTTGACCGTCTTCATCTTCGGCACTCAAATATACAACGCCGTCCTTCGACAAGTCAACCTTTCCGTTGTTAACCTTTCGATATGGAGTTTCAATGAAACCAAGTTCATTTACACGTGCGAACACACACAAAGACGAAATCAAACCGATGTTCGGACCTTCTGGAGTTTCGATAGGACAAAGACGACCATAGTGCGTATAGTGAACGTCACGAACCTCGAAACCGGCTCTTTCACGAGAAAGACCACCAGGACCAAGGGCTGACAAACGACGTTTGTGCGTCATTTCACCAAGCGGGTTCGTCTGATCCATAAATTGAGAAAGTTGGTTCGTTCCGAAGAATGAATTGATTACCGAAGACAAAGTCTTAGAGTTAATCAACTCAATTGGAGTGAATACCTCGTTGTCGCGAACGTTCATTCTTTCACGAATTGTTCTTGCCATACGAGCCAAACCAACACCAAATTGATTGTGCAACTGTTCGCCTACTGTTCTTACACGACGGTTGCTCAAGTGGTCGATATCATCAACATCGGCCTTTGAATTAATCAATTTGATAAGATATTTGATAATCTCAATAATATCTTTTTTCGTCAACACTCTTGTCGTCTCTTTTTCTTCATTTGCTGGCAAATCGCTATACAATTTGGTGTTGATTCTATAACGACCAACTTCGCCCAAATCATAACGTTTGTCGGAGAAGAACAATTTGTCTATAATATCGCGAGCAGCTGTTTCATCTGGAGCTTCAGCATTACGCAACTGACGATATACATAGAAGATTGCCTCTTTTTCAGAGTTACAAGGGTCTTTTTGTAATGTATTATATATAATGTCGTAATCAGAAGCATTTTGATCTTCCTTGTGAAGAAGAATCGTTTTTTGTCCAGATTCAAGAATCATTTCGATATGTTCTTTTTCTATGACAACTTCACGTTCGACAATTATTTCGTTTCTTTCGATTGACACAACCTCACCGGTATCTTCATCTACGAAGTCCTCGATCCATGATTTCAATACTCTTGCGGCAAGTTTTCTACCTTCAACCTTTTTCAATCCGGCTTTCGTAACCTTTACTTCTTCGGCCAAATCAAAAATTTCAAGAATGTCCTTATCACTCTCGAAACCGATTGCACGCAACAAGGTTGTTACAGGCAATTTCTTTTTACGGTCGATGTAAGCATACATCACGCCATTGATATCTGTTGCAAATTCAATCCAAGAACCCTTGAACGGAATAATACGGGCAGAATACAATTTCGTACCATTGGTATGGATACTCTGACCAAAGAAAACACCCGGAGAACGGTGCAATTGAGATACAACGACACGTTCAGCACCATTTATGACAAACGTACCACGAGGGGTCATAAACGGTATTGTACCAAGATACACATCTTGTACAACTGTTTCAAAATCCTCATGTTCAGGATCTGTACAATATAATTTTAACTTCGCTTTAAGAGGGATGCTGAATGTCAAACCTCTGTCAAGACACTCTTCGATTGAATATCTTGGTGGATCCAATTGGTAATCAAGAAATTCCAATACGAAATTATTGCGGGTATCGGCAATTGGGAAGTTTTCGTTAAAAACCTCGCTTAACCCTTCATTTTTGCGTTCTTCCTGTGTTGAATCTACTTTGAAGAACTCGTTAAACGACTTCAACTGAATTTCTAAGAAATCAGGATAGTCAAATTTGTTTTTAATTTTTGAGAAGCTATATCTTTCCTTTGTCTTCATCGCGAACAGTTGAATATATTGAACCTTTTTGTATGATAAAAGGTTTTAGCCACTTTTCGTAGCTAAAACCCTGAGATTTATAAGATTAGTATATCTTATTTCAGTTCAACTTCTGCTCCAGCTTCTTCTAATTGTGCTTTAATTTTTTCAGCTTCGTCTTTAGAAACTTTTTCTTTTACAGCTTTAGGAGCTTGGTCGCAAATATCTTTTGCTTCTTTAAGTCCAAGACCTGTAAGTTCTTTAACTACTTTTACAACTTGAAGTTTAGCTGCACCTGCTGATTTCAAAATTACGTCGAATTCTGATTTTTCTTCAGCTGCTGCTGCACCGCCTGCTGCTGGAGCTGCTGCTACTGCAACTGCTGCTGCTGCTGGTTCGATACCGTACTCTTCTTTAAGAATGTCAGCTAATTCTTTTACGTCTTTTACGCTAAGATTTACTAATTCTTCTGCTAATGCTTTTAAATCTGCCATGACTTTAAAAATTTAAATTGTTACTTACTTTATTATTATTTACTTTCTTTTTCTGATAATGTTTTTACGATGCCAGCAAGTGTAGTCTTTCCTGATTCCAAAGAAGACAATACTTGTTGCATTGGTGATTGAAGAAGTGTAATGATGTCTCCAATAAGTTCTGCCTTAGATTTGATAGTAGCCAACGTATCCAATTGGTCGTCGCCAATGTAAATACATTGTTCTGCAAAGGCACCTTTAAGTACAGGTTTTTCTTTACCTGCCTTACGAAGTTCCTTAATCATTTTAGCAGGAACGTTAGCTGTCTTACAGAATAAAACAGATGTCGTGCCTTTTAAAACGCCATAAAGTTCTTCGAAATCGCCTTCAACTTGTTCTAACGCTTTCTTTAAAAGAGTATTCTTTACAACAACGATTTCAATACCGTTTTCAAAACATTTTCTACGAAGTGCTGAAGTTTCTTCTGCATTCAATGCTTCGATGTCAGCGATGTAGAAATGACCGTTCTCGTTAATCTTGCTAACGATACTTTCAACTATATCTCTTTTTTGTGCTATATCCATAACAATCCTCGCTTTACAATTACATTAATGATTTTGTATCTACTTGAATGCCCGGACTCATAGTAGAAGAAATATAGATGCTTTTTACGTATGTTCCCTTCGCAGACACTGGTTTCAATTTGTTAACCATGTTAACGAATTCTTTCGCATTGTCAACGATAGCTTCAGGTGAGAACGAAGCTTTTCCTATCGAAGTATGGATGATACCGAACTTGTCAACCTTGAAGTCGATTTTACCAGCTTTTACTTCTGCTACAGCTTTTGCTATATCCATAGTAACTGTTCCACTTTTAGGGTTTGGCATCAAACCACGAGGACCAAGAACTTTACCAAGAGCACCGATTTTTGCCATGATTGTCGGCATAGTGATGATAACATCTACGTCGGTCCAACCACCTTTGATCTTTTCTACATATTCGTCAAGACCGTAGAAATCTGCTCCTGCTTCTTGAGCTTCTTTTTCTTTATCTGGGGTACAAAGAACCAATACACGTACTTGTTTACCTGTTCCGTGAGGAAGGGTAACAACACCACGTACCATTTGGTTTGCTTTCTTAGGGTCAACACCCAAGCGAATGTCCATATCTACCGAAGCATCGAATTTAGTAGTGGTAATTTCCTTTACTAATTTAGCTGCTTCATCAATAGTGTAGGCCTTACCTTTCTCTATTTTTTCGAGAGCGATTTTTCTATTTTTTGTTAGCTTCATCTTTCAAACGTTTTAGAGAGTCGGTTTTTCACCTTCTACTGTTATACCCATGCTACGTGCCGTACCAGCAACCATTTCCATACCTGCAGCAACTGTGAAACAGTTCAAGTCAGGAAGTTTTGCCTCAGCAATAGCTTTTACTTGATCCCAAGTTACACTCGCAACTTTTTTTCTGTTTGGTTCAGCAGAACCACTCTTTACTTTTGCTGCTTCCAACAACTGTACTGCTACTGGAGGAGTTTTAACAACAAACGTAAATGATTTGTCTGAATACACAGTGATGATTACAGGAAGTACCTTACCTGCCTGATCCTGTGTCTTAGCGTTGAACTGCTTACAGAAATCCATAATGTTTACACCCTTTGCACCAAGAGCTGGTCCAACTGGAGGTGATGGATTTGCAGCGCCGCCTTTAATCTGTAGTTTGATTAAACCTGCTACTTCTTTTGCCATAATGCTTTTTTATTATTTATTAAGATTCTTTTTCAACTTGCATAAATCCTAATTCGAGTAGTGTTTTTCTACCGAAGACCTTAACCTCAACGGAAAGTTTCTTCTTTTCATCGTTGACTTTTTCAACCGTTCCTGAGAAACCGTTGAATGGTCCGTCGGTAACTTTCACAACTTCGCCAACTACGAAAGAGATTACAGTTTCATCCTCACTTTCGGCAAGTTCGTCGACTTTGCCCAATATACGATTGACTTCAGCCAGTCGCAAAGGCATAGGTGCACCACCATGACGTTCAGCCGTTAAGAATCCTATAACTCCGTCTATGTTGTTTATGGTTCCCGCAATATTAATTTTTTCTCCTCCCACGTTTGCCTCAAGAACTGCTTCTATCAAGACATAACCAGGAAGATATGTTCTTTCTTTTGTTACTTTTTTTCCGTTTTTCGCCTGCACTACTTTCTCCGTTGGGATAAGTACCTGCGAAACATAGTCCTCCAAGTGACTACGTGATATTTCATACATAATCCTTTCTTGGACCTTCTTTTCTTTACCGCTCATCGCCTTAACGACGTACCACTTTTTTCCTACTTCTGCCATCGTCAAATAAATTAGCGTAATAAATGGTAGATACCATCTTTCATTATTAAAGAGAAAGAGAAATCCATTACTAAAACTATAAGTGCAATAATAAAGGTTGCAACTAACACGACAACGGCACTTGATTGCAACTCAGGCCACGTTGGCCATGTTGTCTTATGCACCAATTCGTTGTACGATTCCTTTACGTATGTTTTTAGTCCCATTGTACTTTCTTTATTTGCAGGGGCAGAAGGACTCGAACCCTCGACCAATGGTTTTGGAGACCACTACTCTACCAACTGAGCTATACCCCTAAATAAAGGGATTGGTTGCCCAACCCCTTTGGATTAACCTACCTATTATTATTCAATAATTTCAGTTACTTGACCAGCACCTACTGTTCTACCACCTTCACGGATAGCGAAACGAAGACCTTCGTTAAGAGCTACGTGTGAAAGAAGATCTACAGTGATTGTTACGTTATCACCTGGCATAACCATTTCTACACCATCTGGAAGAGTGATTTCACCAGTAACGTCTGTAGTTCTAATGTAGAATTGAGGACGATATTTGTTGTGGAATGGAGTGTGACGTCCACCTTCTTCTTTAGTCAATACGTAAACTTCAGCTTTGAATTTCTTGTGAGGTTTGATTGAATCTGGTTTACAGATAACCATACCACGTTTGATTTGGTCTTTTTCGATACCACGAAGCAACAAACCAACGTTGTCACCTGCTTGACCTTCATCAAGAAGTTTACGGAACATTTCAACACCTGTACAAGTTGTTTTCAAGTTAGCGTCGAAACCGATGATTTGCAATTCATCACCTGTGTGAACAACACCTCTTTCGATACGACCTGTAGCAACAGTACCACGACCAGTGATTGAGAAGATGTCTTCTACTGGCATCAAGAATGGTTTATCCATTTCACGTGGAGGAAGTGGAATCCAGCTGTCAACAGCATCCATCAATTCCATAATTTTCTCTTCCCATTTTGCTTCACCGTTCAATGCACCAAGTGCAGAACCACGGATGATAGGAGTGTTGTCACCGTCGAAATCGTATTTGCTCAACAATTCGCGAACTTCCATTTCAACAAGTTCGAACATTTCTTCGTCCTCAACCATATCGCATTTGTTAAGGAATACAACGATACGAGGTACGTTTACTTGTTTTGCCAAAAGAACGTGTTCTTTTGTTTGAGGCATTGGACCGTCAGTAGCAGCTACAACCAAGATAGCACCATCCATCTGAGCAGCACCAGTAACCATGTTCTTTACATAGTCGGCGTGTCCCGGACAGTCAACGTGTGCATAGTGACGAGTTGCTGTTTGGTACTCAACGTGAGAAGTGTTGATTGTGATACCTCTTTCTTTTTCTTCAGGAGCGTTATCGATTTGGTCGAATGAACGAACTTCTGAAAGACCTTTCTTTGCCAAAACAGTCGTAATTGCTGCCGTCAAAGTTGTTTTTCCGTGGTCAACGTGACCGATAGTACCAATATTTACGTGATCCTTGGTTCTATCAAACTTTTCTTTTGCCATTTCTACTTTTTTTATTAATTCAACATATAAAATTTCTCAAATCCATTTCCAAAAATTCGGATTCAGAGCCGATGATGGGAATTGAACCCATGACCTCTTCCTTACCAAGGAAGTGCTCTGCCCCTGAGCTACATCGGCCTGTTCAGATTCCGTACAGTTTTCTCTGCCCGAAAATTTGGACTGCAAATGTAGTTATTTTTCTTATAAAACAAAAGAATTTACTTTTTTTCTTGTTTTCCTTTCATTTTTTCTATTTGATTACGGAGTGCATCCGTCGCCAAATCGGTTGCTTCCTCGAATGATTTCGCCGTTTTTTTGGCGAACAATTCTTTACCTGGAGTTTTTACACTGATTTCAACTTCCTTGTTTTCTTCCGAAGGAGTGTTGATTAATTTGAAGAAAACTTCTGCCGATTGAAGTACATCTGAAAACGTATCAAGTTTGTTTACTTTCTTTGTTGCAAAGCTTTGTAGTTTTGCATCGGCCTTAAAACCTACTGATTGAATTTTTATTTCCATACCTTATATATATATTAAATCATTTTTAATTTCTCGGATGAGCCTGTTTATACACTTTTTTTAATTTCTCAAATGAATTATGTGTATAGATTTGTGTCGCCGCAAGACTTGCGTGTCCCAACAATTCTTTTATGTCGTTTATATCGGCTCCATTATTTAATAAATGTGTCGCAAACGAATGTCGCAGGACGTGGGGGCTTTTCTTGTCTATCGTGGTAACCTCTCCAAGATATTTATGCACTATCCTATATATAAGATTCGCATAGGGTTTCTCTCCTGTGTCGGTTTCTATCAAGAAGTCGCACTGGGAGATTTTCTCTCGTTCCTGGAGATACTCCTTAATCAAACTTGCACATTCCGGAAGAAGAGGGATGATTCGCTCCTTCTTTCTTTTTCCGAGAACTTTCAAACTTGATTCCGCCCAATCGATAGATTTTGGTGTCAGACCCAACAATTCAGAACGGCGTATTCCCGTCGTGTACAATAATTCAATGACCACTTTATCTCGAAGTCCAGCGAAATCATTCGCGAACTCGATTTTGTCTAGCAAGGTAGTCATTTTTTCTTCTTCAACAAAAAAAGGCAACCTTTTTTTTGCTTTCAAAGTATGAACTTTTCTCGCAACATTCTGAGTGAGTTTACCTTGACGCTGTAAAAAATAAAAAAAAGAACGAACTGCCGTTAGTTTTCTATTGATAGAACGTGGGGCAATTCCTTCTTCTGACAAAACGCTCACCCAAGCTCTTACATCTCTTGATGTTACATCGCTCAGGTTTACGTCACCTATGTGCTTAAAAAAATGCAATATATCGTTCTTATATGAAAGAACAGTATATTTTGAACCTTTTTTCTCGAATTCAAGATAGGTCAAAAATGAATGCAATAATTCCTCGTTTTGGGAATTATTGCTCATCTGACAATTGCATTTTTTGTTTGTAGATAGCTTTGATTATTTGTTCTCTACGAATAACAGACGGTTTTGTGAATGCTTGTCTGTTTCTTAATTCTTTTACTACGCCTGTTTTTTCAAATTTTCTTTTGAATTTTTTTAGCGCCTTGTCAATGTTTTCGCCTTCTTTTACCGGTACGATAATCATATTATTCTCCTATTTAGAATGTTTATTAAATGGACTGCAAATGTATAAACTTTTATAAAAAGAGCAAGTTTTTATCAAAATGTTTTTACATAGAATTTTAAAATTTCATAGTCGTCAGTCGTAAGTATGTTGTTTTTCCTCAGTTCCTCGGCATTTTTTATCGTCCCGACAATTCTTTTGTAATTCATAATATCTTTCGTTTGCTCGTACGAAATAAGCGGATGTTTTACCAAATCCTTGAACGTGGCAGTGTTCAGATTGATTTTCTTTATGTGGGCAGTATCTATTATAATGTATGGCTTCAACTCTTGCACAAGTGCAGAATCCATTGAATAAATCGCGGAGAGCTGCTCGCACGAATAAAATCCGCCCAACTTGTCGCGCTGCTCTATAATTTTCTTTGCTCGAAACGCTCCTATTTTGGGCAGATGCATCAAATCAGCAGTATCGCACGAATTTATGAAGACGCTGATTTTCTCCAGTGTCACATCTTTTTTCAGTTCTTTTTCTTTCTTTATCGTCTTATTTTTCTTGAACGACACATTATTAATATTGATGAACTTTTGTACACGTTCGTAATCCTCCTTCGTAATGGTGTATATTTTCAGCAAATCTTCCTTCTTATAAAACCGACCACCTTTTTTCACAAATGCCACGCAACTTTTTGCCTGTTTTGGAGATAATCCAACGGTAAGAAAATCCTCATACGATGCCTCGTTGGGATTTATCACTGTGTCGCGCAAGCCCTGTAAGGCAATATTTCCGACGGTTGCCGTCGTAGTATCCGACGGGAACTCCGCCACTTCGTGAGATGAAGGTTTATAAACATAGAAAAACAATGCAATTGTTACTACCACAATACATGTCGTGAGATTTTTTCCCAGTCTTGCCCAATTTTGACTTTTCATATATACGTTTTTATGTGTGTGGGCAAAAGTAATAAAGTTTTGGATAAATTCCTATCTTTGCCGCACTATGAATGAGAAAGCAACAACACCGTACCCAGGACGTACGGAAGATGTAATTGTACTCGTGTGCGAACCTACAACCGAGTATGGAAAACCTATTGCCTATCAGGGAACTACAATTACCAATGCCTTGAAAGATTATTATTCGTTTATCACTAATCGCGAGAAAATTGATGTTTTGAAATGGATAGTTGCTCAACCGGCTTTTACCGAGTTGAAACGGTTATCCTTGGCAGAAAACAAGATTTTCACCTTATACACAAACCAATATGACGAAATATTGAAAACAGGCGAAACTCCTAATAATCTGCAAATTGCACAGAAATTTGTGGCAAACGGCTACGACGTGTTTCTGCTCGCAAATCCTCACAACACAAAAAGTGCCGATTTCATAATTCGGCAAAGGAACAAAATATTCTATGTTGAAGGCAAAACCTCAAGTGGTGGCAGTGCATTGTCAGTAAGATTGAGCGAAGGAGCCAAACAAGCGAATAGAATAGCGATAAATTTTTCTATTATCCCACAGTTTCACGATTTGTATCATCAAACACGAAAAGCATTTGAGAATAACGAATTCTTGACAAATCTATACATTTTTAAAGGCTCTGTGTTGGTTGAGATAAACAAAGACATCGCACTTTCGCCCAAATATGATAAATTGCTCTCTGCTTTATGGAATAAACGCAAATAAAAAAAGAGATTATTGCTAATCTCTCTTTCCTGTTCCTCACGCCGTAGCCAAGAAACAATCCGAT
>JAGCOW010000009.1 GCA_017642535.1 Bacteroidales bacterium | reverse complement strand
TTTTGCAATGCAGTAGGTCGTTCTATCGCTCCCGAAAGGGGGAGGAAAGTCCGGACAACAAAGAGCATTGTGCCTGTTGAAAAAACAGATGTGCGTGAGCGTATGGTATGGCAGAAGAAAATAACCGCCAGAGCAATCTGGTAAGGGTGAGAAGGCGGTGTAAGAGACCACCATTGTAGGGAGCGATTCCTATAGATGTGCCACCGACAAGTTGCAAGACCATGTAAACCGACGTTTGAGGGCTGCTCGTCCGAGTCGGAGGGTAGGTTGCGTTAGATAAATGATAGAATCCTGCAAAGGAACAGAATCTGGCTTATAGACTTACTGCTTTTTTTATTCTTCTAAAAGTCCTTCGGCGATAGTTAGCACAAGTTTTTTCCCCGTCTCGTCGCATTCTTTCACAAGCTCGTCGGCTAAAGGAAGAAGCACGGAATCTCCTTCGGATTTCTTCACGTCAAGAACTATATTCATTGAGTATGCAATAACATCTTGTATGACGCCGATTTCTTTTCTTGTCGTTGCGTCGATGACGGTGTATCCCTCTAATTTCAAGTCCTCGGACTCGTCTTCTGCGTCGTTCTCGTCGGCTTCGATGTATATTTTTGTGCCAACATACAATTCAGCTTTTTCCATCGTTTGTATATCTTCAAACTGAATAAATACGGAATTGTTTTTGAGTGTGACGGATTGTATGAAAAACGGCACCAATCGTTCTTGCAAGCAGAAAAACACGTATGGCAAATCTTTGAAATCCTCTTGGACAATGTTTTTACTGTTTACGAGAACTTCGCCATTTTTGCCGTGAGGACGGGCGATTGTGCCGACTTCAACACATTGTGATAAGGATGGAATGGATTGAATGTTCATACAAATGCTATTTCTGCAAAGATATAAAAAAAGGCGTCCAAAAATGAACGCCTTTTTTATTGTTTATGAGCAAACAACTATTCTGCAGGAGTTTCTGTAGCTTCGGCAGCAGGAGCTTCGTCAGTCGTTGCTTCAGCTGATTCCTCAGCAGCAGCGGCAGCTTCTTCAGCTTTCTTTGCTTCTTCGGCAGCTGCTAATGCAGCGTTTTTCTCAGCGATTTTAGCTTCACGTTGTTTGTTGATTTCAACTTCTTCGGCTAATTTTTTCTTTGCGAAATCAGCTGCTTTTGCATTCAATTTTGATGCATATTCAGCGTCTTTCTTTGCTTGAGCGTCTTTAAATTGTTGGAATTTAGCTTCCAATGCTTTCTCGTCAAAAGCACCTTTCTTAACGCCACCTTTCAAGTGTTTCATGTACAAAACACCTTCTTTTTGAAGAATTGAACGAGCAGTGTCAGTCATTTCTGCTCCAACTTCCAACCAGTATAATGCTCTGTCGAATTTTAATTCAACTTGTGCTGGGTTTGTTACTGGATTGTACGTACCGAGTTTCTCGATAAATTTGCCATCACGTGACCTTCTGCTATCAGCAGCTACAATGTGATAGAAAGGGCTCGCCTTTCGCCCGTGTCTTGCTAATCTAATTTTAACAGCCATTGTATTTAATTAATTATTGTTAGTAAAAATTTCGGGTGCAAAAGTATTGATTTTTTTTAGATTACAAAACATCTAAGTCAATTTCTCTTCAATGTAACCAATTATTTTCTCTTCGTCGAATGGAGGAAACCATTGCACGCTGGCGTCACGCTTGAGCCACGAAATTTGTTTCTTTGCGTATTTACGTGTGTTTTGTTTTATTTTCTCAATCGCTTCTTCTTTGCTTGTGAGATTGTCAAAATAGTCGAAAAATTCGCGGTAGCCCACGGTTTTCAATGCCATGCATTCTTTTTGAGGAATCAGGGAACGAACTTCGTCTTCTAAACCGGCGGCAACCATCTCATCTACGCGCCGGTTGATTCTTTCATAGAGTTCCTCACGGGGAAGATTGAGGGCAAGTTTTATGATTCGGAACGGACGTTCGCGAGATTGCTCTTTGCGTAGTTGCGAATATGGTTTTCCTGCTTGAATGCAGATTTCAATAGCTCGTTTTAATCTCACCGGATTCTGAATATCAACTATTTCGTAATAATCGGGGTCTAAGAATTTGAGCGTCTGTCGCAGACTTTCAATGCCTTCGTTGAGGTATTGTTCATTGACTTTGGCACGAAGTTCCGGCTCTATGTCGGGAATTTCGTCGATTCCGCTACAAACAGCGTCAATGTATAGTCCAGAACCGCCGACAAGAAGCGCCACGTCGTGTGTCTTGAAGATTTCGTCGGCAATGGCAAGGGCGTCTTGCTCAAACATCCATGCATTGTAATAATCCCACACGTGACGAGTCTGAATCAAGTGATGCGGTACTTGCGACAATTCCTCGTGGGTGGGGACGGCAGTGCCGATGTTTGTCTCGATAAAAATCTGCCGTGAATCAGCAGAAATGATTTCCGTTTTGAAATGTTGCGCAATGCGAATGCCCGTCTTTGTCTTTCCAACTCCCGT
Organism: Bacteroidales bacterium; assembly: GCA_017642535.1. GTDB lineage: Bacteria > Bacteroidota > Bacteroidia > Bacteroidales > UBA1715 > UBA1715. Next base: position 21,820 of record JAGCOW010000009.1, on the reverse strand, counting down.
TGGCCCAGCAATGACGACAAGCGTTTTCATTCGTGTAACAGTCGTTATTTATTTGTATTGAAAACGTAACAAGCACCTATGGAGAAGTGCATCAACGTAGTTTTCGAATACATTGTGTTCGGAATCTTGTCAAGTGTTTCTTGATATGATTTGGTGTTACCGATGAACGAAATGCCCGCTTTTGCGCTCACTTTAAAATGATCATAGCCAAGTCGTAAGAAAAGAAGTGGCTCGAAATGCCAAATGGTGAAATGGTCGGTCTTAGTGCTGTTGGTTTTTGACGCCGATGGGTCGTAGTTGCAGTCCCAATGCAGTGCGTGGAATGTAGGAGCAACTCTGAATGCCAATCCGAAATCAACAACTTTAGTTGTGAATCCAGTGTTTAACTGACCGAACAACATTGTGTATCGAGAATCATATTTTTCGCTTCCGTTGGTAATGTGAGCGTTGGTGTCGGTTGCGTGGCAGAAGCCCAGACCGCCGAATGCCTCCATCTTGAAGTGGTCTTTGTTGAACATATTATAATAGCCAGCACCAACTTCATAATGCCTGTTGTTGAACTTTCCCCAGTGCGTCATTTCCGAAAGAGCCGTGGAGTCGGTTCCCTTGTTGGTATAAATATCGTATGAATCGGTGAAGTTACCATAAGAGATGTTTACGCTTCCCATCGCAGCCAAATGGTCTGTGATTGCGTAGTCGCCAGACATTTGCACGGCGTTTGTGGTAAGTGAAAGCTCACCAAGGCCGTCGCCTTTTTTGTCCAATAGCGGAGCGTTTCCCATACTTGGAATGTACATTGAAGAACAACTTGCCAAAACGAATACGCTTGTAATACAAGCGATTTCTATAAAAAGTTTTTTCATAATGATAAGTATTGGTAAAACATTAAGAATGTGTTTTGTAATGACACGCAAGGTAAAAAAAAATCAACAAAGACGTAAAAAAAACAATTATTTTTTCACAAACTTATACGACTCCCCATTTACCACCAGCACATACGTACCCGTTTGTAACATGGATACATTTATCTCTGCCGAAAACCCTACATTTTGTTGCAGCAAAAGTCTTCCTTGTAAGTCGAAAATTTTGATTCCGTTGTTGTCGGTAGGTAAAGTTAGAAAGTCTTTTACGGGGTTGGGGGAAAGAGAGATTTGCTGATTTACAGTGTTGTTTATTGCTGTTCGTTCATAATAACAATCTTCGTATTTTGAATCTTTCCATAAATATTGCAAATAGGTTTCTGAATCAAATGTTTGAGGGTATAATTCAGGGTCATATCGTATAGATGTCAAAAGTTGTTGAGATTCCGAGACGATTGGTTTGTCAAAATATGGGTAGTACAAACTTCCAAGGTCTTTAATCCATACATCATCGGAGAAAATGAAGCGAGGTCTTTTGGAGAGTCCTATATCTATAGTATCAATATCAAGAACTGTCTTCCCGTTAAACGTATCTCCTATTTTTAAGGTAAAATCATAAAGAAGTTTTTCGTTTTTTTCACCTTTTTTTAAGAAATAGACTTTGTCCGCAGATGCTTCCACTCTTATGTAACCAATATCACTCCAAGAAGTTCCACAATCATTAGATGATTGCAATATCAAATACGTATGATTGTTTATATATATATTGTCTAACTGTACAGGCATTTCAACTGGACCATCATAGTTTATCTTGTATTTGTATTGGGTCGTTCCGATTATATTGTTGTTTTTATCTTTTGTTAAATATGACCATATTTTTCCGGAACCAAAGGAAAAACCTATGCATATATATGGTATGGATTCCATGTGGCATGTTTCATAAACCTGCGAATTCCACGAAATAGTATAATCCAAGGAAAGATAATCTTTTGTTATGATTCCTGTCCCATTATAATCACCTTCTTCGGTATATTCAGAAGAGGTAATTGTTATTGTATTACCGTCTTTTATTGTTGCAACCAATGGTGTTTCATCTTGCCAAAATAAAGCGTTTGATAATGTAAGGTTGGGATATACAATACTTGGATCTTCAAGATGCCAATCATTTATATAAAACAAATACTGTCTCTCATAGTTTGTACATTTTGAAAGAACAGGAAAGAAATATTCAGTCGTTATTTTTTGTGCAGAACAAAACAATACAGAATAACAAAAAACTATGTTTAAAAAGAATCTTCTCATTTTACAAAATTTAATTTTCAAAACAGCCATCCATATTAATTTCAAAAGAGCCTCCCAAATCTACCGAAAAATTTTTGTCTAATGTAACCATATTTTTCGCTTCAAATAAAATGTTGTCGGTGTTTTTTACCGTAACAACACCTGATGTCGTAATTGAATTAGAAGCATTTGTTACTTGAGGAAGATTACTTGTGTTGGAATATATGGCTGTAAATATACAATCCTGCTTGTAATTCCGAGTCTGTAGCTTCTACAAGTTCTGACACTCTTAATTCTTAACTTTTAATTTTTAATTCTATTTGTGTTCAGGAACAACAGCAAAAAATACTAAATCTTCTGTCCCTGAATTGATGAGACTATGTTCGTGACCTTTGGGGCAATAGTGAACGTCGCCCACGGTAACGGGCGAATATTCGCCGTCGCAAAGCACTTTGCCGGAACCTTGCAGAAAGTACATTATTTCGCTGTTGGTTTCGTGCGTGTGCAATCCGATTGAAGCACCGGGAACCAAACAACCACGCATAATTCTATTGTTTTCATCTACGTGAAACTGCATACGGGCGAATTTTTCGCCACCCTTGAAATTGGGGAGTTCCTCAATTTTGATTTCGTTGAAATTGATGTTCATTTCTGTAAAATTAATATGTGGTAAAAATACAATTTAAATGGAAAAAAACATCGTATGATGGGATTTTTATTATGATAAAGGCAAATCTTATGTTTTTGGGAAAATATACTTTTCCATTTCAATATGCAATTATGCTATTTTTTATATATTTGTATCGTTAAAGATTCATATTGAAATTATAATGCGAAGAACACATTTACAAACGATAGCGGCATTGCTTGTCTTTACAGCATTGGCGTTGACTTCTTGTGTCAAGGATAACTTTGAGCTGAAAGAAAAGTTCTCCGACCAGATAGAGTGGAATCCTTCGTTGGCATTGCCTATTGCGACGGCTGATATGACGATTGCAAATTTGGCAAAAGAACGGCCTGATACGTTGGAATATGTTAGTGAAAAAACGTTGGGATATGGAACGAATGACGACGACAAGGTTGTTCAGTTTCGTTATATGATTGATACGGCTCGTACGATAGACGTGATGCATTTGCCTACGCTAAAACCATATCATAGGGAAGTCGCTCTAAAACCTGTTGAAATATCCGATGTGTCGTTTCCGATTGGTTATGTAACGTTGCATGACGTGCTCGAAAAAAACTTTTCTTCTGCAGATTATCTGGATTATTACAATGCGATTCAAGCAAATCCTAATTCTATATATGTAGAAGAAAAACATTCATCAAATGATGATTATCGTTATCCAGTTGGTAATGTTCCACCTATAATGCAGGCATATTTTAACTCTATGTATGGTGAGGAAATAAACATTAAAGATGTTTTTGAATATATTTTATTGCAGTCGGGAAAAATAACACTAACATTACGAAATTCAACGGGTTTAAATATTAATTGTGAAGTTGTTCTTGGTTCTTATAATGAGCAAAATGAATGGGTGGAATTTGGCACTTTTGATTTTAAAAAGTATCCCAATTGGGTAAGTCAAGGAACTGAAAAAAGAACAATTATGGCAGATGATTCATATTTGAATAGCGATTTTTATTTTAGTTTTAAGAATTTCACCATAGCAGACGCAAAGAATGCAAAAATAAATGATTGGAATGGAACAGAAGGTTTTTTGTTAACACTCCAAATGGAAGATATGGTGGCAATATCAGGAAAAGCAAAAGTGCCACTTCAAGAGTTGCAAGACACCCGGCTGGAATGGATTACTGTTCACGATGAAGATGCACAGGGACGAAAATTGTATAATGTATTGCTGGAAAAAGGTAAATTCCATTATGAGATAACATCTACCATAAAGATTGCGACAGAATTGACAGCAATATTTTCTACGGTTGATTCATTAGGTGTTACACCCGTTCGTAAGTCTGCAATGATGACGAATGAACATCCTACATATTCTAACGATTGGGATATGACGGGTTGTAATATTGATTTGACTACGAATCCCGAACAACCATATAATTCATTGCCAGTTACCATAGATTACAAGGTGCACACTACTGGTGGTATGTTGGAATTTAATTGTAATACGGATAAAATAGTAATAGATATTACCAATACCGACAGTCTCTTCTTTGCTTATCTTGAAGGTGATTTGGGCAAGTTTGACCAAGATATTTTCAGTGAGACCTTGGATTTTGATTTGAAAGATTATCTTGGCGATTTTATGAGTGTGGAATCTTTGGTGCTGTATGATCCGAAAGTTAATATAACATACGATAATCCTGTCGGAATTGCAGGTGATTTGGAGTTGAATCTTGTTGGCAAGGACGACAAGGGTAATTCCGTGGATTTGTTCGGAGGGCATGAAAATAAATGGCGGGTTGTGCGACCTACGTGTGAATTGGCGAAACAAGGTAAACCTGAATCTTCGGGAATTTATATCAATAAAACGACCTCAAACATCGTTGATTTTGTGAAAATGCTCCCAAATAAAATTGAATATTCAGGTATCTTCCATGTGAATTCAGATGTTCCTGATGGTACGCCTATTTTGAATTGCGTTTCGAATAAGGGTAAGGCAAAATTGGGCGTTTCGATAGAATTGCCACTGAATTTGTCGGCTAAAAATTTCGTGCTGCAAGAGGATGTTGATTTGGACTTGTCTGACTTGGACGATTTATCGTGTCTCGAACGAGTTCGATTATACATTAATACTGACCATCAGTTCCCAATTGATGCTAACTTGAAAATTTCATTGTTGGATACTACTGCGGCTCAGCCAGTTTTGGGCACGTTGCCATTTATCGTGCTGGAATCAGCAAAAACATCGGGAATGGGTAAGGTTGCTCGTAACGAGACAAAACATACGGAGTCGGAAGTTACGTTGGAGAAAGATAGCGAACTGCTACAAAATTTCAAAAAAGCCAACAAGTTGCGTTTGGAAGTATTTTTGGAAACTGAAAATCACGGAGGAAATCCTGTGATATTCTATTCATATTATGGGCTGAAATTCAATATGGCAGCTGATTGTAAATTTATTTATACAAGTAAGTGATGAAAAAGACGTTGTTACCTCTATTATTTTCAGTGCTGCTTGTATTCCAAGTTTCAGCACAGGTCGATAATACAATGTATTTTATGGACCGACTGCCACAATCGTCGTGGATAAATCCTGCACAAACGCCAGATTGTAAGTTTCATGTAGGTGGTTTGCTAATTCCTGTGTTTGGACAATTGCCGCCGTCGATGATGTTTTCGCTCAATATTCCTGTTGATTATAACGATGTGATTTTTCACGGCGAAGGAGAGTATGCCGACTCGTTGATTACGCCTTTGCATCCGACGGCGAATTTCGACGATTTCCTGAAAAAATTACGTAAGGTAAATAATTTCAGTACGGAATTGCAGTTGGATTTCTTGAATTTTGGATTCAAGGCGGGCGAAAAATCTTATGTCTCGTTCGATTTGTCGGAGCGGTTGTTCTTTAATTTCGGATTGCCTCGTTCGTTAGTTGAATTTGCGGCAAAGGGAAATGATGCTGTCCGTGTAGCCGACTTCACAGGACTTGGAGTAAGTGTCATGGATTTTCATCAATTAGCAATTGGATATAAACGTGAATTTTCAAAGAAATTCTCGTTGGGATTCCGTGCAAAAATGTTGGTCGGTGTTGCCGATGCACACACCACTTCGTCGCATTTGGTATTGACAACGGCAGAGAAAACAAATTACTTGCGTGTAGAATCGGAATATACCGTGAGTACCAATGTTCCTCTCGAAGTAAAGTTGGACGAGGAAGGATATGTTGAAGATATTTCAATGCAAAGTTTTGACGACCAGTCGGTTGGAAGTCTGATAAAGCAATATGGCGTGTCAACGGGTAGTTACGGATTTGCTATGGATTGGGGTTTCGCGTCCGACATAAATAGTTCCTTGTCGTGGTATCTCAGCATCGAGGACTTGGGTTTTATTGACTGGAAACGTAATGCGACAAGTTTTTCTTTGTATGACGAAGATTCTATGCGTTTTGAAGGTGTGAAAGTGAGCGATTTGGATGCTGGTAATTTTGAGAATGTCATAAATCTGGATTCCATTGTCGGTAATTTTGATGAAATAACTTATACCGAAGGTGATTATAGAACGTGGTTGCCAACGAAATTTTATTTAGGTGCAAAATACAAAGTTGCCAAACGAATGTCGTTGGGTGCATTGGCAAAATTTGAACTTTTGCCACATTCAGTTCGTCCGTCAATAACGTTGTCGGCAAACTTCAAGCCGTTCAAATTTACGGCTGCTACCATTAGTTATTCATACTTGGATGGTAATTTCAACAACTTAGGATTAGGATTTACGGTTCATCCGGGTTGTTTCCAATGGTATTTGGTTTCGGATAACTTGTTGGGTGCTGCCTTGTTCCCCGCAAATACTCGTTCTGTTGGTGTGAGAATGGGCTGTAATTTAGTCTTCGGATGTGTTAAGAAAGATGCTAAGAATTCTCGTGGTAAGAGCAAGAGTAGCTTGACGAAGAAGAGCAAGTCAAGAAATTCAAGCGTTATCCCATATCGTGATTATAACAAATAAAATATATTCAAAAATGAAAAAGATAGTTATTGTAAGTTTATTGTTGAGTTTATGTTCTTTCGGTGCATTTGCACAACATAGAACAATCGGTTTACGTATGTCGAACGTGTTGGAAGTTTCGTATCAACGAAATGTGAGCGATGTGAATTTCTGGGAGTTTGACGGTGGATTTTGGAATTTTGGAAATGGTGCTCAGGCATCGGCAATTTATAACTGGATAATCGCTTCTCCTGATTGGTCTCCCGAAGGCGAATGGAATTGGTATTTGGGTGTTGGTGGCAGCATGGGTCTTGTGTGGGGTAACAAATATCACTACGGAGATGAAGAATTGGGGTGTTTCTTAGGTGTAGCCGGACTTGTCGGTCTGGAATATAATTTCTGGTTCCCGCTGACGTTGTCTGCCGATTTTCGTCCTGTTGTAGGACCGTATTTCGGTGATGGCGTTTATTTCTATGATAGAATCATTTTTGACGCATTCTGGCCAACAATCTCTGCTCGTTATAGATTCTAATTTATCGCAGTAGAATGACAATTCTTGCATGGATTATATTTCTGCTGATTGTTGTTGCCTTACTTGCTCTCGATTTAGGGGTATTTAACAAGAATCCGCACGAAATATCAACTTCCGAAGCATTGAAAATGACAGCTTTGTGGGTTGGCTGTGCGTTATTGTTTTCTGTCGCAATTTTCTTTACGTACCAATATGATTGGTTCTCGCTTCGTTCGTCTTCGCCTGACGTAATCATACACAATGGTGACGGGGTCGATGCCGGACTGCAATATCTTACGGGCTGGCTGATTGAAAAATCACTGAGTTTGGATAACATTTTCGTTATGGTAATGTTGTTCACGTATTTCAAGGTGCCAGCCAAATATCAGCACGAAGTTCTCTTCTGGGGTATTCTCGGAGCTTTGGTTTTTCGTGGCGTGATGATTGTTCTGGGTGCCGCTTTGGTAAACAAGTTCTCATGGATAATGTACGTGTTCGGCGTGCTGCTGATTATTTCGGCTCTCAAAATGATGTTTGGCAAAGATGATGAATTTGATGCTGATAAAAGCACTATCATTAAGATAATCAGAAAGATATATCCAGTGAGTTCCACGCTCGAAGGAGATAAATTCTTTACTCATATTGATGGCATACGGGCAGTTACGCCGTTATTTGTCGTTTTAATGGTGATTGAGACCACCGACGTAATGTTTGCCGTTGATTCCATTCCTGCCGTATTTTCCGTCACGACAGATTCATTCATCGTTTTCACGTCAAACATTTTTGCCATTCTTGGTCTGCGTTCACTCTATTTCGTGTTAGCATCGATAATGAATAAATTTGAGTATTTGAAGGTGAGTCTATTCATATTGCTTTTGTTTATCGGTGTGAAAATGCTTCTTATGGATGTCGTGCATATATCTATTGGTATGTCGCTGTCTATCATTGCGTTGATATTGGGTGTAGGAATTCTTGCATCGTATATTCATTCACGGAGAATTGCAAAGGACGACAATGAATAATCTTCGGCTGGGTAAGTCTCAAATTGCTGATTTTCAAAATCTTGTCTTAACGAAAGGGAAGGAGTTGTATCGTGAAATGCCGTGGCGTTCCGATACGCATCCATATAATATTCTATTGTCGGAAATCATGTTGCAGCAGACGCAAGTTGCTCGTGTGTCGCAGAAATATGAGGAATTCAAAATAGCGTTTCCTACGTTAGCAGATTTGGCTTCTGCCGATTTTCAGGAAGTTTTGTTGCATTGGTCGGGACTGGGATACAATAGGCGAGCAAGGTTCTTGCACGAAACAGCGAAAATGTTGGTGGAATATCCATCGTTTCCCGATTCTCCCGAAGTGTTGGTCCAATGCCCGGGAATTGGCGAAAATACAGCTGCCTCCATTGTTGTGTATGCGTTTAATAAGCCGTTGGTCTTTCTTGAAACAAATGTCCGTACCGTACTGATTTATACTTTCTTTCAGGGCATAACCGAGAAAATTGACGAATCCGTTTTGCGAAACCTGGCAGAACAAACGTTGTACACGAATAATCCTCGCAAATGGTATTGGGCATTGATGGATTATGGTACTTATCTGAAAAAAACACAAGGGAATTTCAATAAGTATTCAAAGATGCATACTGTCCAATCCAAGTTTGAAGGTTCCTTCCGACAAAAACGTGCGGCAGTGCTTCGTTGCCTGCTTCAAAATGGTCCGTTGAACTTGTCTGAAATAGCAGAAAAAATGTGCTTCGAAATGCGTTTGACAGAAGAACTCGTGACTGTTTTGCAAAAAGACAAAATGATTGTTTTTGAAAACAATCGATTTTGTATTGCATAATTCTCGTTTTTTTCTCAAATGCACCACCAGTGGATGTGTAAACTTGTGTCGTAAAGATATAAGAATCCTTCAAGCATTACCTTATTTCCCCAAGCACTCAAACAAATTCTTCACTGCCTTTTCCGCATCGCCATTTGCCTCGTCGAGCAGTTGCACGAACTTGGAGCCGATGATAGCCCCGTTGGCGTTTGCCTGTGCCGATTCCAGCGTTTGTTTGTTCGAGATGCCAAAGCCAATCATCAACGGATTGCGGAGGTTCATTGCGTGAACTCGGTTGAAGTAGGCCTGTTTCTGGTCGTCGAACGTTTTTTGTACCCCTGTTGTGGCTGCCGACGACACCATATAAATAAAGCCGTCGGTGTGTTCGTCTATGAAACGAATACGTTCTTCGCTCGTTTCGGGAGTGATGAGCATGATGATTCGCAAATCGTATTTGTCGGCAATAGGTTTATAGTCTTCCAAATAGTCTTTGAAAGGCAAATCGGGCAAAATCATTCCGTCAACACCGACTTCGACGCATTTTTTGCAGAAGTTTTCAAAGCCGTATTGAATCACAGGATTCAAATATCCCATCAGAATGAGCGGAATGTTTACCGATTTGCGCACATCTCTCAACTGCGAAAACAACAGTTTCAGCGACATGCCGTTTCGCAACGCCTTGGTTGCCGCCGTCTGAATAACTGGACCGTCGGCCATAGGGTCGCTGAACGGGATGCCAATTTCCACCATATTGATTCCGTTCTGTTCCATTGCCTGAAGCACCGAAACTGTGCCGTCCAACGTTGGTGCCCCTGCACAAAAATAAAGACTCAAAATGTTGTTTGATTTTGTCTTAAATAATTGATTGATTCTGTTCATATTCTTTTGTTTTTATCGTAGAGACGCACCATAGCACTTCTCTACATTAATAATCGTTCATTTTTATTCAATGAGACGCAATTCATTGCGTCTCTACAATTCTTAATTCTTCTACAAACCTTCTTGTTTTTTCCACATCTTTCACAGCAGGACTGGTTTCAAATTTAGAATTTATATCGATTCCAGCAAACTGCGGATGCGAAAATTGTTTGATTCGTTCCACACTTTCTGCTCCGATGCCGCCACTTAACAAAAACGGCGTTTTACCTTTGTATTCGGCAAGTACCGACCAGTCGAACGATTCACCGCTTCCACCGTACGAAGGCGTTGCCGTGTCGAACAAAAAATAGTCGCACAAGTTTTCGTACTGACTTGTTTTCTGCAAATCTTCGGCTTTTGCAATTTGGAATGCTTTAATAACCAAGCAATTACACTTCGTTTTCAACGAACATACAAATTCAGGCGTTTCGTCGCCGTGCAACTGAACGCCGTCGCAGTGAAAAGTTTCCACGCTTTTGGCTATTTCGTCAATGTCGGCATTCACAAACACCGCAATCAATTTTTGCCGCAACGGGCGGAACGACGGCACTTCCGAAACATAGCGCTTTGAACGTGGATAGAAAATCATTCCCATAAAATCCACGTCTAAACCGGCAATTGCCTTCATATTTTCGGAATCACGCATTCCGCACACTTTTATCAACATTGCTCTATATCTTGAATAAATGTTTTCAACGCCTCGCCCGGATTTTGTTCTTTCATAAAGCATTCTCCGATAAGAAATCCTCTATAGCCAACATTCCGTAATTCTTTCACAGTCTGCGGATTACCTATGCCGCTTTCACTCACGAGCAAAAAATCCTTCGATAGTTTGTCGGCAATGTCAAACGACCATTGCACATCGGTGACGAACGTGCCCAAATGACGGTTGTTCACGCCGAGCATATCGGTTTCAGGCACGACTTTACTCAATTCCGACACGGAATGAACCTCGAACAAAATCTCCAGACCAAGCTGGTGGGCGGTTTCCACCAATTTTTTCACCATCGGAGCCGAAAGCGTAGCCGCAATGAGCAACACGGTGTCGGCACCGGCAAGTTTCGCCTCGTACAACTGATATTCGTCAACAATAAATTCTTTGTACAAAATTGGAAGAGAAACCATCGGGCGCACCATTTCGATGAAGTGTTTGGAGCCGCCGAAATACTTTTCGTCAACCAAGACGGAAGCTGCCGAGGCACCATTTTTTTCGTACAACGGCACCACGTCGGTCGGCACTGCGTCGGCGTGAATCCATCCTTTCGAAGGTGATTTCCGCTTAAATTCCGCAATGATTCCCGATTTGCTTGCCTTCAGCGTATCGTGCATGGAACGTGGTTTCAGCGGATTTTCTGTCAAAAACTGCTCCACACGTTTGGCAAGTTCGTAAAACGGCAGTTTTTGTTTTGCCGCATCAACTTCAATACGCTTATTATCAACAATTTCCTCCAAAATATCGGCCATAGCTTACGAATTTAGTTCGATGTATTTTTTCAAGCATTGCAATGCACGTCCGCTTTCCAGCGATTCTTTTGCAAGCGACAGACATTCGTTGAACGTCTTTTGTTGTTCAATCACGTGGATTGCGAATGCGGAGTTTATAAGAACCACATTCTTTTGTGCCAAAGTTGACCTGTTTTCCAGTACGGCGTCGAAAATCTCCTTTGCTTCTTCCAGCGTGCTTCCGCCGTAGATTTCCTTAGGATTGATGACCTGCATGCCAAATTCTTCAGGTTGATAGACGTGTTCTTCCTCATTATACACTATTTTGAAACTTCCAGTAAGCGAAATTTCGTCGTAGCCGTCTATGCTGGTTACAATGCCATATTTTATACCAATTCGTTGATATACTTGATGATACAATCTCTGTTGGTCTAAGTTTGCCGTTCCAAGCAACTGATAATCGGGATTGCAGGGATTTACCAGCGGACCTAACAAATTGAAGCACGAAGGAGTTCCCAGTTGTCCCAGTGCTTTTCGGGCAGGACCAACCCATTTCATTCCTTTGGCGAACAATTGTGCGTGTTGGTGAACAAAGCCACATTCTTCCAAACTGCGTTTTAACGCATCGTTGTCGGCTGTAAACTTAACGCCGTGGGCTTCGAGCACGTTGCTCGCACCACTCACCGACGAAGCGGCGTAGTTTCCGTGTTTTGCAACCTTGTAGCCAGCGCCAGCAACAACAAAACACGAACAAGTTGAGATGTTGAACGTATTTTTCCCATCACCGCCAGTACCGACAATGTCAATCACCTGATACGGTTTCATATCGGTGTGAACGCCAGTTTCCAACAAACCATCGCGTAATCCTAAAATTTCATCAACGGTAACGCCGCGAGTTTGAATGCCCATCAATATTGCGGCGATTTGCATATCGGAATATTTTTGGTCAACAATTTCGTGCATTATTTCTTTTGCCTCGTTTCGTGTGAACGTTTCTTGAGCAACAATTTTTCTTAAACAATTTTCCATATCACATTAGTTTAAAATCCAGTTTTTCATTATTTGTTTTCCGTCGGGAGTAAGTACCGATTCGGGGTGGAATTGAATGCCGCGCACGTCGTATGTCTTGTGACGCAGAGCCATTATAAACCCTTCCTTGCTTTCCGCAAGAATTTCCAAATCGGCTGGGAGCGAGTCCTTGTCAACTACCCATGAATGATAGCGTCCGACGGGAATTTCCTTGTCAAGATTATTGAACAAATAATCCTCTTTTACAATATCGGTTGGTGTTTGAACTCCGTGGAACACGTTGGATAAGTTTATCAACGTACCACCGAAAGCTTCGCCGATGGCCTGTTCTCCCAAGCAAATTCCCAAAATCGGTTTCTTGCCGGCGTATGTCTTAATCACGTCCATCAGCAAGCCCGATTCTTTTGGAATGCCCGGTCCGGGACTGAGTAAAATCTTGTCAAATGCCTCCAGTTCGTTCATTTGAAACTGGTCGTTTCGGAACACGCTCACTTCCACGTTGAGTTCTTTCAACAAGTGGTACAGATTGTATGTGAAACTGTCGTAATTATCAATCAATGCTATTTTCATATCGTTCAGTTTTAAGCTTCCTCGGCAAGTATGATTGCTCTGCGCAATGCACCTAATTTGTTGTTAACTTCTTGCAATTCATATTCTTCGTCGCTTTGGGCAACAATGCCGCCGCCTGCCTGAAACCACAATTCATTGTTTCTCGAAACGAATGTTCTGATTGTAATAGCTTGATTTAAAGAACCGTCGAAACCAATGAATCCGACGCAACCGCCGTACATTCCGCGATTGTGCGGTTCGTATTCGCTAATCAGTTGCATAGCACGGATTTTTGGCGCTCCGCTCAATGTTCCTGCGGGGAACGTGTCCATAAACGCCTTGACAGGATTTTTGTCGTCGTCCAGCGTACCGCTCACACGGCTTACCAAGTGAATCACGTGGCTGTAATATTGCAGTTCTTTGTAAAAATCCACGTGAACGTCGTGACAGTTACGGCTCAAGTCGTTTCGTGCCAAGTCAACCAACATCACGTGTTCGGCGTTTTCTTTCGGGTCGTTTCGCAAATATTCTGCATTTTTGGCGTCCTGAACTTCGTCGCCGGTACGTTTTGTCGTTCCCGCAATCGGGTCAATGTATGCAATGAATTTTCCGTTTTCGTTTTTCACACGGCAATGCGTTTCGGGGCTCGAACCAAAGATTCGAAATCCGCCGAAATCAAAGTAAAACAAGTACGGCGACGGATTGATTCTCCGCAACGCACGGTAAACATTGAAGTCGTCGCCTTCGTAAGGTTGCACGAAACGACGGCTCAGCACGATTTGGAACACGTCGCCGCGCTTGCAATGTTCAATTCCCTTACGAATGTTTTCTTTGTGCTGCTCGTCGGTGAGCGTGCTGGTCGTTTCGCCAATATGGTGAAATTCATATTTTGTCACAAACGGTTTTTGAATCGCCTTTTCAATCGTTTCAATGTCCGATTTTTCGCCGTCGGCAGCAAGTTCGCTGATGCTCATCGTGTTATCGAAGTGATTGAACGTGATGACATATTTATAAAGAATGTAAATCATATCGGGTGCATCGTTCTTCACCTGTGTCTCGTCTTTCACAGCAATGTTTTCCAAGTAACGAACGGAATTGAACGACGTGTAGCCGAACAGTCCCAGATTTTTGTCGTTGTTTACATTGAATTCGTTCAAAAATTCATTGATAATATCCGACGGAAGATAGTTTGCATTGATTGGATGTTGGTACAAACTGCCGTCGGGATAGACGCATTTACCCAGACCGTGCTCTATGGCAACGTGGGCGATTGGGCGAACGCCGATATACGAGCAGCCGTTTTCAGAACTGTGGTAATCGGAACATTCCATTAAAGCACTTTGCGTGTAGAGATTTCTGATTCGCATATAGACACTTACGGGAGTACACGTGTCGCCGAACATTTGTTTTTCAAAAACAGTATAACTAAACTTTTTCATCTTTCTATCTTTTATTTTAATTCTTTCTTATAATTGAGATACGTTTCCAAATCCTTGTCGCCGCGCCCGCTTACGGTTAGCACAACCACGTCGGTAGGTTTAAAATTCAATTTTGGCAAAACGCCAAGGGCGTGAGCCGACTCAAGAGCGGGAATGATGCCTTCCAACTTGGTGAGTTCGTATGCGCCACGAACGGCTTCGTCGTCGTTTACGGCATAAACCGTTGCTCTGTGCTGTTTAGCAAGATTGGCGTGCATAGGACCGATTCCCGGATAGTCAAGTCCAGCGGAAATTGAATATGGTTCCACAATCTGACCATCTTCGGTCTGCATAACGAGCGTGCGGCTTCCGTGAATGATACCGAGCGTACCGCATTGAATTGTGGCGGCAGTGAGGCCAGAATCCACGCCTTTCCCGCCAGCTTCGGCAAGAACAATTTTTACATCAACGTCGTCAATATAATGGTAAATTGTTCCGGCGGCATTGCTTCCGCCACCAACGCAGGCGATTAAATAATCAGGATTTTCACGACCTTCCTGTTCTTTGAGTTGATATTTAATTTCCTCGCTGATAACACTTTGCAGACGAGCCACCATATCGGGATACGGATGTGGACCAACCGTTGAGCCAATAATATAGAATGTATCGGCAGGATGACAGCACCAGTCGCGGATGGCTTCGTTCGTGGCATCTTTCAGCGTCATATTGCCGCTTTCAACGGGGAAAACCTCCGCGCCAAGCATTTTCATACGTTCCACGTTCATGTGCTGACGTTTCACATCGGTCGCACCCATATAAATTCTGCACGGCATATTCATCAAGGCGCACACCGTGGCCGTTGCCACACCGTGCTGACCAGCGCCCGTTTCGGCAATGATACGCTTTTTGCCCATCGCCTTGGCAATCAGAATTTGTCCGAGAGCGTTGTTGATTTTGTGGGCACCCGTGTGGTTCAGGTCTTCACGTTTCAAATAAATTTTGCAGCCATATTTTTCGCTCAGGCGGTTTGCAAAATACAGCGACGACGGACGACCAGCATAATTTTTAAGCAACGCACGATATTCCTTTTGGAACGAATCGCTCTCAATAATAGGAAGATACGCCTTTTTCAAATCTTCCACCGTTTTGTAGAGAATTTCGGGAATGTACGCCCCGCCAAATTCTCCGTAGTAACCATTGTTGTCAACTTGATATGATTTCATATTTTTATTTTTTTTCGATTCATAATTCAACAAAAAAAGGGAGCTTGTCGTAAGATTGACAAGCCCCCTTTATATTTTGTTTTTGGAAACGGCCTCTCTACTTACGACATTCGGTCATAAGTTTGCCACCACCAAAAATTGTTATTCAATACTTTCATTTTGTTCTTTTTGTTGACGCAAACATAGAGATTTTTTTTATTTGTTCACCATTTTGGTTGTAATTTTTTTGAAAAAATAGACGAACGAGGCGAATAAGTTTATTCATATTATTTATGGAAAAAAACATTTTGGATGGGGAAAAAGGCAATTAACTCTATTTTGAAGAAAAAAAATTTTTTTTATAAAAATTAATTCTACTTTTGTGGCGTTAATTTTAAAACAAAACGATATGAAAAAGATTTTAGTATCAGTATTGGCGGTAATCGCCTTCTCAATGACTTCGAACGCACAATTATGGTTTGGAGGAAGTATTTCAGCAAGACACACTGGTGGTGTTGAGAAAGAAGCAGTTGATCCAATGGATCCAACAAAAACAACAGACCTTGACGATCCAAAAACAAATGCATTCCAAATCACGCCAAAGATTGGTTTTGGTTTGAATGAAAAATTGTCTGTTGGTATTGCACCTTCATTCTCAACAACGACAACAGCAAAAGTTGATAAAAATAACCTCACGAAATCAAACACATTTGGTGTAACTCCATTTGTTCGTTACACATTTGTTGAATTCGGCAATTTCGGCGTTTTGGCTGAAGCAGATGTGCCATTTACATTCGGTAACGGTAAGACAATTGTGAACGGAACAGAAACAAAAGCAAATCCAACTTCATCATTCGGACTTACGGTAACTCCTTGGTTAACGTATTCTATTTCAGACAATTTCTCACTTGAATGTGGTTTGAATTTCTTTGGTTTGACAGCATCACATAATGTAACGAAAGATCAAAATAACAAAGATCACAAGTGGGTTAACAATTCTATAAGATTCAATGGCAACACTGCAAATCTTGTAAACGTTGGTGGTATGACAATTGGTTTCATCTACAAATTGTAATACACAATTCCATAAAAACGATTGAAAAGCCCTGCTAATTTGCAGGGCTTTTTTTTGTCTAAATTTTTGGAAAAATTGAGAATTTGAAAATTAAAATCACTACTTTTCAAAAATTTTAAGTTAAAAAAATATGTCAAAAGGAGAGTATTACAGTCATTATATTTGGTTGATGAACACGCTGCTTCAGGCAAAGCGGATTACGTTTGAAGAAATCAATGACCGATGGGAACGAGATTGGAATTACTCGTTGCCCAAACGGACATTTCAGCAGTATAAGCAAGCTGTTCTGGAAATGTTCAAGGTGACTATTGAGTGTGATCCTCATGATGGTTATAAATACTTTATTTCCAACGTAGAAGACTTCAAGACCGACCGAAGCCGTCAGTGGTTGCTGAACACGTTTTGCGCGTCGAATTTGATTAAGCAGGGGGAAACGATAAAGGAACGTATTGTGTATGAGGAGATTCCCGAAAAATGCGAATACCTGTCGTTTCTTGTCGATGCTATGAAACAGAACCATAAACTTGAAATCACCTATTTGCCGTACGAATTGGATACACCAACTACGTATATCGTTCATCCGTATTGTATGCGGCTGTATCGTCAGCATTGGTACGTGTTGGGATTTTCCGAAACACACGGGGCGTTGCGACACTTTGCCGTAAACAGAATGAAAAACCTTCAGGTGACCAACGAGTCGTTTGAATATCCCGATGATTTTTCGCCCGAATCGTATTATTACCATAGCGTTGGCATTTATGTTGACAGCGATTTGCCAGCTGTAAAAGTCCGTCTGCGAGTTGACAAACATTTGGTGAACTATTATCGAGCATTGCCCATTCATCATTCGCAGAAAGAGGTGGAAAAAAACGACGATTATTCCGAATTTGAATATATGCTTTGCATTACACCCGACCTCATTCACGAAATTATGAGCCGTGGCAGCCAAGTGAAAGTTTTGGCTCCAGAATCACTCAAAAAAAGAATAAAAGATGAGTTGGAGAAAGCGGTAAAGTGTTATATTTGAGGGATTTTAGGTTGAACTTTAAAATAAATAATAATGGAATATCAATATCCTTTTGGTCAGATACTTCATCCTGTGGTACAACAGGATAGAACACCCAAAAAAGTTTTCGTTCTTGGTGTGTATGCCAGTGCAGTGCATGCAAGATGGAAACAAGGGAAAAATGTCATTTGTCAAGCTCTTGCCGTGGCTAGTGAACCGAAAATATTCTGGGATGGAAATACGACAGAAGCAAAAGAGATTATTAGTAGAATATCTATTCCAAAAGAACTTGGTACGCTTGAACCAGCAGGAAGGAATCTTAATGGTCCATCGGCGAAGGTTTTAGATGAACATATTCTTTCCCCTTTGGGATATAAAAGAGCAGACGCATGGTTATGTGATTTGTTACCCGAAACAAGACTTAACCCAAGTCAGCTTAAGGTGATAAATGAAAAATATACTCCTTTAATAAAGCAATATGGATTAAATCCCGTAACAATCTGTCCTCGACCAACTAATTTTTGTGACCAAAAACGATGTGAAGAGATTCTCGCTGAATTAGATGCATCACAAGCAGATCTTTTGATTTTACTTGGAGATATACCCATCAAGCAGTTTTTAAATAAAGTTGCTAAAGTTGACTATACATCGTTAGGGGAATATGATGAAAAATACGGTTATGGCAAGTGTTCGAAGATAGTCATAGGCAATCGTAGTATAAATGTTCTTCCCCTTGCGCATCCTAGACAAATAGGTGCTTTGGGTGGGCATAGTCAGAAATGGTGTGAAAAACATGAAAAATGGGAACAGAATAAATGTAGAATCTAATTTACTCCAATCATTTATTTCCCAAAGCATGAACCTCGCATTCGTGCTTTTTTCATTCTTATTCGTACCTAACGGCACGAATGAATAATCTCCGTATCATTTCTACCGATATATAGTGCCTACGGCACAATTTTACCAATATTGCGTGACGAAAATTGTCCCGTGAGTGACAAAATATTGGTAGAATAATTATCCCTGTCTTCCCTCTTATTTCGTGCCGTAAGGTTCGAAATCCATTTCCAAATTCATCCCAAATTTTCCAAAGATATTTTCCACCTCGGCAGGGTTTCTGCATAGGCAAATCGTTTATTATAGAAACGGTTTAAGTTAAAGAAATATGGAAAAAGAAATTTGTGAAACGTATCGTTTTGTCCCTTCTGACTATGACGAGCTGGGCAGACGAAAAGATGACGGAAAGACGTTCCGTGATGTAGTGAAAGATTTTGAGCGTGATTTTCACGACCGACATTCAACAGAATATGCGCTGAATTTATATGCCAATTCTTCAACAATGAGGTTGTTGGCGAAATCGAACGGCGCGGAGCCATTTCTGATTTATGGAATGGATTTGTGTCACGGCACAGTTTTCAACCCTAAAGACGACCCGGATTTCAACTTTCAGATAGATTCGTTTAGTGAATATACTACTGTATATGGAATTGATTCTGCTTTTATGAAATATTTTGACGAATGTGGATTCCCCATATACGATGAAGACGAAGAAATATATCCACTTACATTGTTGATTGATGAAGCGATGAAAAACGGAGAAATACGTTTGACTACGCCTACAACTGACGATGGTGATGAAGAATCGGAACCTGTAACGAATGATGTACCACAAAAAGAATACGTATAATGGAAACACAAAAAAATGACGAATCGCATTTGATACACAACGAGAACGGCGAATGGATAAACACGGGAAAAGTAATCTTTCTGTTTGATTCATTTGCAATGAAACTTAAAGCACTGGCGGACAACCAAGGGAAAAAGTTTTCCATTCATAAATACTATGATGGGACGCCGTGGTGCTATCGGCAGGAGTTTGAGGCATTAAACCTGAAAGGTTTATTAGTGACATCAAAGGAGTGGAGATTATTAACAGATCAATATGCTTTGTAACACGATATTTGCAGGATTTTAGAAAATAATTTTTACTTGTGCCGACTTTTTGCACACCTGGTTTTTATTTTTGCAGAAAATTTTAAAATAGGAGGAAGTATGAAGATTACAATTCATCGTGGGACGAATCAAATCGGCGGTTGCGTTACGGAAATTCAATCGGCGAAAGGTGACAAAATTTTAATTGACTTCGGACATAATTTGCCCGAAGGAGACAAACCTGCTCAAGACAAATACGATGAGGACGAAAATGTGTTGAATCTGCTGGAAGGCGTGTCCGATGTATATTACACGCATTACCATGGCGACCATATTTCGTTTGAGTCGGAGATTTACCGCGCTGGCGTTACGCAGCATATCGGGGCATTGTCGCTCAAAATGGTTAAAACGCTTAAACAACACATGCAGCACGCTGATAGTCTGAAAGAACGTGCCACTAAAAGTCTTGAGGCGTTGGAGCATTTCAAGATTTATAAACCAAAACATACCGAAACGGTTGGCGACATTCGCATTACGCCGTATTTTGTGAGCCATTCTGCTGCGGACGCACACATGTTTTTGATTGAATGTGACGGCGTTACGATTCTCCATACTGGCGATTTCCGCGACCATGGTTATATGGGTGGCGGATTGATGAAAAATCTCAAAGTCAATGTTGTTCCGAAACACGTTGATGTAATTATTACCGAAGGAACAATGCTCGCCCGTAAGGACGAGAAAGTTCTTTCGGAATGGGATATACAGAACGAGACGAAATCACTTATGAGTCAGTATAAGAATGCTTTTGTGCTGTGTTCATCTACCGACGTTGACAGATTCGTCTCTATGTTTCAAGCAACAAAGCACCAGCGCAATCGGCGGGATTCGGATTATCCCCGTTGGTTTGTTACCGACGCATATCAGGGAGATCAAATTTTGAATATTAAAAATAATCTGAATGGAATTTATTCAGACATAATATTTAAAGTATATAATAAAGATTTCTTGCCCAATATGGTGAAAAACGGCTTTACCATGTTGGTGCGTAATACGGAAACGTTCGAAAAATATCTCGCCGAGATTGTTCCGCATATCGACCTGAACGAAACAGTTTTCATTTATTCGCAATTCAAAGGTTATATTGCCCCAACACATTCGGCTTTCAAGCAGTCAACGTATGATTTTGTGCATAAATACAAATGGCATCTTAAAGAGTTGCATACATCGGGACATGCTTCTTGCAAAACCCTTGCCGAAGTGTGCAATCTTGTAAATCCGTCGTTGGCGATAATTCCCATTCATAAAGAAGCAGATACCGATTTCGCCTCATTGCCAATTTCTTCCGAATTGAAGAAAAAAATCGTTACAAAAAGTATGATTTTTGAAAAAGAGAATGGGAATTTTGTTAAATTTGAGGTGAAAGAATGAAATAATTAAAAATTAAGAGTTAAGAATTATGGTTGGCTGTTTTGTCGAAACCACAATTTTTGCAGTTGATTCCCTTTATTGTATCAAATGATGAGTTGTAAAAATATCCAAAATCAATCTTCGGATATTTCTCTTTATATTTTTTGAAAATGATATTCATCTCATCTTCCAGTTCTTTGTAAATTTTTGAATTTTCGCCTTTTTCAAAACTCTCGTTTTTGTAGAACAAATAATAGAAATGGATTTTCTTCCCTTTATTATCAAAAGATTGAATGCCCATTAAATGACATAGAAACTGCTTGAAATCAAAATGAGAAGTTTTTAATTCGCAACCAAAATCTTTTGCGGAAAGTGCTTTACTAATAAATTCAGTTTTAGATTTTTCATCTAATAGTGGTATATCCACGTTCCTATACTTCTTGTTCAATTCAATCTTACTGTGATCATAAAAAATTTCATGGCATTTTACTTCAATGAAAAATAATTCATCATTCGCCTCTAAAAAAACATCCATTTGAGGATAGGATATTACTTCATTTGATTTTGATGAAATCTCTAAATTTTTCTCAAAAGTGACTACTTTACAAGCATATCCTTGATTATCAATGGTTATTTCATCTATAGGCTTAATTTCATCTTTATATTTTGAAAAACATGCCGTCGCAAATCGGCTTGATGAAGCAACTGAATAATATTTACCGAGGGTAAATTCATTCCCTTTCCCATTAGCATAGCATTTTT
>JAGCOW010000091.1 GCA_017642535.1 Bacteroidales bacterium | reverse complement strand
GGTAATGTCGGTAGTTTGTTCTTCGACGATTGGAGTTTCCTCTTCCAGAACTTCTTCTGTGACTTGTTCCGTTTCTTCAACGACTTGTTCTGCTTGCTCTACAACTGCTTGAACTTGTTCGGTAGTTGTAGCTTCTGCGGTAAGGTCTGTAACGTCGGTAGTTTGTTCTTCGACGATTGGAGTTTCCTCTTCCAGAACTTCTTCTGTGACTTGTTCCGTTTCTTCAACGACTTGTTCTGCTTGCTCTACAACTTCTTCAACTTGCTCGGTAATTGTAACTTCTGCAGTAAGGTCGGTAACGTCGGTAGTTTGTTTTTCGACGATTGGAGTTTCCTCTTCCTGAATTTCTTCCGCGACTTGTTCAGTTTCTTCAACGACTTGTTCTGGTTCTTCAACGATTTGTTCTGTTGCTGTTGTTTCTGTCGTGTCGGGAATAGGAATAAAGGCAAACAATTTCTTTCTATCGACAGCGTATGTTGCCGCCAGTTCTATGACGGAATTAAATTTATCAGATTCAGCGTTTTGCAAACCTTTGGCATAAAGCATTCGCGCCGTTTGGAAATATGGATAATCGTCAACCAAATCAGCAAGTTTCTTTGTGTCGCCTGCCGACAAAAGTTCTGGATGGTCCAAATACTGTTTCAGTTGTTTCTTATTCATATTCCTATTGTTTACCAGTTTGCAACACTTTCCATAAAAATGGATTCAATAATTTCTTCCGATATTTCCGCAATCAAAGCGTCCTCCACGTTTGACAAACTCTCAGTCGCATCAAAATCGCGATATGCAGAAAATCGTTTCTCGTAGTTTTGTTTTTCGTCGTTTTTGTTGACGAATTTTATTTTCACAGCAATTGTCAGTCGCGTTTGTGCAGCCAACTGACTTGCAGTAACGCCTTGATACGAAGTTGTATAGTCGGTTATATTTCCCGAAAACTGCAAATCGGCACCTGACGAGACGAGCGAAAGACCCGCATCGGAACGGAACTTGTCTTTGAGCCCCTCGGTGAACACGTCGCTCAACGTGGCCTGTTTATTGGCAGCGTGGTTTGCAATGTACGAGACAGAAAATGTCTTCACATCTGGCGAGATAGAAGCTCCCGAAAGAGAGTAGTTCACGGAACAGCGCACCGTACATACCAATATGATTATATATAAAAATAGTTTTCTCACTCTATATTGTATTCTTTAATTTTCCGATATAATGTTCGTTCTGATATGCCAAGTTCCTTCGCCGCCAATTTTCGCTTGCCATTGTATTTTTGTAACGCTTTTTTTATGAAAGCGACTTCGTTGTTGGATAGCGAAAGAGATTCTTCGGTAATTTCTTGTGTATCAATAATATGTGAATTATCTCTTGGAGATGGCTGATGTTGTTGAACAGGCGTAACAATGTTGATAGGAGCATTTCCTTCTGACTCGATATCCATCATTGTTTCGTTGAAGAACTTGTCGTCGTTCGAGTGATTTTCGATAACGGTGGTGTATTGTCCGCCATTTTGAATCATATCGTTCACCAGTTTCTTCAAGTCGTTCATATCCTTTTTCATATCAAACATCAGTTTGAAAAGAATTTCCCTCTCCGAAGCGTAGGTTGCTTCCGCAGCAGACGGATTTATGGCAGGAAGGCGCGTTTCTCCATAATCAGGAAGATATTTTTTAAGCGTTTCCGCATTGATAATCGGACCATTTTCCAGCATTGCGAGTTGTTCGGAAATGTTTTTCAATTGACGGATATTTCCTGGCCAGCGATAGGTCAAGAGCATTTCTTTGCTCGTGGAATCTAAGTCAATTCGAGGTCTATGGTATTTTTCAGCCGTATCGTTCGCAAATTTTCTAAAGAGAACGTAAATGTCATCTTGTCGTTCCCGCAGTGGCGGAATAGCAATGGGAACGGTGTTGAGTCGATAGTATAAATCTTCTCGGAATTTTCCTGATTTGATAGCTTCTTGTAAATTGACATTTGTTGCAGCAACAATACGCACGTCGGTTTTTTGCACTTTCGACGAACCGACAGGAATAAATTCTCCCGATTCAAGAACGCGAAGAAGTCGTGCCTGCGTTGGTTTGGGCAATTCGCCCACCTCATCAAGGAATATTGTGCCTCCGTTTACCGTTTCAAAATATCCCTTGCGGTCACCAGCGGCACCAGTAAACGACCCTTTTACGTGACCGAACAATTCAGAATCAATCGTACCTTCGGGAATGGCTCCACAATTTATGGCAATGTATGGTTTATCCTTGCGAAGACTATTTTTATGAATAATCTGCGAAAAGGCCTCTTTCCCAACGCCGCTTTCCCCCTCAATGAGCACCGAAAGGTTTGTTGGCGCAATTTGCAGAGCTATCTCCACAGCATTATTCAAGCGTGGAGAATTACCTATAATTCCCAAATTAAGTTTTACCGATTGCACTCTGCTATCCATACCACGAAAATTTAACAAAATTACAAAAAATCTCGAAGATATGATTGCAATAAGAAAAAATATAAGAAATAGGAACGAATAAACTCCCCCTTTGCAAAAATGATTTTTTCTTTATATAAAGGACTTTAGATTTTCTTAACCTTTAAAGCGCTAAAAACCACACCCCAAAAGCCAGCACGGATATTATACATATTATTATACACACGATTCTAAATAAAGAACCTAAGACATCAACAATATCATCCCAATTCTTAATAATAGTAGAGATAGTTACCACCACACTTACAATAATAAGAAGAATAATCCAAAAATTCATTTTTTTATAAATGAAAATATAAAAATATATCACTAGAACATAGATGATTTTGATATTATTTACTTTAATCTTGTGAAATTCAAACATGTTTTTTTCGATGACAGAGAACTTTCCTGAAAAATTTTTAAAACCCCTTACAATATCATATTCCATAAAAATATTGTAACTTGCCGAAAATTAAATGCGATGGGTTTATTTGACTTTTTTAAAGGTAGCAGTCAAAAAGAGGCACTTGACAAAGGTTTGGAAAAAACCAAAGAGTCGGTTTTGAAAAAAATCACTCGTTTGATTGCTGGAAAATCAACGGTTGACGACGATGTGCTCGACAACTTGGAGGAAATTCTTATCACTTCCGATGTAGGAGTTGATACCACCATTCGCATTATTGAACGGATTCAAGACAGAGTTGCTCGTGACAAATTCATTGGCACCGAAGAACTGCAAACTATTCTCCGCGAGGAGATTATGAACTTGCTTGCCGAAAACGATAACGACATTTCTGAAAATTTCCTTGACGTTCATACAAAACCCTACGTAATTATGGTAGTGGGTGTAAACGGCGTTGGCAAAACGACGACAATCGGGAAATTGGCGGCAAAATTCAAGGCGGCTGGCAAAAAAGTCTATCTTGGCGCTGCCGATACATTCCGCGCTGCTGCAATAGAACAATTGGAAGTATGGGCAAATCGTGTTGATGTTCCCCTCATCAAACAGCAAATGGGTTCTGACCCTGCTTCTGTTGCGTTCGACACGCTCAATTCGGCAATAGCAAACGATGCCGACGTGGTGATAATCGATACGGCTGGTCGCTTGCACAATAAAGTGAATTTGATGAACGAGCTGACCAAAATCAAACGGGTGATGCAAAAACTGATTCCCGAAGCTCCGCACGAAATTTTGTTGGTGCTCGACGCTTCCACAGGTCAAAATGCGTTTGAACAGGCAAAGCAATTTACTAAAGCGACCGAAGTCAACGCACTGGCTCTCACGAAATTAGACGGTACAGCCAAAGGTGGCGTTGTGATTGGCATTTCCGACCAGTTCAAAATTCCGGTAAAATATATCGGCGTAGGCGAAGGAATCGACGACTTGCAATTCTTCAATAAAAAAGATTTCATCAATTCGCTCTTTGAATAATATGGCTACACTGCTTTACAACGGACATATTATAAACGAAGGCAAAGAATTTCAAGGTAGTATCCTGATTGATAATCAATATATTACAGAAATCTTTCAAGGCGAAGTTCCTTCTGCTCTTTTGCAAAACGCCGAAGTGATTGATTGCACTGGAAAACTCATTATTCCTGGCGTTATCGACGACCAAGTTCATTTTCGAGAACCTGGACTGACACACAAGGCGACAATGGCGACAGAATCGCGTGCAGCTTTGGCGGGTGGCGTTACAACGTTTATGGATATGCCAAACGTGGCACCACAAACGACAACGATTGAAAATTTGGAACAGAAACTTGCAATCGCTTCCGAAACGGCGTTTGCCAATTATGCTTTTTATTTCGGTGCAACGAACACTAACATTGACCAAATTCGTGCGTTAGACACAAAGCTCGCCTGTGGTCTGAAAGTTTTCATGGGCTCCAGCACAGGAAATATGTTGGTTGACGACGAAACAACGCTCAAACAAATCTTTTCGGAATCGAAGATACCTGTTGCCGTCCACTGCGAGGACGAAGCGACCATAAAGGCGAATCTTGCTCTCTATCAGCAAAAGTATGGTGATGAGATTCCATTTTATTGTCATCCAAAAGTTCGTAGCAACGAGGCATGCTACAAATCCACAAAAAAAGCTATCGACTTGGCACAGCAATGCGACACGCAACTCCATGTGTTACATCTTTCTACGGCCGAAGAAATGGATTTGTTTTCGAGTGACGAATTGCGAAACAAACGAATCACCGCCGAAGTTTGCGTTCATCACCTCTGGTTTACCGATGAAAATTATAACGAAAAAGGTGCATTGATAAAATGTAACCCTGCCATCAAGACGGAACGCGACAGAACGGCACTACGCCAGGCACTGGTTGACGGGAAAATCGACATTATTGCCACCGACCATGCTCCTCACACACTTGATGAAAAACTTCGACCATATACAAAATCAGCTTCGGGTATGCCTTTGGTGCAACATTCGTTGCTGGTTATGTTGGAATTATACAAACAAGGCGTTGTTTCCTTGCCGCTTATCGTACAGAAAATGTGTCATAATCCAGCAGAACTCTTTGGTATTCAGCAACGTGGGTATATTCGCAAGAATTATTTCGCCGATATTGTGATTATTGACGAATCACAAAAAACAACCGTTTCCAAAGATTCTATTCTTTATAAATGTGGTTGGTCGCCTTTGGAGGGGACAACATTCTCCTCAATGGTTGAAAAAACATTTCTTAACGGAACGTGCGTTTACGACAACGGAATCGTTTCCGATATACGAAAGGCACAACAAATTACGTTCTCACACTAAAAATTACTTATACAATGAAAAAAATTTTTTTAGCTCTTGGTTTTCTGTTTTGTTTGAATCCAATTTTTGCCGACGAAGGCATGTGGTTGCTCAATATGCTTGACAAATTGGGCATACAGGAAAAAGGGTGCAAACTTACGCCTCAACAAATCTACGATATTAATAACTCGTCTCTGAAAGACGCTATTTTAGGTCTTTCCGAAGCCGATCGCCAGTATAATTTCTTTTGTACGTCGGAACTCGTTTCGCCACAAGGATTGGTTTTTACCAATTATCACTGCGGTTTCGAAATGATTCAGAAACACACGAGCATTACCAATAATTATATTGACAACGGTTTCTGGGCAATGAACGCCGACGAGGAGTTGCCAAACGAAGGCATTTTGGCTACACGCGTGGTTGCCATGTATGACGTGACCGAACGAGTTCTGGCGGGATTGAACGAAAAAAATCTGAAAGACACAGCCGCTGTGTACGACGATGACAATGAGAAAGAAATCTCTGCATCGTCGAAATCGATTTTTGAAAAAATTATTGCCAGCGTTACCGACACGTGTTCCTACGGAGCTTCGGTAAAGTCATTTTTCGAGGGGAACCAATATTTTCTGTTTGTATATGAAACATTCAAGGATGTTCGCTTGGTAGGTGCGCCTCCTCGTACAATCGGAAAATTCGGTGACGAAACCGACAACTGGATTTGGCCTCGTCAAACGGGTGATTTCTGCGTTCTTCGCGTCTATACCGACGAATCGGGTATGCCAGCCGAGTATTCGGCTAAGAACAAACCGCTTTCTCCGAAACATTTCTTGCCAGTTTCTTTGAAAGGCGTTGAAGAAGGCGATTATGCAATGGTGATGGGCTTCCCTGGCTCTACCGACCGTTACCGTTCGGCCGACGATATTAAGTATTTCCAACAACTAAACAACGCCACCGTGAAATTGATTGGCGATATTTCGCTGAATACCTTTAAAAGATATATGAATGCCGACAGCTTGATTCGTATAAAATATGCCTCGAAATATGATTCAATGAGCAACTATTGGAAATATAGCATTGGTCAAAACAAAGGAATCAAGGATTTGGACGTGGTTGCAAAGAAATATCAGCTGGAGGATTCTTTGAAATCGTGGATAGAAAAAGATTCTGCACGTGTCGAAAAATATGGAAAAATGATTGAAACTATGTCAAATCATTATGCCGACTATTGTTTGGATAATGCTCGTCTTGTAATGTTAAACATCGGAATCCTCAACATTGTGGAATCTTTGATGTTTATGTACGACTGTATTGATATTCTTGACGCATTGGAAACTCGTGACCCGGTGATTATCAAGCAAATGCAAGTTGAGAAAAAAGATGCCGCAAAGAAATTCTTCAAAGATTACGATGCCTCGGTTGATAAAGCGCAATTTATTGAACTTACTTACGCTGCGTGGTACAATATGAATTATCCTTTGTATCGGAACAAGAATTTTTCCTTAATGAAAAAATACAAGGGCGATGTTGCCAAGTATGCCGATGCAGTGTGGTCAAAATCAATTTTCACCGACGAAAACCGATTCTATCAGTTTCTTGAAAAACCTGAAAATTACAAGAAATTCGTTTCCGACCCGATGTTCGACTTACTTCGCTATTCAATTAGCGAGTATTTTGCGTTAAAAGATGCTCTTGCCAATTCTGCCGTAGATTCGGCAAAGACCTTGTACGTCGATGCCATTATGCAAATGTATCCCGATTCATTATTTTATCCTGATGCAAATTCCACGATTCGCTTGACATACGGAAGCGTTGGCAGTTATGAACCCAAAGATGGCGTTTCTTATCATTATTATACGACGTTGAAGGGCGTGATGGAAAAGAAAGACGAGTCGAATCCCGAATTTCAAGTTCCCGAAAAGTTGGAGGAATTGTATAACGCAAAAGATTTCGGACAATACGCCGACAAAAACGGCGAAATGCCCGTATGTTTCATAACGAACAACGACATTACTGGCGGAAATTCCGGAAGTCCAGTGATGAATGCAAATGGCGAACTGATTGGTTTGGCGTTCGACGGGAACTGGGAAGCAATGAGCGGCGACATAATCTATGAACCGAAATTGCAACGCACAATCGCCGTTGACGTACGCTACGTTTTATTTATTATTGATAAATTTGCAAACGCAGGATATTTATTAGATGAATTAACTCTTGTAAAATAAAAGAATATGATGGCTTTTTTAATGACATTAACGATAGCGTTGCTCGCAGTAGCAGTGCTTTGTCTGGTTTTGATCTTGAGAAAGAAAGTGCTCAATGACTATCAAAAGAAGGCAGACGAAGCCAACGAGTTCATGAAGTCTTTTTGGGAAAACGAAAATAAAAAGCGTGAATCCGAACAAAAAATCGAGAATGCAAAAATCACCATTCCATTGCGCATTCAGGCATACGAACGCCTTGTACTTTTGTTGGAACGCATAAAACCCGAATCTATGTTGCTTCGCGTTATGACTCCGCAAATGACGGCTGGACTGCTTCATCAAGAGTTGCTCATTACCGTTCGTGCCGAATTTGAACATAATCTTTCGCAACAAATCTACGTCTCGCAAGAGTCGTGGAACGCCGTGAAACTTGCAAAAGACAGTCTGGTGCGACTGATAAACGAAGAAGCATCGAAAATTGCGGCAGGAGCTCCGGCTACCAATTTGAGCGAAGCGATTCTCACACAAACGATTACACAACAAATCAATCCGATACAAAACGCTTTAAGCATTCTGAAAAAGGACGCTGAAAACTTTATGTAGTTGTGAATTTCCAAGATTTTTCCCAGATATTTCTCACACATCCGCAACTGCAACAATTACGGAAAGACATTGTAGGCAACCCCACGTTTAAGGGATTGTTGCGAGGGTTAAATGGCTCCGAGCCAATGTTTTTCATCGCACATTTATTTAATCATTTCAAGAAAGATATTCTGTTGCTCTTGCCCGATGCCGACGAAGCATCAGACGCATTGGACGATTTGACAAGTATCTTGGGAGCAAAATATTCCCTTTTGTTCCCTTCGTCATACAAACGCACGTTGCAATACGAGCAACTGGACAAATCCAATATGTTGCTTCGTACCGAGGCCTTGGAACAATTGAGCAAACACGATTTTCCGCACATACTTGTAACCTATCCCGAAGCCGTGGTGGAACAAGTCATTTCGCAAAAGGAATTTCAACAGAAAGTTCACGTTTTACACAAAGGCGAACAAGTAGATACGCAATTTATCAATGACATTTTGTACGAATTTGGTTTTGAGCGTGTTGATTTTGTAACTGTTCCCGGACAATTTTCCGTCAGAGGTAGTATCATCGACATTTATAGTTTCTCAAACGACCTTCCTTATCGTTTGGACTTTTTCGGCGACGAAATAGAAAGTATTCGCACTTTCAATGTTGATGACCAACTTTCGGTAGAAACCGTTGACGAAATCAACATAATTCCCGATATTCAGGGAATGCGGAAAAACGTTGCTTACACGCCCATTTTCAGTTACTTACAATCACCTATCGTATTTTGTAAAAGCATAACCGAAACGGTGAGCCGATTGGAAAAACTTGCCGCTCAGACCGAAAAAATTTTCAAAGCCGACGAGGAAAAGGCAAAGAATTTAGCACAGATATTACCCATTGATTCGTTTACCACGTTTGCAGAAAAAGCGAAATTGTGTGAAATTTCTTCCACCTCATCGTATCCCGAAGCAATCATATATGAATGCCATACGGCTCCACACCCGAAAATCAACCGCAAATTCCAACTTTTTGGTGAGCAATTGGTTCAAAATCAAGAGGATGGATATACCAATTATTTTATAAGCCAAGGACAACAACAATTTGAACGAATACAAGAGATTTTTTCCGAAATAAATCCTAACGTAAGACTTACTTCGGTAATCACTTCATTATCAGGTGGTTTTATTGACCACGACACGCGCATTTGTTGCTATACCGACCACGAAATTTTTGAACGTTACCACGCCCACGCACGACAAAAGAAAGTAATCTCGTCGGAAAGCCTCACCATTCAAGACCTGAAGGAACTCAATCCAGGCGATTTTGTCGTACATATTGATTTTGGTATAGGGAAATTTGCCGGCTTGGAACGAATCGTCAACAACGGCAACGTACAGGAGGCGGTAAAACTCGTGTATCGCGACAACGATTTGGTGTATGTCAACATAAACGGGCTTCATAAAATTTCAAAATATCGAGGCAAGGAGGGAGTCACTCCGACGTTGCATAAATTGGGTTCCGCCGTCTGGCAAAACACCAAGCAAAAGACTAAAAAACACGTCAAGGACATTGCCAAGGATTTGATTGCTCTCTATGCGGAACGCAAGGCACAGCAGGGTTTCCAGTTTTCACCCGACACGTTTATGCAACACGAGTTGGAAGCGTCGTTTTTCTTTGAGGACACTCCCGACCAAGTTACCGCCACCGAAAAGGTGAAAGCGTGTATGGAAGCCCTGTATCCTATGGATATGCTCGTTTGTGGCGACGTGGGATTTGGCAAGACGGAAATCGCTATCAGAGCTGCTTTCAAAGCCGTTGCCGACGGGAAACAGGTGGCAGTCCTTGTTCCTACCACAATTCTTGCCTTACAACATTATAAGACATTCTCAACGCGATTGAAAAATTTTCCCTGTAATGTCGATTATATCTGTCGTCTCCGTTCGGCAAAACAACAAAAAGAAACGCTGGAAAACTTGGTTTCTGGCAAAACCGACATTATTATCGGCACACATAGGTTAGTTGGTAAAGATATAAAATTCAAAGATTTAGGTCTGCTCATCATTGACGAGGAACAAAAATTCGGCGTAAGCATAAAAGAGAAACTAAAACGAATCAAAGTCAACATCGACACGCTCACGCTTACCGCCACGCCAATTCCCCGAACGCTCCAGTTTTCATTGCTCGGAGCAAGAGATTTGGCTATCATCAATACGCCACCGCCCAACCGTCACCCGATTATTACCGAAATTCACACGTTTAACGACGATACCATTCGCGAAGCAATTCAATTTGAAGTGGAACGAGGCGGTCAAGTATTTGTAATCAACAACCGAGTGTCGAATATCTACGATTTGGAGGCACACATA
Organism: Bacteroidales bacterium; assembly: GCA_017642535.1. Classification (GTDB taxonomy): domain Bacteria; phylum Bacteroidota; class Bacteroidia; order Bacteroidales; family UBA1715; genus UBA1715. Next base: position 31,148 of record JAGCOW010000091.1, on the reverse strand, counting down.
CATAAATTGTGTCCGAAAGTTAGGACGATTGTGGGACACGGGCAAATGGATGGTCCTAAATTGGAACAAATTATGCTTGACTTTATCAATCACGAATACGACGTTTTGATTGCCACCACCATTGTTGAATCGGGGTTGGACATTCCCAATGCCAACACAATGATAGTGAACGACGCCCACCATTTTGGTCTGAGCGACTTGCACCAATTGCGAGGCAGAGTCGGTCGTTCCAACAAAAAAGCATATTGTTACTTGCTTGCTCCGCCATTGCATACGCTTCCCGACGATGCACGACGACGTTTGCAGGCCATTGAAGATTTTTCAAGTTTGGGAAGCGGCTTCAACATTGCTATGCAAGATTTGGACATTCGTGGCGCAGGCAATCTGCTTGGTGCCGAACAGAGCGGTTTTATTTCCGATATTGGCTACGAAACCTATCAGAAAATTCTTGACGAAGCGTTGCTTGAGCTCAAAGAGAATGAATACAAAGAATTGTTCGCCGGCTCGGAGGAAGACCAACATGCGGCAAATGAGAAATTACAAGAAATGCAGTTCGTTTCGGATTGCCACATCGACACCGATTTAGGCATTCTTCTGCCAAACTATTATGTAGAAAGTACCAGCGAACGAGTCAAATTATATCGTGAACTTGATAGCATTACCACCGAAGAAGCATTGCAAACATTTGAAAATCATCTGATTGACCGTTTTGGAGAAATTCCGAAAGAAAGTATGGATTTGCTCAACATTGTTCGTCTGCGTTGGTTGGCTATTTCGTTGGGAATTGAGAAGATTACGCTGAAAAGCAAGGTGATGATAAACACTTTTGTCACAAAGCAAGATTCGCCATACTACCAATCCCCCATATTTACGCAAGTGCTTGATTTTGTGCAACAAAACCCTAAAAGTTGCACATTCAAGGAAAACCAAGGAAAACTGACGCTCACATTTCGAAATGTGGAAGGTATTCAGGAGGCGATGAACATTCTTGCCACGGTGAAAGGTATGGAATAAAAAAGAGACGAACAATTTGCTCGTCTCTCTATTTCAGGGTGCCCAGAGGGATTCGAACCCTCGACATTCAGAACCACAATCTGACGCTCTAACCAGCTGAACTATGGGCACCATCAAAATCAGTGCAAAAGTACGTTTTTTTTTATATTACCAAAAAATTATTGCATTTTTTGTTCCGATATCAATGAGCCGTCCTTGCGAAAATACTTCCACGTACCCGTGGGACGACCATTCTCGTACTCGGCAACATAGTCAATCTTGCCATTGTCGAACCATTGGGTGAACGTACCGTTCATCTGCCCGTTTTCATAGTTCCCTTCAAACATTTTTTCGCCGTTTTGATACCAAAACGTGTTTTTCCCCTCCTTTATGCCGGCACGATAATGAATTTCTTCTTGTTTTTCTCCATTATAATAATAACGTAGCGTGCGAACTGGATTTATGGAATCGGCCTTGGTAAAATATTCAACGTAAGCTGGTTCGCCGTTGGGATGATATGCAACAACCTTTTCCTGCTCTTCGGAACACGAACAAATAAAAAAAGAAATGATAACACTCAAAAAAATAATCTTCTTCATATCCTATTTTTACTAACTTTTCAAGTACAAAAATAGATTTTTTTTGAATAATTTTTAAAAAGTGCTTGTTATTCTATAAAGTTTTATACATTTGCAGTCCAAAATTAGAAGGAATAATAGATATTACGATGTACGCGATAGTAGAAATAGCAGGACAGCAATTTAAAGTTGCTAAAGACGACAAGATTTATGTAAATCGTCTTCAAAACAACGAGGGAGAATCAGTTGATTTCGAAAACGTTCTTTTAGTGGCAGACAAAAGTGTTAAAGTTGGTACTCCAACAGTAACAGGCGCAAAAGTTACTGTAAAAGTTTTGGCACACGTTAAAGGTGACAAAGTAATCGTTTTCAAGAAAAGACGTAGAAAAGGTTATCGTGTTAAAAACGGTTTCAGAGCCGCTTTAACGCAAGTTCAAGTTGAAAATATTGTTGCATAATTAAATAACATAAGACAATGGCACATAAAAAAGGTGTAGGTTCTTCAAAGAACGGTAGAGATTCAGAAAGCAAACGTCTTGGTGTTAAAAAATCAGGCGGTCAAGCTGTTGTTGCCGGAAACATTATAGTAAGACAACGTGGTACTGTTACTATGCCAGGTGAAAACGTAGGCATGGGTCGTGACCATACATTGTTTGCTTTGGTTAACGGAACAGTAAAATTCCAGAGAAAACAAAATGACAAGAAATACGTTTCTGTAATTCCTGCAGAAGCATAATCTTTCATTCACTTTACAATTTACTCCTAAATTGTTTCTCGTAAGAGGACTATTTAGGAGTTTTTGTTTTCTATAAATCCAACTTTTTTGTATTTTTACGCTTGATATTGGTTGGACAATATGGCAAAGGAGAAAACAAATATTGTTGCTGAGGCGGAAGCGATTCTTACCGAATTACAGAAAAAGATCTATCGACCTGTGTATATTTTGCATGGCGATGAGTCCTATTATATTGATTTGATTTCCAACTACATAGAAAAAAATGTCCTTTCCGAAGAAGAAAAAGACTTTAATCAGACTATCGTGTATGGGAAAGATACCTCAGCAAGCGGCATAAATGCTATTGCTCGTCGTTATCCTATGATGTCGGACTATCAGGTCGTGATAGTCAAGGAAGCCCAGAATATAAAGGACATTGCCGAATTAAAATATTATGTGGAAAATCCCTTGTCATCGACAATTCTTGTGATTTGCCACAAGGGAAAGAAGATTGACGGCAAGTTGAGCTTAATCAAGTTGGCAAAAGAACATGGTTGTGTCTTGACATCCGAAAAAATCCCCGACTATGAGTTAGACAAATGGATAGAAAATTATCTTAAGAGTCAGAATCTGACCTACGAAATGGGGATTCCCAACTTGTTGGCGGAATATCTTGGAAATGATTTGCATAGAATCGTAAACGAACTGAATAAACTGAAACAGGCGGAACCCAATCTGACAAAAATCACCAAGGATATTGTTCAGAAAAATATCGGTATCAGCAAGGAATACAACGATTTTGAATTACAAGACGCTTTTGCGGAACGAAACGTTGAGAAGATTTTTAGAATCTTGAAAGTATATTCGGAAAATCCCAAGGACAACCCGCCACAGCGGACTATTCCTCTTTTGTTCAATTTCTTCAAAACGCTGTTTCTCATGTATTACGTGCCATATAAGAACGAATACGAACTTGGCTCACAACTAAAAATCAATCCTTGGGTTGCCAAGATTAAGTATATTCCTGCAAAACAAAAATATTCGGCAATGAGTTTGTTCAAAATCATCGCCTTGCTTCGCGAGTACGACCTGAAAACTAAAGGCGTAGGCAGTGGCAGCACGTCGCCTTCGGAACTTATGCGGGAATTGGCCATCAAAATCCTCACTGCATGAAACGCATTCTCTACATCGTTCCTCATCGACCAAACCGTAGTCCCGGGCAACGATTTCGATGCGAACATTTTATTCCCTTTTTGCAGAAAAATGGCTACGAAATCACCTATTCTCATCTGCTTACAGAATGGGACGACAAATACTATTACCAACCCAAACGATATCTTATAAAAACATTCATTTTCTGTAAAACCTTTCTGCATCGTTGCTTCGACGTTCTTCGAGCCAGAAAATACGACGCTATTTTCATCTATCGTGAGGCATTTATGATTGGCACGACTTTGTTTGAGCGTGGGTTGGCAAAATCAAACAAACCGCTCATTTTTGACTTCGACGATTCCATTTGGATTCAAGACATTTCCGAAGGGAACAAGAATCTTTCGTGGATGAAACGAGCGAGTAAAACCGACGAGATTATTGCATTATCAAAATTGGTAATCGTTGGTAATCAATATCTTGCCGATCACGCACGACAATTCAATTCAAATGTGGCTATTATACCAACCACGATTGACACTGATTATCATAAACCGGCAGAAAAGCTTCCTCACGATACGGTTTGCATTGGCTGGACGGGTAGTGAGACGACCATTCGCCATTTTAAACTGATTATTCCTGTTCTCAAACGAATTAAGGAGAAATATGGCGACAAGGTTTCGTTCATTCAAATTAGCAACATTACAAGTGAATGTCCCGAGATTGGATTAGAGACAATTGTTTGGAACGCACAAGACGAAATAACCCAACTGCAAAGAATCGACATAGGAATAATGCCGCTTCCCGACGATGCGTGGGCAAAAGGCAAATGTGGTTTCAAGGGATTACAATATATGGCGTTGGAAATCCCTACCATTATGTCACCCGTTGGCGTAAATACCGAAATTATTGATGATGGGAAAAACGGTTTCTTTGCCACAACCGACGATGAATGGTTTGACGTATTATGCAAACTTATTGATAACGAGCAATTACGAAAATCAATAGGAAAAGAAGGACGTAAAACGATAGTGGAACGCTACTCCGTCAATTCACAGAAAGAAAAATATCTTTCTCTATTTGAAAAAATCTTGGAATAATTCACGAACTACGTTGTGAAAAATAATTTCTTGAAATAATAATATGACTCCTTTTGAGCCCCAAAACCTTCGTAAAATCGGCGGACACCCGCAATTTCCGATCCTTCAAAATCAAGAGTGAAAGAGGTTTCGGCGTATGTACGAATTACCGAGTCGAGCAACAAAAACATTGCCGACAGCTGTTTACCATTGGAAGTACTTGCAGGAAAAAGATAATACAAGCGTTTTTGCGTTTTTAGGAATACTGCCACAGCCAAGATTTCCGAGTCATTTTTTACTTCGTAAATCTCAGAATCGCAACTGGCAACCAACGAACGAATCGTATTCTCGTATGGCGCATAATAGTTTTTTGTATCAGCAGCAAAAAAAACTTGCAATGCTCGTTCTTCATTGTCAGTTTTAGCACAAATCAATCCCGACCTCTGGGCTTTCTGAATGTTACGCCTCGTATTTTCTGAATAATTCCGAGTAATATCGGCATAGGATTTTGACAAGTCAAGCGAGAAATTATATCGAGGAATTGCAGTATCAAATAACGACAATGATAAACAAATACGAACAAATCTATATTTCAATATCTCTTTTCGGAACAAATCAGCTTCCTCAATAGAAATATCTCGTTGTGAGTAGATTCTGTATTGTTGTGAGAAAATGGGTTGAACGATATAGGAAAAAAACAAGCGTTTTTTTACGGGCAACGGCATAACTGCTTCATAATCACCAAGAATTAGCCCACACCAATGAGGACAAACCACATCAAGATATGCCGACAAAGCATATACGTCGGCACATTGCGAGCTTTGTACCAACAAATCCCATTTAGCTTTGTCAATATCCTTATTTTGTAATTTACGAATCACCGTTTTCTTTCACGTTTTTTCGCTGCTCTTCGGCTTTTGAGCGGTGGCTTGTGCTGATTATACGCTTCTGATTTTTTCTTGCTTTTCTTCATTTTTTTCAGCGTCGCCTTATCTTGAATTTCTTTGTGATGACGTTTGTATTCTTTCTCTTTCCGTTTTTCACGATGACGCATCATGCGTTGTTGTTCCTTCTCCGACGCGCCTTGTTGAATTGACGCTTCCAGCCTCACTTCTTCCTCAATTTCGGTATCGTATTCGTCGGAATCATCATTGGGAACATATGCTTTCTTGCCGCGTCCTTGTGCATCGACAACCGACCAAGAAAGAGCAACCAAGCTCAACATTATCAAAAACTTTCTCATAGTTTATCTTTTTTTACTGAAAACAAATGTACAATTTTATTCAAAAACTGCCTTACATTTTACTATGCAATTACGCTTTTCGGCAGATTGGCATAATCAACATTCATCTTAATTGCCCATTCTTGCGGATATGGATTATTCGCCCGATTGCCTATATTTTTTACAAATCCGATAGACGTATTGTTGAATGTGATGTTGTTCCACCCTTTTTCAGCATCGGGCAGATACAAGGTTTCTTTCTTAAAATAGCGAACGGCTTGTTCCAAATCAACAGCGACGGAAGGAAACGTATTTTTATTGTAGTTCGTAGAAAATGCCAATCCTGCCAGCGGATTTATTTTGTTCCCGATACACTCCACAACTGGCACTCCTGCATGAACAAGATTACAATGCGAAGCAATCTCGTTCAAGAAATCCTTATACGGCAGAGGAAACGCCCACGAGAGATTTTTTCTGTCGTTAAAATGTATTGGCTCGAAACCAGAAACAAAATTTTTGAACGATGCAGTATTCTTTTCAGATAAAAAAGAAATTGATTTCGCCTGCTGTAGTCGTTTGGGTATAACATATTCTTGACCGTCGTTTTTGCGAATTACAGAAACCGAAAACCCCTCGCCTTTCGTCTTGTGAGGGAAAAATCTATATGAAAACGCACCATTTTTCTCCCGCTCGGTCACATTCCACTCTGATTGCAAAGGAACTCGTTCACAACGTGCATTGTTTTCAGAAACAAAACGTGCCACCACATCCTCATTTTCCTTCTCGTTGAACGTACACGTGCTATAAATCAACAATCCCTCGGGAGCAAGACAATCCCAAATATCATATAAAATGCGAAGTTGTCGCTTGCTACACAAGTCAACGTTTTCGGGCGACCATTCCGAAATAGCGTCGGAATCCTTACGAAACATTCCCTCTCCAGAACACGGAGCGTCAACAATAATCATATCAAACGCACCTTTCAAGAAACTGAAATCTTTGGGGTCGTTATTAGTAACAATGCAGTTGGAATATCCCCATTTGATAAGGTTTTCCGACAAAATCTGTGAACGATTCTTTATCACCTCGTTGGCAACCATAAGACTGCCTTCGGGAAGAAGCGAAAGAGCGAGCGTGGTTTTACCACCTGGAGCGGCACACAAATCCAAAACACGAATCGGATGTGTGGCAAAAGGTTTGATTATCTGCTCCAAAAACATAGAAGACGCTTCCTGCACGTAGTAAGCACCTGCGTGAAACAACGGGTCAAGCGTGAAAAACGGACGCTGCTCAAGATAAAATCCTGTGTCACACCATGATACACGAGGTAACGACGTTGCACTACATTTTCTCGGGTTGATGCGAATACTCGTCAACTTTTCCGTATTGAGTGCCGCCAACAACGCGTCAGCTTCGGTTACCGAAGCGATGGAATCTTTGAATATGTGCCAATTTGATGTTTCCATAATAAACAAGACAAATGTAACGTTTTTTATATTTTGTCAAAAAGACTATATTTGCGAAATAGAAAAATAAAAATGAAAACATTACGAAACATTGTCATTGCTGTTCTTCTGTGCGTTGCAGGTTTTTCACCTTGTCATTCGCAACAGTTGGCCGATGTCCCTAACGTGATGCCGAAGACAAGAGTTCTGTTCATTTTCGATGGTTCATATAGTATGTTAGGCATTTGGGAACGCCACTCCAAGATGGAAGTTGCCAAAAGCATTTTGATTCCGTTTATTGACAGTGTTTCAAAAATTCCGAACGTGGAAATTGGCTTGCGTATCTACGGAAATCGAAGTCCGTTTCCTCCGCAAGACTGTAGCGATTCTCATTTGGAAGTTCCTTTTGGGAAAAATAATGTTCCCGAAATTATGAACAAGATTCTTTCGCTCAATCCGAACGGAACCACGCCTATTGCGTATTCCATAGAACAAGCGGCGAAAGATTTTCCTCCCGATACGACGGCACGAAACATCATTTTTTTGATTACCGACGGCGTTGAGGCGTGCGACGGCGATCCATGTGCTATTTCACGTGAATTACAGGCGAAAGGAGTTATCTTGAAACCATTTATTATTGGTGTGGGTAACGAAGTGGATTTCAATAAGATGTTTAACTGTGCCGGACAAGTTTTCAGTGCAAAAAACGAGCTGGATTTCCTTCCTATATTAAATTTGGCAATGGAGAAAGCATTGGTAAGCACACCATTACAAGTCTATTTGCTTGACGCATACAAAAAACCTCGTGAAACCGACGTGCCAATGACGTTTTACGACAACACGACAGGGTTTATCCACTACAATTTTGTGCATTCCGTCATAAAACCTGGCGAGCCCGACATTTTGTTCCTCGACCCGCTTGTGTCGTATAAAATCAAGGTGCACACGTTGCCACCTGTCTATGCCGACAATATCAACCTTGAACCAGGGAAACACACCATTGTGAAAATTGATGCGCCACAAGGATATTTGATGGTAGAACGCCCCTACGGATTCAACATTTCCGTTCCGATTCCCGTCATTGTCCGTCAGCAAGGCGACATGAACACGCTCAACGTGCAACAGGCAAACGAGAAAGTAAAATATATTGCTGGGAAATACGATTTGGAGGTTTTGACAACTCCACGCACATATTTCTACGACGTGGAAATCAAACCAGACGAAGTCAAGACGGTGAAAATACCTCAGCCCGGACACGTTTCGTTCACTCGTCCGCAAATGGGTATCGGAGCCGTATATATTGACAGAAACACCGATTTGGAGTTCGTCACCTATTTGAGCGTTGATAATCGGAAAAACGACGTTCTAACCTTGCAACCAGGGAAATATGTCGTGATTTGGCGTGACAAGAACGAGACCGACACTGAGAAATCTACCTCGAAATCGTTTGAGATAACGTCGGGATGTAACTTGTATATTCAGATAAATGGTTCGAAAAAGTAAAGTCGAGAGTTGAGAGTTGAAAGTCTAAAGTTAAGGATGGCTGAATTTGTCGAAGCCACATTTATAAAAATAAATATAGTTTTTAGAATTATGAAAAAAGTATTTTTGATTATTTCGGGATTAATTGTAACTCTTTCGTCATTTGCACAACGCCCGACGGCGACTCTTGATCAGGTAAACGATATGTTGCAAAATGCAACTTTGTATGTGGTGATGGAAGACAGTCCTCTCAGCAATTACAATCCAGAAATCCGAAAAGCCGTGGAAAACGGTTGGTCGTTGACTCCCCTGAGATTCATTCACTTAAGCGACTTGGACAGCACAAAACTGAAAAATCCCAAGAATGCGTTTCTCACGCAAGTTACCATGAAGTTTGAAGAAGACAAAGATTCTGTGAAATACACGTTCTTAAGTTTGCTCATTGGTGGAGAGTATGAAACCATCAACGATTTGCCAGAAGTTTGCACGTTTCCTCTATGCTACGACGTGGCGGATGAAGACGAAATGACCTACAAACTGCCAGCTATCGTTGCATTTTTCAACAAACACGTGCAAAATATTGTCGGTAATCCATCTTTGCTCAAAGACAGAAAATTTACCACTTACACCAAACAAAAACGAAGCATTGCCGATAAAAACATATACTTGCTGAAGTATGAACAAACACCATCGTTCGATGAACCTTCAGAAATCTCGGCAGTGAATTCTATAGCGAATGTCACGATTACAGAAGACCAAAACGCATTGGCGAAAATCATTCGCAGAAAAGAAGCAAACGCATTGTTCCTTCACGTAGTAAGCTGGACTGATTCGGAAATGGTTCAAAACGGTGAGATGATACCAGGCAGATGTTACAAAATACTTATGGACGTAGAAGGAAATCTCTACTATTTCGATTTTCACAAAATGAATGGTAGTGCTTCGCCTGAACTAAACGGCATGCAAGCCAAAGATTGGAAAGCATTAGCTAGTTATACAAAATAATCAATTGATTTTCAGTTTTTTGTAGAGACGCACCATTGCGTCTCTCCTTTTTTTATTGCACTATATTGTTGTCCTTCAGGAACTTAATTAAATCAGTACCCATTTTATCTTGTTGTGCCGCACAAGGATGCCAGTCGGCTCCCGTACCTGCAACAGTCTTGAAATCAAAACGATAGAACGGATGTGATTCCGTAGTGTAATCCGTTTGTATAGCATTTAAAATTGCCTTAACCTTCGATAATCCCGCACCATTCATCATACAACCAGTCAACAAAACGTATTTAGAGTTTGGATAATGTGAGATAACCGTATTCAAGAAATTCCGAAACGAAGTCTCAAAATCGTCCTCGCTGAACGTATCCATATTCCATACATCATTTGTTCCAAGATTAATAAACACCACATCAGGGGTGTATTGAGAAAAGTCCCACGTTGTGGAAGAACTCAACCACGATTTTTCATACACATCTGGCATAATTCCAAAATCGGCCTGATTTCCATAGTTTCTATATACGCCAATACCAGAGCGAGCCACGACCATACATTCTGCATTGAATTCCTTGGTAGTCTTGTACGCAAAGGAATGACAGAAATTCGACGTAGAATCGTTGAATGGCGACCTGTCGGTCACTTCGGTACCATATCCACACGTGATGGAATTGCCAATAAACTCAAATTTGACGGACTTCTCGGCTGGTTTCGTCAGTTCTGCATCGTCTTCAATGACAAATCCGTAGAATTTAGGATTTTTGTATAAGCCCTCGGAACAAAGCGTTACCCTCACCGTATGATTCCCATCTTCCAAGCCACGAGCAAGCCAAAACGTCGCAGGATTTTGTTCCGAATTCGGTACACGATTGTTCTTCTTGCTCGTACAAATCTTAAATGGTTCTTGGTCATCAACCTCAACCCAATAATATGCAGCTACTGGATTGAACTTTCCACTGATTGCCGTTCCCGTAAACTCTGTAGAGAACGACGTCCCCGGATATAAGTACTGTGCCGATTCGGAGTCAATAATAATACGACCTTCATGATGAATTTTTTCATCCGACACGCTTACAAGTTTTTGCGGGTTGGCATACACCGTAATCTTTATGGAATCCTTTATCTTGGAATCTGCATTGGCAATGGCATATATCCACGTCTTGCCAACCGAATGTGTGGTAATGACATTATCCTCAATCGTAGCAATCGATTCATCAAGCACGCTCCACTGAAACGACTTGTCTTCGGCATCGTCGGGCAAAAGCGTTACGGAAACACCTTTAGTCTCACCTGAATAGGCACAAAATTCCTCAATATCGCAACCTATTGTTTCCACAACAACAGGTGCTGGCGTTTCCTCTGGAGAAGTTTGCTCTTCAGGTTGCACATTGTCAGTATCTTTGTTGCAACCAGTAAAACCAATAATTCCTAAAATAGTAAGTAGAAAAAAATGTTTCTTCATAAGACATATTGTTATAAAACCCAAAGTTACAAAATAATTTTCACTCTGTATAGACAATGTATTGTTATTTTATGCTCCACGATGAAAGCGAATATGTGCTTTCCCACGTGCAAAAAGAATCAGGCAAGAAACTGAAAAAATCAATATTGGTAAGTTTTTCAACGCTATCGACCGACATTGCGTAAGCCGAAAGTGGCTTATGCCCTGCATCGTTGTCAAACACAAAACCAATGGATTCGTAGGTGCCATCTTTTTCTTTCAATAAAACCTTGAAAAACTTATCGGGAACGGCTATTTTATTATAGCCAATCGTTTGATAATCAGCCGAAACAATAGGTCCGCAGGCAATGTAAATTGCCCCGAATTTTCGTGCCAAATCACGGATTTTTTCTTCCAAAATACGCCAATCGCCAGAATTCAATGCATGATTTTGTGGACAAACGTTCGACAAATAAAAACTCTCCTTCATGGCGATATAACTCCATTTCATATCGCCTGCCGGAGCCATGTGTCCTCTATCGTAACCAGAATTTTTGTAGTCATTTGCCGAAATCACGACACCCGATGCCTGCGGGTCGGGTTCAAAACCACCAGTACGAGGCACTTCGCCCAAAGTTTCCTGATCGGTAAGCTGATACGCAACCCAGTTGGGAATATGCAACATCTTGTTATAACTTACCGTGTATCCTGTATTTTCAATTATCTGACTTTCACGATTATCAAGAATAGTCGCAAGCTCTTTTTTAATATCGGATTTTTGTTGCACCGCAGTTGGTGCAGGATATGCCGCAAGAAAAAAAAGTGCTACTCCGAAAAATAGCACTTTATTGTGAATCTGTCTTTTCTTGCTCTGATACATTAATCTCTGTTAAGTTTTGATAACAAACGGAGTATTTCCAAATACAACCACACCAACGTCATCATAAGACCGAACGCACAATACCATTCCATATATGCTGGTGCTCCGCGTTCCACGCCATTTTCAACGTTTTTGAAATCAAGGATGAAATTCAATGCTGCAACCACTACAATTATCAAACTTATACCAATGCCAAGTGGTCCCGAGCTGTGAAGAAATCCCACACTTGAGCCAAAGAAACCCATAATGATGTCAATAAGATACACAAGGGCGATTGCTCCTGTGGCTGCGAACAAAATCATGGTGAATTTTTCGGTTGGTTGAATAATTCTGCTTTTGTACAAATACAACATCACGAAGAAAACACCAATCGTAAGCATAATCGCATTAAAAACTATGCCGCTTCCAGCACCAGTTTCAGGATCAACCATCGACATTTCATAGAAAGCCGAAATTGCACCCAAAACGAGTCCTTCGCAAATGGCATAAATTACACCTGTCACTTTTGCTTTTTCTGGTTTGAAAATGGTGATGAACGAGAAAATTGTCCCCACGATAAGTCCGCCCATCATAAGAGGAGTAACCATCGCATTGCCAGCAAACGCCATTTTCCACGTCAATGTTGCCGCAACGAGTATGATAGCCAACAAGGTAAGCGTCTTGTTGACCGTTCCTTTGATTGTCATAGTGTTTCCGTAAGTAAAATCCAAATTGTTGACTACTCTATCGGAAAATGCCGGGTTTGAAGTTTTTTCTAACATAATATTTAATTTAACAGTATTCTAATGTTTGTACTAATTCTTGTAATTGTAACTCGAATTTTTCATCTTTATTGTTTGCACAAATATATTTAGTTTTTTCAATTATTGCATCTTTTAAATCTTTTCGACGAAATGCAAGCTCCTGAAATGCTTTCTCAATAGCTTGAAATACAAAATAATCGGTTGTACACACGTCTTTTTCAAAGGGAATGAGAATGTCGCGTAAATCATTTTCATCGCCAAATCGTTGTTGCATTGTCAAACGGGCAATGGTAAGATAGCCAGCCATTTTTTCAAAATTCAAGCTGCGACGAATCCACTCTTTTGCCAACTGCAAAGCGTTGCTCCGCCTTGAAAACAGATTCATTACCGCTATTTCGACCATTTCATTATTGGTGCAACCTGCAAGATATTCCTCGACTTTTTCATCGGAAATCTGTTCAAAATCAGCAACCATAAACGAAAGCAGCTTTGCTTCACGAAAATTCTCTTTCCATAGTTGTTCCGCCAACTCCTGATTCCGTCCAATTTTATTGGCAAGATTCACAAGAAGCAACGACGAAACGCCGTAATTCATATTATAATTCAAACCACTATTACGGATTTTTTCCGCAATTTCACCATCCTGGTGATGACGAATAAACGTGAGTGCTTTAGCCAAATCCGTTGCCATAATTAGAATTTTATCCCAACTACCAAAATGTCATCGATTTGTTTTTCGGACCCTTTCCACGTATCAAGCTGTTTTGAAAGGTTGATGAACTGTTCCGACATATCCAAATCCTGCATATTGTGAATCATTTCAATGAAGCGTCGCGACGAGAAACGTTCGTTGCTGTTGCTACCAAATTGGTCGATATATCCGTCGCTAAACAGATAAATACTCGTACCTTTCGTCACCGAAATCGTTTTTTCTTCAAAAAAGATTTTCTTGTTCTGCTTCACTGCGTGCATTCCGCCTATTGAGAAAAGCGACGTGGCAATCAAATCGGTTTTACCGTCTTGTTCCACAATCATTTTTTGACCAGCTCCGGCAAAGGTCAGTTCCGACGTGTTTTTATCGTATCGAATCAACGAAACGTTCATTCCGTCCTCCTGCGTGTCCTTGTCCTCGTTTTGGCGAAGATTTATAATAACCTCACGGTCAAGTACATTCAATATCTCTGCCGGACTTGTAACATGCTGTTCGTTAATAATCTGATTTAGTAACGTATTGCCTATCATTGACATACAAGCCCCTGGGACACCATGACCCGTACAATCCACTACGGCAAAAAATACCGAATCATCAATGGTCGAAAGCCAATAAAAATCGCCGCTCACCAAATCCTTTGGCAGATAGAAAATGAAATTTTGCGGAAACTGTTTTGCAATTTCCTCATCGGGTGGAAGAATGGCTTTTTGTATATGTTTGGCATACATCAGACTGTCAAGAATCTGCGTGTTTTTTTTCTCCAAAGTATCGTTCGCAATTTTTATATCCTCGTACGCCGATTCAACCTCTAATTGTTTTTGTTTCAAGTCGTTAAGCGCCTTTTTCTTTTGAGAATATTGTCGGTACAAAAGAATAGAGAAAATTATGATACCCAACAAGATACATGCGAGAATACTCAGATAGGTTCGTGTTTGGGATTGTTTCAACTCTTCCTCGTGAAGTTTGAGTTGCTGATTTTCGTTGATTTGCTCCAGCATTTTTATGTCGGCTTCAAATTCCAATTCGGTGATTCGTTCTTTGTTTTTGTCGTTTTCCAAAGATTGCGAAAGGACTACATATTGTTCGTAATACTCCAACGCTTTGGCATTGTTGCCTTGCTGTTTCATCAACGAATACAGCGAATAAATGACGTCGCAAACCAAAGATTTTTCTTCACATTGTTTTGCCAAATTCAGTGCCTCCTGATAATAGGATTCCGCACTTGTTGCGTCGATGTTGGGAGCTACTTGGACAAGTTTTCCCTGATTATAGGCAGTGTACGCCTTGCCAAGAAGATTGTCGGCATAAAACGATTTGGCGGTGTTGTACAATTCCTTGGCAATTTGGTAATTTCCCATTTCTTTGTTCAAATTGCCCTGCAAACTGTATATTCGGGCAGTATTAAGCGAATCGCCAATTTCTTGATAGGTTTTCGATGCTTTTGCATAATACGTTGTCGCCTGTTTGCACAAATCCTTATTTTTCGCAACGATACAAGTGTCACGATAAACCATTCCCAAGCGTTCATACGTGCTTGCTATTGCTTTTTTGCTTCCTATGGTCTGATTTATTTCCAACGCATTTTCATAAAAACGGATGGATTCCTTATATTTTTTCTGATTCTTATACAAACCGCCTATTGCGTTCAGAATCAATGCCTGTGCCTCTTTGTTGTCGGTCTGGTTACGCAATTCAAGAGCTTGGCCATAGTATTTGATTGCCTCCTTGAAATTATCCAAATCACGATGCACAGTACCTATGTTGAACAACGTGGCGGCAATGTCATTCTTGTCGCCCAACGATTTACGGAGTTCAAGCGATTTTGTATAATATTCTTGGGCCTTGTCGTACACTTTCAGTCGGAAATAGAAATTCCCTATTCCGTTCAACGTATATGCCTCGCCAGTCTTGTCGCCTTCTTGTGCCTGAATATCGGCGGCAGACATAAGATACGAGAGCCCGTCAGCATATTTGTGCATACCTACGTACGCCGAACTTATATTATTGTATAAATCGGCCGTAGAATGAGACGAATCACCATATTTCCGTTCTTCGAGAGCTGTCTCATAATTATGTATCGCATCGTCGAACTTTCCCATCTGCATATACACATTTCCAATGTTCTTATAACAATCGGAAACGGCAAGACGGTTGCCTAACACCTGTTGCAGTCGAAGTGCCTGATTATGATAATAGAGCGAGGAGTCGTACACGCTTAAATCTTTGTAAACTTTGCCAATATTGTCAAGAATTACTGCGGTTTGTTCATTGGTTTCACTTGTTTTTAATGCTTTATTCATATAAAACAGTGCCGAATCCAACGAACTGGTGCGATAATGCAAAACGCCAAGCGTAAAATACGAATCGGAAAGCATTGCGGCACTATTGGTGAACGTTGAATAATAAAACGCTTTTTGAGCCGTCTCGAATGCCTTTTGTGGCGATGAATTCAGATAATTCTCCGCCAGCGTATGTAACGTGTGGATTTTCTCGTTGCCTTTCGCTTCTTTTACCCGTCTCTCCAAACTATCAATTGTAGAATTCTGTCCGAAAGCCACGGTCGTTATGAGGAGAGCAAGAATTATATATATTTTTCTTCGTTTCATATTTAAAACAAAACCGTTTCTGATTTGTGGTAAAAGTACGCATTTTGCACAAAAAAACATAACCAGACCAGAAATTACGAAATTAAAAAATAAGAGTTAAGAATTAAAATAGTAGAATGTCGTTGTCACAACTTAAAAATCACATGCTGACTTCCTAATTTTTAATTCTTAATTATTTCAAAATTCTCTCAGTGTTTTACTATCTTTACCGCATAAAACAGTTTTAGAGAATGAAGTCTGAAAATTTCCAGTTGCAAAACTATAATACATTTGGCCTACAAGCCCAAGCATTGGTATTTTTCTCGTATTCGTCACACGAAGATTTATGTTCTTTTTTGAAGAATGATTTTCGGAGAGATTTACCATTTTTTATACTTGGAGGCGGAAGCAATATACTTTTCACACGCAATTATCCTGGCACTATTATTCATCCTGAAACGAAAGGGATTTCCATTGTAAAAGAAGATTCCGACACTGTTTTTGTAAACGTTGCGGCTGGCGAGATTTGGGACGATTTTGTAAAGTGGGCTGTAGAACATAATTTCTATGGCGCTGAAAATCTGTCGTTTATCCCCGGATGTATAGGTGCAAGTCCAGTGCAAAACATTGGAGCATATGGAGTTGAGGCAAAAGATATTATTCACGAAGTTCATTGTCTTTCCATTGCCAATCAAACGGAACGAATGTTTTCCAATGCAGAGTGCAAGTTTGGCTATCGTGACAGCATATTCAAACACGAAGAGGCAGGAAAATATATCGTTTTGGATGTTACATTCAAATTACAGAAACACGCATCGTTCAACCTTAGATATGGGAGTCTGCAATCGGTCATTGATGAATCTACAGCCACGCTTCAGACGGTTCGTGACGCAATTATTGCAATACGCAAGGACAAGCTCCCCGACCCCAAGGAGATTGGCAGTGCAGGAAGTTTCTTTAAAAATCCTGTGATTCCAAAAGCACAAGCCGATGCATTGAAAGAACAATATCCTACAATGGTAACATATCCCGTAGGCGACGAGCATACAAAAATTGCAGCAGGTTGGTTGATAGATTCCCTTGGGTTCAAGGGATTTCAAATTGGTGGAGCAAAAGTACATCCCAAACAAGCGCTCGTCCTCACCAATGCAGGGGATGCCGAGGGTTCAGACGTAGTAAAACTTGCCGAAGAGATTCAACGAAAAGTATTTGAAACGTACGGAATCGCTATTGTTCCTGAAGTAATTTATTTATAACAAGGAACGAAGTGCACATTCCAAGACGATGTACACCCCGTCTCTACTTAATCCCAGCCTTGTGCTTTAAGGTGGACAAAATCACCAGAACGAGAAATCAAACCCAATCCGTCTTGTTCTTTCACAATGTTTCCAATAATAGAAACGTCGGGAATCGCTTGTAATTGCTGATATTGAGCCAATGGAACGGTAAAGAGCAGTTCGTAGTCGTGACCACCGTGTAAGGCCGGAATGAGCGGTTCTATGGAAAATTCCTTGCACGCTTCGCCAGTAAAGGTGTTTATTGGGATTTTCTCTTCGTAGATTTTACAACCAACGTGTGAATTTTTACAAATATGGAACAATTCCGAAGAAAGTCCGTCGGAAATGTCAATCATCGCAGTTGGTACAATTCCTTGTTTCGCAAGATTTTCAACAATGTCTTTCCGAGCTTCTGGTTTCAAATTTCTTTGCAACACATATTCATAGCCCTCCAATTTTGGCTGAACGCCTTTGGATTGAGAAAAAACATTCTTTTCTCGCAAGAAAATCTGCAAACCGGCATACGCACCGCCCAAATCACCCGAAACGCAAATCAAGTCATTTTCTTTCGCCCCTGTCCGATACGTGATTTTATCTTTTGCCACGGTTCCCATCATCGTCACACTAATGGCCAAACCTGTCATTGACGCAGAAGTGTCGCCGCCAATCAATTCAATATTATATTGTTCGCAGGCAATTTTAATTCCCTCGTAAAGTTGTTCCAACGCATTCACCGAAAATTTTGCAGACACGGCTATGGAAACGGTCATTTGTTTCGGCGTTCCATTCATCGCATAAATATCCGAGGCATTGACCATAACTGCCTTATAACCAACGTGTTTCAACGGAGAATACATTAAATCAAAATGAATGCCTTCCAACAGCAAATCAGTCGTAACCAACTGATATTCAGACTGATTATAATCAAGCACGGCACAATCGTCACCCACACCCTTGATGGTGTTTTTCCCTGTCTTAAAATCCTTTGTTAAAAGATTTATCAATCCAAATTTTCCTACCTCGTCAAGAGTCCTTTGTTTTTCCATAGTTTTCTGTAAAAATCAATGCAAAAATACAAAACAAATACAAATAACGAACATTGACTTTGATGGTAAGATTTTTATGTATTTTTGCAAAAAAAATGCTATGGAACTTGTATTTGCATCGAACAACAGACATAAATTGGAAGAAATCTCAAAGATAATCGGCTCCAATTACACTATCCTTAATTTGAAACAAGCTGGTTGTGAAGGTGAAATTCCAGAAACAGGCAACACGTTGGCTGAGAATGCCTTACAAAAAGCACACTGGGTTTATGACAAAACGGGAAAGAATTGTTTTGCCGACGACACTGGTCTTGAAATCGACGCATTAGATGGTGCTCCTGGCGTATATACCGCTCGTTTTGCCGGCGATGACTGCACACCCGAAGACAATATTCAAAAAACATTGCGACTGATGAACGGTGTGACAAATCGCAGAGCATGTTTCAAAACTGTGATTGCCTGCATTATCGACGGCAAGGAATACTTGTTTAATGGCGAAGTCGAAGGCGAAATCGCTACCGAGAAAATGGGCGTTGGTGGTTTTGGCTACGACCCTATTTTTGTCCCCAAAGGATTCAGAGAATCATTTGCTCAAATGCCCCTCGAACAAAAAAATGCAATGAGCCACAGAGGTCGTGCAACGGCAAAATTTGTTGAGTTCCTAAAAACTCTCTAAATTTTCAATTCCCTAAACTTTTTCTCCTTTTCTTTGAAAGAAACGGCATTAGGTCGTGTACCGAATTTTCGGCACATATCTTCTTATTTTATTTTTATACAAAAAATACGTAATTTATTCTATATTCACACATTTTATTCCATTTTGCTTTCGTTTTGAAATAAAAACTTGTTTATTTGCACAAAAATTATAACAAAAACACAAAGACAATTACAATGGCTTGTATCAACAATAATTTCTTAAAGATTCACGAAAGTTATCTATTTACCGAAATCGCTCACAAAGTGACGGATTATAAGGCAACACACCCCGAAGCATCGGTTATTAGTCTTGGCATTGGCGACGTAACACGCCCACTCTGCCCTACTGTGATACAGGCACTGCACCAGGCAGTCGATGAAATGGCAAATGCCGAAACATTCAGAGGTTATGGTCCTGAACATGGTTATAAGTTCTTGATACAAAAAATCATAAAAAATGATTACAACTCGCGTGGCATCTCGCTTGACGACGAAGAAGTATTTATAAGCGACGGTGCGAAAAGCGACCTCGGCAACATAGGCGATTTGTTTGATTTTGGCAACGTGGTTGCAGTGACCGACCCCGTATATCCCGTTTACGTTGATTCCAACGTGATGGCAGGACGAGCAGGTATTATGGGGAAAGACGGACATTGGAGCAACATTGTGTATATTCCTTGTTGCAGCGAAAATAAATTTGTGCCGGAACTGCCAAAAACCGTTCCCGACATTATCTATCTGTGTTATCCAAACAATCCCACTGGTACCACGCTTACCAAGTCACAACTGAAAGTGTGGGTTGACTATGCGCGGGAACACGGTGTGCTGATTCTGTTCGATTCAGCATACGAAGCGTTCATTACCGAACCCGACGTGCCTCACAGCATATATGAAATACCAGGAGCAAAGGATGTTGCAATAGAATTCCGTAGTTTTTCGAAAACGGCTGGGTTTACAGGACTTCGCTGCGGCTACACGGTTGTGCCGAAAACGGTAACAGCTTCGACTTCCGATGGTTCCCGAATTGCATTGAATCATCTTTGGAACAGACGTCAATGCACCAAGTTCAACGGAACGGCCTATATCGTGCAACGTGCAGCCGAAGCCATCTATTCCGAGCAAGGGCAAAAGGAAATCAAGGAAAACATTGCATATTATTTGCTGAATGCAAAAATCATCAGAGACGGACTTTCGTACGAAGGAATGAAAGTTTACGGAGGCGTAAACGCTCCTTATATTTGGGCAAAAACGCCCGATGGCGTTGATTCATGGAGTTTCTTCGACCAAGTACTCACCAAATGTAACGTGGTTGTAACGCCAGGTGTGGGCTTCGGACCACAAGGCGAAGGATACGTTCGCCTAACGGCATTCGGCAGTCGCGAGAACTGCGTGGAAGCAGTAAAACGTTTTTCTAAAATCTTTGGATAGATTTTGGAGGATGGGAAAGAGATATTCTTCATTTTCATAAGCGATTCCACATTTTTGCTTATACTTTTTATACGAAATACACGTAATTTGTATATTTTTTTAATTTTTTTCTTGTGTTTTGCTTACAATTTGAAATATAATTCGTTTATTTGCATTGAAAATTTTAAGCAAAAGCATTGAAGCGGTTACAAAAAGACCGAAAAATGACGATTATAATGTAAATCATAAAAACCAAAGGATATGGCAAATTTAAGATTTCAAGTGGTAGGCGAGGCATTCAAGAAGAAAGCGATAGCCGTGGAAGCTCCCAAAGGTTTGACTTCGGAGTATTTCGGAAAGTATGTGTTTGGTCGTGAACAGATGGCTAAATACTTGTCAAAAGAAACAGTAAAAGTCATTCGTGACGTAATTGATAATGGTGCGACGTTGGATCGCGACATAGCAAATCACGTTGCCGCTGGTATGAAACAGTGGGCTATGGATATGGGTGCAACACACTATACGCACTGGTTTCAGCCATTGACCGACGGCACCGCTGAAAAACATGATTCTTTCATTGAATATGCAGGTGCTCCAGGTGAAGGCGTTATAGAAGAATTTTCAGGGAAATTACTTGTTCAGCAGGAACCTGACGCATCAAGTTTCCCAAGTGGTGGATTGCGTAACACATTCGAAGCTCGTGGTTATTCTGCATGGGATCCATCATCGCCAGCATTCATCGTTGACGATACATTGTGTATCCCAACAGTATTCATTTCTTACACAGGTGAATCGCTCGACTACAAAGCTCCTCTTTTGAAGGCATTGAACGCAGTTGACAAGGCAGCCGTATCGGTTTGCCAGTATTTCGACAAAAATGTGAAGAAAGTTTATTCATATTTAGGTTGGGAACAGGAATACTTCTTGGTTGACGAAGGTTTGTACGCTACTCGTCCAGACTTGTTGCTGACTGGCCGTACGTTGGTCGGACACGAATCTGCAAAGAACCAGCAGTTGGAAGACCACTATTTCGGTGCTATTCCTGAACGTGTTCAGGCATTTATGAAAGAAATTGAATTCGAGGCATATAAATATGGTATTCCTTGCAAAACTCGTCACAACGAGGTTGCTCCGAACCAGTTCGAGTTGGCTCCAATTTTTGGTGAAACAAACTTGGCAAGCGACCAGAACTTGTTGATTATGTCGATTATGAAACGTATTGCCCGCAAACACGGATTCCGCGTGCTTTTGCACGAAAAACCATTTGCAGGAATCAACGGTTCGGGAAAACACAACAACTGGTCGTTGGGAACGAACACAGGCGTGGGCTTGTTCACTCCGGGCAAAACAGCATCGGAAAACCTTCAGTTTGTCACATTTATTGTGAACACATTGATGGCCGTTTACAAAAACAACGCATTGCTCAAAGCGTCAATTATGACGGCTTCCAACGCTCACCGTCTTGGTGCGAACGAAGCACCTCCAGCAATTATCTCAATCTTCTTGGGCTCACAATTGTCGGCAATTCTTGATAAAATTGAGAAAAACAGCGGCGGTGAAGCTCTTAAAGTTGACGGTAAACGTAAAGTGAGCCTTGGTATCGCAAAATTGCCAGAAGTATTGCTTGACAACACCGACCGTAACCGTACGTCGCCATTCGCATTCACAGGAAACCGTTTTGAGTTCCGTGCTGTTGGTTCCTCGGCAAACTGCGGTTCTGCAATGATTGCATTGAACACTGCCGTAGCTGCTCAGTTGAAAGAATTCAAGATTGCCGTTGATGCTAAGATTGCAAAAGGCATGGGCAAAGAAGAAGCTATCTTCTCAGTTTTGAAAGCATACATTAAAGAATGTAAGGCAATCCGTTTCGACGGTAACGGTTACAGCGACGAATGGAAGAAAGAAGCGAAAAAACGTGGTTTGGACTGCGAAACAAGTGTTCCAAAAATCTACGACGCTTACACTACAAAAGATTCAATCAAAATGTTTGAAGATTGCAAAGTGTTCACAGCAAAAGAATTGGAAGCTCGTAACGAAGTTAAATGGGAAATCTACACAAAGAAAATCCAAATCGAGGCTCGTGTACTTGGCGATTTAGTTCTCAACCATATTATTCCAGTTGCAACTCGCTATCAGTCAATGCTTTTGGATAACGTATTCAAAATGTCGCAAGTATATGGCGCTGCAAAAGCGAAGAAACTTGCCGCTCACGACAATTCAACCATTGAAGATTTGTCGGAACACATTTCGGCAGTGAAAGGTTTCGTTGAACAGATGGTTGAAGCCCGCAAGGTTGCCAACAAAATCAAAGACGAAAAGAAAAAGGCAATTGCATATCAGGAAACAGTTTTGCCGTTCTTCGACCAAATCCGTTACCACGCTGACAAGTTAGAGATGATTGTTGACGACGAAATGTGGACGTTGCCTAAATATAGAGAATTGTTGTTTATTCGATAAAATTTTGCACGGGACGGCTGTCGGACGGCAGTCGTCCTTTTTGAAACACAAAACATAATAAAAATGAAATCAACTTACCCAAAACAACAAGGATTGTACAATCCTGAAAACGAACACGATGCGTGTGGTGTTGGTATTGTTGCCCAGCTCCACGGCGGAAAATCCCACGATATTGTGGAGAAAGGTCTGCAAGTATTGGAACACATGAACCATCGTGGCGCAGAAGGAATTGACTCAAAAACTGGCGATGGTGCCGGTATTTTGGTACAGATTCCTCACGAATTTATTCTCTTACAAGGAATTGCTGTTCCTGAAAAAGGTAAATACGGAACAGGTTTGATATTTCTTCCTAAAGAAAATGCCGAAGCGGAAGAATGTCTTGCAATAATAAAAAAAGAAATTGCTTCGGAAGCATTGTCATTGATTGCCGTTCGCGACGTTCCCGTTGATAACAGCATTTTGGGAAAGGGCTCGCTTGCTACGGAACCGCAAATCAAACAGTTGTTCATAACTGGCTGCGACAGTCAAGACGAATTGGAGCGCAAATTGTACATCGTACGTAAAAAATCGGAAATCGCAGTGATGAATTCCTCAATGGAACACAAAAGCGATTTCTATATCAATAGCTTGTCAACAAAAACCATTGTTTACAAAGGTATGTTGACGTCTCCGCAATTGCGCGAATATTACAAAGATTTGACTAACCCGAATTTCACCAGTGCTATTTCGTTGGTTCACTCTCGTTTCAGTACCAACACGTTCCCAACGTGGAACTTGGCTCAACCGTTCCGTTTGTTGGGTCACAACGGTGAAATCAATACCATAAAAGGTAACAGAATCTGGATGACTGCCCGCGAAAGCGTGCTTAAATCCGACAAACTTGGCGACTTGAAGGAACTGTTCCCTATTGTTCAGCCAGATATGAGCGACAGTGCGTCGCTCGACAACGTGTTCGAATTTCTTATGATGGCTGGACTTTCGTTGCCGCACGCACTTTCGATGCTCGTGCCTGAAAGTTGGAACGAAAAGAATCCAATTTCCGACGATTTGAAGGCATTCTACGAATATCACAGTATTTTTATGGAACCATGGGACGGTCCTGCCGACCTTATGTTCACCGACGGACGCTATGCTGGCGGTATGCTGGACAGAAATGGTCTTCGTCCTGCCCGCTATCTCATCACAAACGATGATTTGTTAGTGATGGCTTCGGAAACGGGCGTGCTGAAATTCAATGCGTCGGAAATCCGTGAAAAAGGTCGTCTTCGTCCGGGTAAAATGTTTTTGATTGACACCGAAAAAGGCGAAATCCACTATGACCCCGAAATTAAGGACACGCTTGCAAAAGCGTATCCATATAAGGAATGGTTGCAGAAAAATAGAATTGACTTGTCAACTGTATCGTCGGGTCGTACGGCACAAATTGAGTTGCCGAACTACAAGGCAATGGTGAAGGAATTTGGCTACACCAAGGAAGACATTGATTTTCTCATCACGTCGATGGCGTTGGAAGGCAAGGAGCCTGTTAATTCAATGGGTAACGACACGCCATTGGCTGTCATTTCCGACAAACCACAACGATTGTTCGCCTATTTCCGCCAGTTGTTCGCACAAGTCACCAACCCGCCAATCGACCCGATTCGCGAGGAATTGGTAATGTCTATGACGAGCTACGTGGGTTCTATCCACACGAATTTGCTGGAACCAGCTCCCGAAATTTGTAAGATGGTGAAAATCAAGAATCCGATTCTTACAAATATTCAGTTCGATTTGCTTGAGAACCTTAACTACAAAGGTTTCTCAACTACAGTGCTGTCAATGTTGTTCGACCCGCAATATGGTGCCGAAGGTTTGGAAAAAGCCGTTGATGAATTGTGCAAGGCAGCCGAAAACGCCGTGGATGCAGGCAAGAACTACATTGTGCTGAGCGACCGTGGTGTTGACGCACAGCACGCCGCAATTCCGTCGCTGCTTGCGGTTTCTGCCGTTCACCATTATTTGGTTGAAAAACGGAAACGTGTGCAGACTGCCATCGTGGTTGAAACTGCCGAACCGCGCGAGGTTATGCACTTTGCATTGTTGTTCGGCTACGGAGCAAACATTGTGAACCCATATATGGCATTTGCCGTCTTGAAGGAAGAAATCAAAAACGGAAACATCTCACTTGATTACGAAAGCGCTCAAAATCACTATGTTAAGGCAATCACCAAAGGTATAATGAAAATTATGTCGAAAATGGGTATTGCCACAATCCGTAGTTACCGCGGCGCACAGATTTTCGAGGCAATTGGCATTGGCTCATACGTTCTCGACAAATATTTTAAAGGCACCAATTCCAAGATTGGCGGAATTGATATGAGCGACATCTATCGTGACATTGCCGAAGCGCACAAACAGGCATTTGCTCCCGATTTGGAAGAAACGTGGACGGTTACCAACGCAGGAAACTACGCATTCCGCAAGGACGGCGAACTTCACGCTTGGAACCCCGAAACAATCTCGAAATTGCAACGTGCAACTCGTTCGGGCGACTACGCAATGTTCAAGGACTTCACAAAGTCAGTTGACGAAAAGGCACATCCAATGTGGCTCCGCGATTTTATGGACTACAAACGCAACCCTATCGACATTTCCGAAGTTGAGCCGGCAAGCGAAATCGTGAAACATTTTGTGGCAGGTGCCATGTCGTTCGGCGCAATCAGTGCCGAGGCACACGAGGCAATTGCCATGGCAATGAATAAACTAGGAACAAAAAGCAACACGGGCGAAGGCGGCGAGGATTCCGACCGTTACAAACCACGCGAAGACGGACTTTCTACACGAAGCGCCATCAAACAGGTTGCTTCTGGTCGTTTCGGTGTAACTACCGAATATCTGGTAAACGCCGACGAAATTCAGATTAAAGTGGCACAAGGTGCAAAACCGGGCGAAGGTGGTCAGTTGCCGGGCTTCAAGGTTGACAAGGTGATTGCGAAAACGCGTCACTCTATTCCTGGCATTTCGTTGATTTCGCCTCCACCTCACCACGATATTTATTCTATAGAGGATTTGAAACAACTCATATTCGACTTGCGCAACGTGAACCCGAAAGCTGCCATCAGCGTGAAATTGGTTTCCGAAACGGGCGTGGGTACAATTGCCGCAGGTGTTGCCAAGGCAAAAGCCGACCTGATTCTGATTTCGGGTGCCGAAGGTGGAACGGGTGCAAGTCCTGTAAGCTCTGTAAAACACGCTGGTCTGCCTGGCGAACTTGGTCTTGCCGAAGCTCAACAGACGTTGGTGATGAACAACTTGCGTGGTCTGGTTCGTTTGCAGGCCGATGGTCAGTTGAAAACTGGTCGTGACATAATTATCTCTGCTTTGCTTGGTGCCGAGGAATTCGGTTTTGGAACGAGCGTGCTGATTGTGCTTGGCTGCGTAATGATGCGTAAATGTCATAAAAACACGTGTCCTATGGGCGTAGCAACGCAAGACCCTGAACTGCGCAAACGTTTCTTGGGCCGCCACGAATATGTGATGAATTTCTTCAATTTCTTGGCTGAAGATGTCCGTGAACATTTGGCTCAACTTGGCTTCCGCACATTAAACGAAGCTGTTGGCCGTGCCGATTTGATTGTGCCGAAAACGTTCGACTGCAATTCAAAAATTAGCAAAATCGACATTTCTAAGCTGATTTACATGCCGAAGGAGGCGAAGACAAATCCGCTTCGCTGCGTGAAGAGAGGCATCAACGTGGTTGAAAGCAACATCGACAGCACATTGATTGAACAATGCAAAAAATCTATTGAAAACGCTTCGAAAACGGAACTTGACTTTGCTATTGAAAATACCGACCGTACTGTCGGAGCAATGCTTTCGGGCGAAATTGTGAAAAAGTACGGCGAGGCTGGTTTGCCTGACGATACTATAAAAGTTACGTTCAAAGGATCTGCTGGTCAAAGTTTTGGCGCGTTCCTCACTCACGGCGTTTCGTTCCGTTTGGAAGGCGACAGCAACGACTACGTGGGCAAGGGTCTTTCGGGTGGTAAAATCGCCGTTGTTCCTGCCGAAGGCACGACTTATGCTCCTGAAAAGAACATCATTGCGGGAAACACAATCTTGTATGGTGCGACTGCGGGCGAGGTATACATCAGCGGTCGCGTGGGCGAACGTTTCTGCGTGCGAAACAGCGGCGCGATTGCCGTTGTGGAAGGCGTTGGCGACCACTGCTGCGAATATATGACTGGCGGTCGTGCGGTGATTTTGGGCTCTACGGGACGAAACTTCGCAGCCGGTATGAGTGGCGGTATAGCATACGTGCTCAACATGCAGGGCGACTTCGACTATTTCTGCAATATGGAAATGGTTGAACTTTCGCTCCTCGAAGACAGCAACGACGTTCACGAACTGCAAAAACTCATCTACAATCACTACACCTACACGGGCAGTCCGATTGCAAAACGCATTCTTACCAACTGGAACGATTATGTTGACAAATTCATAAAGGTTGTTCCAATTGAATACAAGAAAGTCTTGCACGACGAAAGAATTGCCGCAATCAACAAGAAGATTGCCGAAGTTGAACGTGACTACTAATCATTAAAAATTAAAGAGTTATGGGAAATCCAAAAGCATTTATGACGATAGGTAGAAAAGAGGCGGGCTATCGTCCAATACACGAAAGAATTACCGATTTCAGCGAAGTTGAGCAGACGCTGAACCTTGAAGACAGAAAATTGCAGGCATCGCGTTGCATGGACTGTGGCGTGCCGTTCTGCCACTGGGCGTGTCCGCTCGGGAACAAAAACCCTGAATGGCAGGATTTGATGTACAAGGGGAAATGGCG
Organism: Bacteroidales bacterium; assembly: GCA_017642535.1. Lineage (GTDB taxonomy): Bacteria > Bacteroidota > Bacteroidia > Bacteroidales > UBA1715 > UBA1715. The sequence goes on along the minus strand of JAGCOW010000091.1, from coordinate 3,423 downwards.
CGAAGCTGTCGCAAAACTTCAGCAGACAAGCAACTTCCCTGAATTTACGGGACGTGTTTGTCCTGCGTTGTGCGAAAAATCGTGCGTGCTTGCACAAACGGGCGAAGCGGTTACGTGTCGCGAAAACGAGGCGGCTTTGATTGAATACGCATTCAATCAGGGAATGATTGTCCCCCGTCCGCCGAAAAACCGCTCGGGCAAAAAAGTTGCCGTTATCGGCTCTGGACCGTCGGGATTGGCTACAGCCGACATTCTCAACAAAATGGGACATTCCGTGACGGTTTACGAAAAAGACAACGCAATAGGCGGTTTGCTCCGTTTCGGTATTCCCGATTTCAAATTGAACAAAAAAGTGATTGAACGCCGCCTTGACGTGCTTCATGCCGAAGGAATCGAGTTTGTCACAAATACGCACATCGGTACCGACATCACAGGCAAGGAACTGCTTAAAAAATTCGATGCCGTTTGTCTTACAATGGGTTCGGGCGAGCCACGCGACCTGCCTATCGAAGGTCGTGATTTGAAAGGCGTGTACTTTGCTTTGCAACTGTTGCAGCAGCAAAACCACGTGAATGCCGGCGAGGAAATTCCCGCCGACCAGCGAATCACTGCCAAAGGTAAAAAAGTGCTTGTAATCGGCGGTGGCGACACTGGTTCCGACTGTGTGGGAACAGCTACACGTCAAGGTGCAGCATCGGTTACACAGATAGAAATTATGCCAAAACCGCCAATTGGGTTCAACCCGGCAACGCCTTGGCCAAATTATCCTATGATTCTTAAAACTTCAAGTTCTCACGAAGAGGGTTGCGACCGCTATTGGAATCTTGCAAGTAAACGTTTCATTGGCAAAGATGGTGTCTTGACTGGCGTTGAAGTTGCCGAAGTTGAATGGTCAAAGGATCCCAAAACAGGAAAAATGAGGATGAAGGAAACGGGCAAAACCCATGTGATTGAAGCCGATATGGTACTTCTGGCAATGGGATTCGTTCACCCTGTTCATACCGGCTTGCTTGACGAATTGCAAGTGAACTACGACCAACGTGGCAATGTGGCAATCGACGGAAATCAAATGTCATCGGTAGATAAAGTGTTTGCCGCAGGCGACACCGCTTCTGGTGCAAGTTTGGTTGTTCGTGCAATTGCATCGGGACGAAAAGCGGCTGCTGCCATCAATAAGTATCTGAGTGAAAAATAATCTCTAAACTGTAGGTATTATGTGTGGTATTATTGGCATTCTTAACATACAAGACAAACCTGAATCGCTCCGAACAAAAGCCCTCACCATGTCGGGAAAAATCCGTCACCGCGGACCGGATTGGTCGGGAATTTATGTAGGAAAATCGGCTATTTTGGCTCACGAACGCCTTTCAATCGTTGACCCTCAGTCGGGCAGCCAACCGTTGAAAAACAAGGAACAGACACATATTCTTGCCGTAAACGGCGAAATCTACAATCACCGCGACATTCGTGCCCAATATGCGGGAAAATACGACTTTCTCACCGGCTCGGACTGCGAAGTGATTCTTGCACTGTATAAAGAAAAGGGCGTCAGCTTTTTAGACGACTTGAACGGGATTTTTGCCTTTGTGTTGTACGATGCCGAGAAAGACGAATTCCTCATTGCCCGCGACCCGATTGGCGTGGTTCCTCTCTACATTGGCAAGGATTCCGACGGCACAATCTACGTCTCGTCGGAACTGAAAGCTCTTGAAGGCAACTGCGAATCGTACGAGCCGTTTTTGCCGGGTCATTATTTCTGGAGCAAGGAAGGCGAAATGAAACGGTGGTACAAACGCGATTGGGTTGATTACGAAAATGTTAAGGGCAGCAGTTTGGGCGTTGACGATGTGAAAAACGCACTGGAACGCTCCGTTCAACGACAATTGATGTCGGATGTGCCGTATGGCGTGCTGCTTTCGGGCGGTCTCGATTCGTCGGTAATTTCAGCCATAGCAAAAAAATATGCGCACAAACGTATTGAAACCGATGGCAAGCAGGATGCGTGGTGGCCACGTCTGCACTCGTTCGCAGTGGGCTTGAAAGGTGCTCCCGATCTGATTGCGGCACGCAAAGTTGCCGAACACATCGGAACTGTCCACCACGAAATAAACTACACGATTCAAGAGGGACTCGATGCCATTCGTGATGTAATTTATTACATTGAAACATACGATGTTACAACCGTTCGTGCATCGACGCCGATGTATTTGTTGGCCCGTGTCATCAAGTCAATGGGTATCAAGATGGTGCTTTCGGGCGAAGGTGCCGACGAGGTTTTTGGCGGCTATCTGTATTTCCACAAAGCCCCCGATGCCAAGTCGTTCCACGACGAAACCATCCGTAAACTGAGAAAACTCTATCTGTACGACTGCCTTCGTGCCAACAAATCGCTTATGGCGTGGGGCGTTGAAGGCCGTGTGCCGTTTCTTGACAAAGAATTTCTCGACGTGGCAATGCGCGTGGATGCGGAGCAGAAAATGAGCAAGGACGGCAAAATAGAGAAATGGATTGTTCGCAAGGCGTTCGAAGATTTATTGCCCGAAAGCGTTGCGTGGCGACAGAAAGAACAGTTCTCCGACGGCGTAGGTTACAGTTGGATTGACACGCTGAAGAAAATCACTTCCGAAGCCGTTACCGACGAGCAGATGGCTCACGCAAAAGAACGTTTCCCGATAAATCCGCCGATGAACAAGGAGGAATACTACTACCGCACCATTTTCGAGGAACATTTCCCATCGGAATCGGCGGCAAAATCAGTGCCTTCCGTTCCTTCGGTTGCATGCAGCACCGCCGAAGCATTGGCATGGGACGCCTCGTTCAAAAACCTGAACGACCCATCAGGCCGTGCGGTGAAATCGGTACACGAAAACAGTTATTAGTCATTCATTCTTATACTTGTTTTGGAACGCTTTCTTCGCTTAGGTGGGGGAAGCGTTTTTGTTATTTGGGTATTTTTTGTGCTGCGGCAAAATAACAAACTATACTACGTGGAAGGCAAAACACTCGACGGCAAAAATTCCCTTGATCATCTGATTGAGAAAGGAAGCGAACAGTCTAGTAAGATCGTGATTGACATTATCGGAACAACAAATGTCACCTATTTGTCAACGGCAATTAAAACAGGTTTTGAACAAAATCATGCATTACAAGAAATGTTTCTATTAAAGGGCTCTCGTTTAATACGGATAACTCGAAAAATGTTATTAGCAAAAACCTTTCTAAAAAGTTTCGGCTTAATGGTCAAAATGAGACCTGGAATCCTTGTAATAAATTGAAATTTATATATTTACAGCATTTTTAAGAAAATGAGTAAAAATCTGCTTTCATTGTGGAGGGAAAAATGTAATCAAGAAAGGGTTACAAGGTGCCAAACAAAGACGGTATTGTAAAGAGTGTAAACGTTATTTCACAAGGACGGAAGCT
>JAGCOW010000090.1 GCA_017642535.1 Bacteroidales bacterium | reverse complement strand
TCATACACTTTTTTTTCAGTCCAGTTACCATATACATCGCAACTAAATACTATTTTCCTCTTTGGTTTCATTTTTACAGATTCACCTAAATAGTCTCTATCATATAAAGTTACGATTATCTGAGTTCGTTTTACATTGTTATACAAAAAGTTAATCTCTTTTGTCTTATATATTCCTTTCAGTTTATCTGGTTCTTTAAGGTTAAATGGGTTTTTATAATCATAGTCGAACTCTTTTACAAATAATATATTTCCCCGAGTATCATAGGAGTATTCTTTTTTTTGTCTAGGTAAAATCTGTTTTTTTGTCACACCCTTTTCTGGCCACCAGTAGTCCGTATAAAAATTATAGTCTACTTTTATCAATCTTCCAATTTCATCGTAACTATATTTATGTTCGACCTGCCATAGATAACCCTTCCCATATACAAAATTGTAGCTACTATCACGTATAATTTTCCCAGATGTACTATAAACAAATGATGAATCATACACTTTACGTGGTCCTTCGTAACTATTACCAGAATAATAATATTTCTGTTTCCTTACAAGTTGTCCCTTTATATTATATTCAAAAAGATATTTATTAGTACCATATCTTGTATCACTATAATATTCATTTGTTTCTATTAATTTATTATTTGCGTCATATTTAAACTTTGTTACCATAAGAACTTTCCAAGAATCGTCGTCATCATAAGAAGGTTGGTAATATTTCTTTTCAATCAAATCACCATTGGTATTGTATAAAAAAACGATAGAATCATCTAATGTCCAGTGATAATCATTATAATAATTATCTTTATGAAAGATAAGAGTGCTTTTCATCTTCCCTTGCTCATATATATAACGTTTTTTTGCAATAAAATCTGTTCCTAATAACTTACCAGTTTCGTCAAATGAAATACTATATGCTGTGTCTGACTTTTTAACAATATCTCCAAAATCTTCTTTTGAATAAAAACAAGTTACCGTTTTTACCTTTCCTTTGAAGCCAAATTCAGTAAACATAGTAGTATCAATATCTTCAGCAAGTGCATTAGTGGCACAAAGCAATAAAGCAATAAAAAAGATTATTTTTTTCTCCATTCTGCTATTTTATCATTATATCCAAACACGCTTTCATCTTCGATTTCTTTGATTTTTATAATGGGCAAGGTACCATCCATACTTAATTTTAACAGTATCCTTCCTATTTGGGCATGATAATATTGGAAACTACCATAAGAATACAGCTCTTTAATGTATTGCCCCTCGGTTTTCTTTGCATAGTTTTTTATGAAATCATGAGAATTAAAAGTTTGAGGCAACTCGCGAATAATTTCAAGTGCGATAGCTATGTTTAAATCCAAATTTTTTTCAGTCATAATTTCATATTTAAAGTTTCGAGTACAAAAATAGTAGTTAAACTTTAAAGAAGCAAATAAATTTATTGTTAAAATACAAATAATTCATAGTTACACTACAATATATAATATATAGTCTTTGATAATTTTACAACTATGGATTTGAAACAATTAGGGAAAAATATTGCAATTGCACGTCACGCCTTACGGTTAACACAAGAGGACGTTGCTTTTGAATTGGATATAACAAACACATCCTACTCCCGTATTGAACAAGGCAAATCCGATATATCTTTCAATCGCCTGCTTCAGATAGCCCAAATCCTAAAAGTTCCTGTTTCCTCGTTGGTGCAAGACGACACATCCGCCGATTTTCGCCAGCTTTCTTCAGACATTGCCCAAATCAAAGCAGATATTGCTGAGATTAAAAATGTGGTGGTGTAAATTCCACGATTTGTAATTTTTTACAAAACGAAAATGCTTGTTAGCACGACCTTCCGACTGAGTTGGCTGGCGTATAGAAAATCAATGGAGTGAAGCGTTAAAAATGAGTTGGTGCCTTAAAATGAGAATCCTTGTCATACGATATTGTGGCACTTCAACTCATTTAGCGGAACGCAATTGATTTTTAGCCAGATAAGTCCGTCGGCGGCCTTTCTTTGGGTTCCGTTTCTTTCGCCGCCGAAAGAAATGGAACGAAAACCCTGCAACGCTCTGATAATCAGCAACTGGTCGAAAATTTCGACCGGTTCAAAACACAAACAAATTCCTCCCTTCGGTCGGAATGACGAGGCAGATGGGGAAAAGAAAAGAGAGAAGAAGCAAAAAAAAGAGGACCATTTGGTCCTCTTTTCTGTTATTCAAATTGTTTGAATGTTTTCTTAATGATTTCGATACTATCGCGAAGTTGTTCCTCGTTGATAACAAGTGGAGGAGCAAAACGGATGATGTGTTCGTGAGTTGGTTTTGCCAACAATCCGTTGTCGCGCAATGCCAAGCAGAAATCCCAAGCTTTCTTTCCGTTGTGTGGTTCAATAATAACGGCGTTCAACAAACCTTTACCACGAACCAATTTCTTCATTGGGTGTTGGAAAGAATTCAATTCGTCACGGAAGATTTTTCCAAGACGTTCAGCGTTTTCGGCCAATTTTTCGTCTTTCAAAACTGAAAGTGCAGCGATGGCAACTTTTGCAGCAATTGGGTTTCCACCGTAAGTAGAACCGTGTTCGCCCGGTTTGATGTTCAACATAATGTCGTCGTCAGCCAAAACAGCAGAAACTGGCAACATACCACCACTGATTGCCTTACCCAAGATAAGAATGTCAGGACGAACGCCTTCGTGGTCGCAGCAAAGCATTTTACCTGTACGGGCCAAACCAGTCTGAACTTCGTCGGCAATAAAAAGTACGTTGTGTTTTTTACACAAATCGTAGCATTTTTTCAAATAACCATCGTGAGGAACATATACGCCAGCTTCACCTTGAATAGGTTCTACCAAGAAACCTGCAACTTTGTCGCCTTCTTTTTCAAGAACTTTTGCAAGAGCGTCAACATCGTCGTAAGGAACTTTGATGAAACCAGGAGTAAGCGGACCGTAGTTCGCATACGATTCAGGGTCGATTGACATTGAAATGATAGAGATAGTTCTTCCGTGGAAGTTTCCTTCGCAGCAGATGATTTTTACTTCATCGTTAGGAATACCTTTCTTTACAACACCCCAACGACGAGCAAGTTTCAATGCAGTTTCGTCACCTTCGGCACCAGTGTTCATTGGCAACAATTTGTCGTAGCCAAAGAATTTAGTTGCAAATTCCTCATATTCGCCAAGTGTATCGTTGAAAAACGCACGCGAAGTAAGGGAGATTTTTTGTGCTTGGTCAACCATTGCCTTTACGATTTTTGGGTGGCAATGTCCTTGATTTACTGCTGAATATGCAGACAGATAATCATAATAGCGTTTGCCGTCGGTGTCCCATACATACACACCTTCGCCTTTCGCCAAAACTACAGGGAGCGGATGGTAGTTGTGAGCGCCATACTTAAGCTCTCTGTCCATGTAATCTTGCTGAGTCATTGTATTATTATTTATGGATTAAACTTTATTTTTTACGTGCCAAAGGTAGAAATTATTTAGAAACGTGTTTCAAAAAAGTGAAATTTCTATTCAAATTGTTAATAATCTTGTTAATTGAATTTCGAATATTTTAGAAATAGTTTCATTGTTTTTGTATCTTTGTGAAGATGAAAAAGAAGGTTTTTATACTATCTCTATTACTTTCCTTGTGCTCGTTTGTGAATGCACAAGTGGTAGATTCGTCCAAGGCGTCGGTTGTGGACGAATGTGTTAACAAAGCACAGGATTTTTATGCCGTGGGAAACCTTGATTCCATCCTTCATTATTATAATAAAGGTTTGGAAACGGCCAAAACGTATAATTTGAAGAACAAATCTGCCGATGTATATTACGAACTTGCCAAATTATATATGATGATGGGTATTAACGATTCCGTCATGGCAAATTTTACACGTTCGGCAGACAAGGCGAGGGCAGGAAATTATTGGAAAGGGTTGAACAAGGCACTTTGTCAGATGGCAAGTGTTTGTTGGTCAACGGGCAAGAACCTTGAAGGTAGTCAATATGCCAACGAGGCAATCGAGGCGGGTAAGAAAGCAAACTATGTTCGTGGTACAGGTATTGGCTATTTGCAAGCGGGCAATATCTATCAAAACCTTGGTAGAACGGAAGAATCGCTACAACATTATTTGAATGCGAGTAAATGTTTCGACGAATGTGATTTTAAATCGGGAGTTGCCTCGTGTTGGACGAATATAGCAGGAATTTATTATACGTTGGAAAACTTCGAAATGGCTCTTGAATATGACCGCAAGGCCATGGAGTTGCAGAAATCGTTGGGTAATAAAGGCGAAGTGGCTAACGTTATGCAAAATATGGCGGCAATCTATTCTGGCTTTAATCGCCAAGGCGTTGTCACCAAGTATCAACATATGGACTCGGCGTTCTATTATTATCAGCAAGCTGCGACCATCTACGAAGAGTTGAAGGATTCTTTGAATATTGTAAGAACTCGTTGTAATTTGGGTCTTACCTATATGATGATTTCCGATTGGAGAATGTCAAAAAAATATTTCGACGATGCGTATAAAATTGCGTTGGCGAAGAATTATATCAGCGACATTATTGCTATTGAGAACGGATATGCAATGATGTATCAGAAAAAGGGAGAGTTTGAGAAATCCAAAGAATACTTCCTCAAAGTGTATCCTCGTATCATCGAAGGAAATTATTTGGAAAAGGAATTCATGTGGTATCGCGATATGGCTCGAACCCTTGATTCTTTGAGTGACTATCAAGGTGCGTTGCGGTACTATGAACGCTATGTGGACATGCACGACACGTTGCGTAAACACGATGTGGAACGTCAGATAAATCAATTGAACGCCCGTTATGGATCAGAGTTGAAAGATCAGGAGATTGCAGCAGCAAAAGAACGTCAGGAACTTATGAGCCGTGAGCAGGATGCCTTGCGGAAACGTTTCTTGATTATGGTGGGTGCGTCAATCTTGATTGCCATATTCTTGATATTCGTGGTTTACTTGTTGATTCAAGTCCGTAAATCGAACAAAAAACTTGCCGAACAGAATGATATGATCTTGAAGCAAAGTCAAGAAATCGAGCGGCAACGCGATGAGGTTACGGCACAAAAGGAACAAATCGAAGTTCAACAAAAGAACATCTTGGATAGTATCCATTATGCAAGTCGAATCCAGACTGCCATCTTGCCGCGTCCGGAATTGGTTGAAGATTTGTTCCACGATCATCGGTTTATTTTGTTCAAACCACGTGATATTGTAAGTGGTGACTATTATTGGATAGGTAAAAAAGCACAGTGGAAAATCGCCGTTGCCGCCGACTGTACTGGTCACGGTGTGCCAGGAGCATTCATGAGTATGTTGGGAACTGCGTTCTTGAACGAAATCATCAACGACCCGACTATGCCCGACATCCATGCTGGCGAGATTCTCAACAAGCTTCGTGAAAATATTATCAAGGCATTGAAACAAACAGGTGCCGCCGGCGAACAAAAAGACGGTATGGACTTGGCTATGTGGATGTTCGACGAAGAAACCCGTCAACTTCGTTTTGCAGGTGCAAACAACCCGTTGATACTTGTCCGTAAAGATTTTATTGAAGGCGAAGTGCCAGAAGATGACCGCGTGAAAATTCAGGAATTTATTTCGGAAACAAACGGAGAAACATACCATATTATTCAAGTGGCAGGCGGTAAGCAACCAATTGCAATCTATCCAGAAATGGTTCCGTTTGAGGAATATTGCATCACATTGAAGCCGGGCGATACGCTCTACACGTTCTCCGACGGTTTCCAAGACCAGTTTGGTGGTGAGAAGGGCAAGAAGTTCATGATTAAACGATTGAAACAAGTATTTGTAAATATATATGAGTCGCCAATGAGCGAACAGCGTGAACTGTTAGACCACGAGTTGGTTGATTGGATAGAAAAAGGTAACACTGAACAAGTTGACGACGTCTTGGTTATTGGTTATAGAGTTTAAAATATGTTCCAATTTTCGTTATCTGAAATTGCTTCTATCACAAATTCTACGTGCGAAGGCAATGGTAATTTAAAAATCACAAAGATTCAAACTGACAGCAGAACCTCGTTCGACGAGATTTCTGCCATCTTCTTGGCTATCAAGGGAAAACATCGCAATGGGCATGAATACATTGCCGATATGCACGAAAAGGGTTGCCGAAATTTCTGGGTACAAAAAGGCGAACAATATCCTCTATTTCCCGACGCAAATTATATTGTATCTGATTCAGTTCTAACGGCGTTCCAGTCGCTTATGGCACATTACCGTAAGTCGTTCGCCAACCCAGTGCTTGCCATTACGGGAAGTAACGGAAAAACTATCATTAAGGAATGGCTGTATTTCTTGATGAAACAATCAACTTCGGTTGTGCGCTCGCCGCGAAGTTTCAATTCGCAACTTGGTGTGCCTCTTTCACTTATGTTGCTCGACAAAAATTTCAAATATGGTATCATCGAGGCGGGAATTTCCGAAGTGGGCGAAATGACTCGTTTGCAAGCGATGATTCAGCCGACTATAGGTATTTTCTCCAACATTGGTGATGCACATCAGCAACATTTTTCGTCAATAGAACAAAAGGTGGCTGAAAAAATGCAATTGTTTCAATCGGTTGAAACATTGATTTATTGCTCTGATTATGAACCAATTGACAAGGAAGCAAAAAAACTGTCGGCAAATCTGGTTGCGTGGGGATTTTCTGAAAAAGCGAAGAATCGTGTGACGTACGCGTCAAATAATGGTGTGACGACTATTACCGCCCAATGGAACAAGAAGAAATATTCTTTTGAAATACCATTTTGTGATACGGCTTCCATAGAAAATGCCGTTCACTGTTTCTATGCGATTCAAGTGCTTGGCGTGGCAGTTGATTTGGCATTGTTCAAGGAATTGCCAAGCGTGGCTATGCGTTTGGAACAAATTTCGGGACGAAACAACTGCGTATTGATAAACGATAGTTATAACTCTGATTTTCAAAGTGTTAAAATTGCTTTGCAATATCTCAGTCAGCAACATAAGAATACGACAAAAACATTGCTGTTGTCGGATGTGAAGCAGACGGGTATGAATTTCGACGAATTGTATTCAAGCATTGCCGATATGATTCGTGAATACTCCATTACTCGTGTAATTGGCGTGGGAAAAGACATTTCAAAATATCTGAAGAAATTCTTGCCTGCGGGACATTACTTTAAATCAACCGATGCATTGTTGCCAAAGTTGCACGAATTTGCGTTCCAAAACGAAACGATTTTATTAAAAGGAGCTCGTGAATTTGAATTTGAACGCGTGGTTGACCAGTTGCAGTCGCAAGCACATCAAACGGTGCTCGAAGTCAATCTGAACGCGATTGTACATAACTTGAACTATTTCCGTTCATGCCTGAATCCCAAGACGAAAATCGTGATTATGGTAAAGGCATCGTGCTATGGAAATGGTTCGTACGAAATAGCTAACATTTTGCAACATAATAAGGTCGATTACCTTGCAGTTGCCTTTGTTGACGAGGGAGTGGAACTTCGTAATTCGGGAATCACCGTACCTATCATGGTGATGAATCCAGAGTATGGAATGTTGTCGAAATTGTATGATTACGGTTTGGAGCCGAATATCCACAATTTTGCCGTTCTCGATGAATACAAGCAGTTATGTGCGATGTATCCCAACAAAACGTTCCCAATTCATTTGAAAATGGATACGGGAATGGCTCGTTATGGTTTTCAGCCACAGCAGATTACCGAATTGATTGCCGAATTACAAACCATTCCAAACTGTACAGTAGCTTCTATTTTCTCTCACTTGGTAGGTAGCGACGATCCACAATTTGATTCCTTTACAATGGAACAACTTGGTTTGTTTGAGAAAATGTCAACGCAAATAATGAAGGCATTCCCATATCCGATTATGCGACATATATTGAACTCGGCTGGTATAGAACGTTTCCGAGAATATCAATACGATATGGTTCGTTTGGGAATTGGATTGTACGGTATCAGCTTTGTTAACCCACAAGCGTGTCAGCCAATTAGTACATTGAAGACGTTTGTGTCAGGCATACGCGAAATGAAAAGCAAGACTTCGGTAGGGTACTCTCGCAAAACAATCTTAAAACGTGACTCAAAAATTGCCGTTATTCCTATCGGTTACGCCGATGGATTTAACCGCAAACTGAGCAATGGCGTGGGTACGGTTCTGGTTCGTGGTAAGGAGGTTCCTATTGTCGGAAATATCTGTATGGATGCCGCTATGATTGACGTAACCGACGTTCCCGACGTGCAATTGGGCGACGAGGTGATTCTTTTCGGAAAAGATTTGCCAATTACCAAAATGGCGGAAAAAATTGGCACGATACCATACGAGGTGATGACGTCAATTGACCGACGCGTGAAACGTGTGTATGTTTTTGAATAGTTATTCGCTCAAAAACTCCACAATCTCATTTTCGTTGATTTCCTTGTAATTGATTGCTTTTACAGGTTTTCCTTTTTCTATGAAGACGTAGGTCGGGAAATAGCCATAATTCATTTCTATAAGGACGAACATTGGTATTGCTCTATACGGATATTCCTGAGTGTTTGTTGTGTCCTTGAATACGGCAAGAATAGAATCATTTGGCGAAGCAATATAGTTTTTGAAGCAATTCTTGTCCAAGTCATTTTGCTCAAAAATCGCTTGCATTATGGAGTTGCCAGCTTTGCAATGCTTGCACGTTGCCGAAACTAAACCGAGAATCTGATTTTGGGTTGTGTCAAGAAAATTTGATAGCTCGGGTGCTTGGATGTATTTGTCATATGCCACTTGACTAAAACGTTCGTCATCGTTGCCATACATTTTGTTGTAAAGTGCATTGGGAGGGAATGCGAAGAATGCTAAAAACAAAATCGATAATCCTGACAAAATAAGTATAAACAATCTTTTGTTACCAATGGTTTCCTGTTGTTTCCGTATTAGTGGCAAAAGCCCTATCATTATTACGTTTTTGAATATTGACGGGAATGCGTCTAGTTCGATGAAATCGCCAAAACAATGACAGTTTTCGTCGTTTCGAAAAATTGCGACATATAACAGAAAAAGTGAGAAAAATACCAACATTCCGAACGTGCCCCACCACGAATATTTGTAGTAAATTTTGAAAATCAGCCCGATGCCGAGCATAAATTCAATGATGATGAGCAAACGGGCGAGAATGGTCGTCGTTACATAACTGAAAAGCCCGAAACTATAAACGTACAATACAAAGCTTTCGAGCGAAAACAGCTTCATTACGGCAGATGAGACAAACGTGCATCCGAGCAGTATGCGAATAAGAGAAATAATGATTTTCTTGAAATCCATATCGTTATATATTTCAACAAATGTAAGAAAGTGTTTTGAATTTTTATTTTTTTCAGTAAAACATTTATTTTTGCCTCCAAATGAAAACGCAAAAAAAATCTTTCTGGAGTAAGCTCTATCGTTGGCGATTACGGCACGTGACCGACAAGCAGCTGATGTATGCCTTGTCGTTGTTGCTTGGTATTACGTCGGGTTTGGCGGCTGTGGTGTTGAAGTCGATGGTGCACGGAATTCAATATCTGCTTCATTTGTGGGCTCCAACTTCGGGAGAGAATTTTTTGTATTTCTTTTTGCCGATAATTGGTATCACGCTTACGTTATTTGTGATAAAATATGTCATTAAAAGTGACTCCAACATTGGCGTGCCAGGGGTGTTATACGCCATTTCCAGAAAGAAAGGCGTCATTGAACCACATAACATGATTTCTTCAATGCTTGAAAGTGCTCTGACCGTCGGTTTTGGTGGTTCGGTGGGATTGGAGGGACCGAGTATCGTTACTGGGGCGGCGTACGGATCGAATTTTGCACGAATTTTCCGGTTGAATTACAAACAATGCGTCGTGTTGATTGGTTGTGGTGCTGCTGGTGTAATGGCGGCAATATTCAATGCTCCGATTGCGGCGGTCATTTTCGTTTTGGAAGTGATTTATGCCAATTTCTCAATGTCGTCAATTGTTCCGCTGATGCTCACATCTTCAATAGCGACGCTATCTTCGTACTTTTTCTGGGAACAAGACGTGCTTTTCCATTCAGTAGATATGTTCAACAGAGATTTTCGATTCCAGGATGTGCCGTCGTTTGTGGTTTTGGGGATTATTGCAGGATTAATTTCTGTCTATTTTAAAAAAATGTACGTCTTAATGAATGATACATTTTCAAAAATCAAGAGCAAGAAAAAACGCTTGTACATTGGTGGTCTATCTCTCGGTATGCTATTGTTCTTCTTTCCGTCGTTATATGGTGAAGGTTTTAAGGAAATCAACATGGCATTTCGTGGTGATTATTCTTTTTTGTTTTCGCAATCATTGTTTGAACCATACGAAGGGCAGTTTATGATTGTATGCATACTTTTCGCATCGGTCATATTTGTTAAGGTCATAGCCACTTCGCTTACTTTTGGTGCGGGAGGAGTCGGTGGTATTTTTGCTCCGTCTTTGTTTATCGGAGCGGTTATCGGATTATTTTTCTCGTATTTGTTCTCGTATTTCGGTATTCGCGTTCCCGAGTCAATTTTTGTCTTGTTGGGAATGTGCGGAATGATAGCTGGCGTGCTTCACGCCCCATTGACGGGAATTTTCTTGATTGCAGACATAACGAGTGGTTACGGACTTTTCATTCCGTTAATGTTGGTTTCGGCAATTTCATACGCTACGGTGCGAATTTTTGAAGACACGTCGGTTTACACCTATATGCTTGCCAAGAGAAAAGAATTGCTGACGCACGATAAGGACCAATCAGTTCTGACATTGCTTGACATAAACAAACTTATAGAAACAGATATTGTTACGATTGACCCCGATGCCACGTTGGGTGACTTGGTGGAAGTCATAAAAAAATCAAAACGAAACATTTTCCCTGTCGTTGGCGAGGACGGTACAATGTACGGTATGATAAAGCTTGACGATATTCGTGATATGATTTTTAATCCCGAATTGTATAACAAAGTTGACGTGAGAACCTTGATGTATATCCCAGAATATTTCTTCTCACCCTACGACAGTATGGATGATGTGGTGCAAACGATACAAAAAAGCGGGCATTATAATTTTCCTGTTCTTGACCACGGGAAATATGTTGGTTGTATATCCCGAGCAAGAATTTTTTTGGAATATCGTAACGTTTCGGCCTTCTTCTCGGAAGATTAGTATAATTAGTATATAAAGTTTTGTTTTTTTTAACAAAATGTTGTTATTTTGACGTTTTAGGTGAAACCTTTTGCGAAAGGGTTGAGTCTTATAGTAAAATTGCGTCTTGTAATATAGAAAAATAAGTATGCGTACACAAAAATATACTCGTATGAAACGATTCTTGATGACTGTCGTTGGGTTTATGGCAATGACATTGGTTTCTTTCTCACAAGTTGATTATGAATTTTGGTTTGCGGCTCCGTTCGGTAATACCGACCACGCCCCATATTGGCCGGAAAGTTATCCGTACAAGGTTGGTGGACGACCAATCTACTTGCGTTTGGCTACGCAGGATGCCGACGCCGATGTAATGGTGACCTTGCCAGCATTGGGTTTGACGATTGCAAACGTTTCCATTGCGGCAAATAGTACCGCCTCGGTTGATTTGACGCCATATATCGCAAACATTCAATGTTCCAAGCAAGGTAATGTGGTTGAAGATAAAGGTTTGTACATTCGTTCAAACGCTTTGATCACCGCTTACTATGAAATTGCGTCGGTGTTGAATACCGATATTTTCTCTTTGAAAGGTCAAAACGCATTGGGTAAGGAATTCTATACGCCGTTCCAGAATAAGATGGTCAACGACCCGTTCCACAATGGTGTCGGTGTTCCAGATAACACAGTTGTGCAAGACTCTGCATTTTCGTACATTGTGATTGTTGCTACGCAAGATCATACTATCGTAAACATTACGCCAACGACGAACTGCGTGGGTATTCCTTCAGGAACCACGAAATCGGTAACGTTGGATAGAGGTCAAACGTATGTTGTTCGTGCCAAAGGTCAGGATGTCAATTCTCGCTTGTCAGGAACGTACATAAAATCGACAAAACCTGTTGCCGTAACAATCGGAGAGGACTCCGCATATCCTGACTATTACACGGATTCTGGTGACTGCGAGGATTATATCGGTGACCAGATTATGCCTACGTCGCTTGCGGGTCGAAAATATCTCATTGTGCAAGGACAAGGATATTCGCAAGCAAAAAAGAACTCGAATGATTTCTATGAATTAGTTGCCATTACTGCGGTAAAAGATAACACTATCGTATATTTGAACGGTGCACAATATGGTTCGAAATTGAATAAAGGCGAAACGGTTACCTTGGAGTTGACCGATCCGAATTCAATCTATACGTTTATTGAAACATCAAATCCTGTATATGCCTTCCATATCTCGGGTTACCATTGCGAGGTTGCCGGTGCATTGTTGCCGTCGGTTGAAATGTGTACGGGTTCGTATAAGATGGGTTTCGTGAGAACCTATGGTTCACAGAACGACCAAGAATTTTATATGAACTTGATGGTGAAAGGTAACGGAGAAAAGGATTTCTTGTTGAATGGTTCTCCAAACAGCGTCATAAACAATGCCTCGTTCCAAAGTATTGACGGAACAGACTGGAAAGTGGCAAGAATTTATTTCTCACGAAACGATATGCCTGAAGGTGCGTATTTCTTGCAAAATACAACATCGTTGTTCCATATGGGTATGATGAACTCGACTGCTCACGACTGGGGTGAAGGTCAGGGATATCGTTTGATGGGTTCTATGTATGGTTATTTCTCTCGTTTTAGCGATAACTTCCCATCTGCAAAAATTGTAAATAACAACGACACGAGTATTACCGTTACTCGAAACACCAAGGTATCGCTTTTGGCCGATGGCGGTTATAAATTCAGTTGGAAAGGATATATGTGGGACGGACACGATTGGGCACTGCTCGATGCTCCCTACTATTTGAACGAGACCGATGTGGAAAACCCTTATGTGGTTATTGGTGCATTGGGTATCTACAAATATACGGCTACAATCTCAACAGAATGTTATGACGATATAGAACGAAGCGTTCTTATCAAAATCGTTGAACCAGTTGACTTGAATGAAATTCACGATACGGTTTGCTTTACACCTAATTTGTCGCCAAACAACGACAAGAGTCAGTATTACAATTTGTTCAATTTGAACGATACTATTGTCGGCAAAAAAGGTTTGATAACAGGGTACTATGTTGACCACTTCGACCGCTTTGTCGCTGCGGCTCCGCATACGTGGGCAAATTATGAAGATACCTTGTTGCCTTCTTCAAAATATACAACGGCAAATGGTTCTTTCTCTACTGTTTCAAACCCATATCAAGACGAAGTAAACTCTTCTGCTTCTGTTGGTTATTTGAAGAAAACGGGCTACACGGGACAAAATCAGGAAGACAGATTCTCGGTTGCTTTGGATATTGATGTATCGGAAGATTTGTTGACTTTGACAAAAGGTGGAAAATTCTCTTTCGACGTTAGTTACGACGAGACGGAAACAGAGCAATATTGTGGTAACTGTGCGTCGGAACACTATATTTACGTAGAATTGATAGACGACAGTGGATTGAAAGTAGCTGTTCCCGTTGTTGCATCTTTCCCTGCGATAAAAGCTGGTTCAAGCAGTGGTGATGATGACGATGATGACGACGATGATGTCGTGAAATGGGTTCATGCAGAAGCCGATTTCTCTGACTTTGCGGAAAATGTCGGTTTCATTAAGACGGTGAGAATTCGTGGATATTATGATGATGCTAACTGGGGTTGTAAATATCCTGGTTATTACATCGATAACATTAAGTATTATACGGTTGATTATCACGAAACGATAAAAACTTCGGATGCAAAACATTTTACCATAACCGATGGAGATTCGTTGTTCGCCGTAGTTCGTAACAATTTTGACTTAACTCGTTCCGATACGACTATGGTATATCTTTCAGTAAGAAACCCTGGTATTGAAAAACGTACTATTCAGTTGGAAGATATGTGTGCTACCGAAGGAAATGAATTGAAAGAATTCGATCTCACACAATATAATTATACCGTAGGTGGTGCTTTGGTAGCCGACAGATTATGGTACAAAGACAAAATGGCTCAAAATCTGATCGACAATCCTCAATTTGTTGATGTTCCAGCAGGAAATACCACCTATTATGTCTTTGTAAAAGATGAATGTGCCGATATTCCAGGTGAGTTGAAGTTACAAGTGTTTGCTATTCCTGAAGTTTCCGACGGCGAGACTACCGTGTGTGAAATTCCTGCTTTGGGTGGCGACAGAGGAAAGGTTGATTTGACTGCAGAAGTAAATAAAGTTACGACAGACCTTGGCGCTACGGTACAATGGTACTCTGATTATCAATATACCAAGTTGGTGACTTCTCCGTCAACACAATATGTGACAGATGGAACAAAATTCTATGCGAAGGTATTTTATAGTGATAAATGTGAGTCGTATGCTACGTTGACGGTAAATGTCACACCAGTTGATGACATTGTTTTTGAAGACTTCCAAGTTTGTGAAGACGGAGGAGCGGTTGCATTAACGGCTACTCCATCGGGAGGTGTATATTCAGGTACGGGTATTTCGGCAGGTTCATTCGATCCGTCAATAGGTGCGGGAACGTATGAACTTTCATACACTATCACAAATGAAGGTTGTACCAATATGCAAAAAGTTACGGCGACAGTTAATCCTAAGGTTACCGTTACTCTTGAAAACTTGAGTGGTAAATTGAAAAAAGGCGAACAAGCTGATTTGAAGGCAACGATTTCTCCTACGTCATCGGATTACTCTTATACGTGGACGGATGGTTCCAAATTGCAAAGTACCAATACGTTGACGCCAAAGACCGTTGCTTTGAACGAACCGACATATTACACATTGGATGTGGTGAATACAGTAACGGGCTGTTCTGCATCGGCAAGAGTTTTGGTTGATGTGTATGCTCCGGTGAAAGTAGCGTTGACGGCAACTCCTGTTTGTGCTGGCAGCGATGTTACATTTGAAGCTGATCGTACAGGTGGAACGGGTCCATTCACATACGTTTGGAGTGTGACACCTTCTACACCATATACTACGGTTAACGATTCTGTCATAAAAATCACGAATATCCAGTCAACTGTTGAGGTAAAAGTTACGGTTACTGATAGAACCGAAGGTGATGTTATTTCGGCAACGGCAACGCAGACGGTATATGAAAATCCGTCGATTTCTTTGGACGATGCAACTGTTTGTCAAGGTGACGCATTGACTTTGAAACCTACAGTTACTGGCGGAACACCTGCCTATACGTATGAATGGACTGGAAACACCGACGTGATGAAAACGGCGACAAATGTCCAAAATGCAGGAATCAATACTTTGGATAATGTTGGTACGTATTATCTGACATTCGGAGTTGTGGATAAGAACAACTGTAGTGATACTAAGAATGCCACTGTTGTGGTAAATCAAAAGCCGATAGTTGATGCCGTTGCAGGAAAAACAATGTCGTGTTTTGGTGATCCTGTTCAATTGACTGGTTCGGTAAAAACGGCAAATACTATTAGCAAGACGCACGAATGGATTTCGGCTTCGTCAAGCACTGGCTCTTTGTCAAGTACTTCAATTCCGAATCCGCAATTCACGTCGTATATATCGGGTGTCCATACATTCCAATACATACTGACAGATGCAAATGGCTGTAAAGACACGTCTGACGTGGTCTCTGTGAGAATCGAACCTCGTCCTACGGTTACTATCAATCCAGTGGCAGAGCAATGCGCTACAAATCAAGGTATATTGTTGTCGGCAAATCCAGTTGTTAATGGTATTCCCGATGCAACATTCAGTTATCAGTGGTCAGGTGATGTTACGTCAACCGATGCTACGCCAATGTTGAACATCACGACGCCAGGTGTAAAGAACGTAAAACTTCAAGTTACGGCAAATAATGGTTGTACTTCCGATGAGGTTTCTACACAAGTAGTTGTTCACGATAACCCATTGGCTGAAATTGCCACAAAGAACTTGTTCGTTTGTGCCGAAGATGAGATAACGTTACAAGCCAACACATCTTCAAGCAATGTTACGTATGAATGGAGTTCTACTATGCCATTGCAAGAAACTACGGGAAGTTCTATCAAAGTTACTCCTCCAAATTCATTGGAAGAAACGGTTACTTATCCAGTAGAATTGAAAGTTACCGATAATACGACGAAGTGTTTCTCTACTGCAAGCACGGAGTTGACATCGTCTCGTTTGCCAGAAATCACCTTGGGTGACGACTTTGAACTTTGCGATGGTGCAAGTATTGAATTGGAACCGTTGATTAAATACACGTATCCGGGTAATTATTCTACAAAATGGTTCCTCGATACATTACAATTAAGTAGTACCGAAATTCTGAATCCTACTTATACCCAAAAGGGTACCGATGTGTATAGAATAGGTATTGAAATTACCGATGCCAATAATTGTAAGAGCAGCGACGAACTTGACATTACTGGTTTGCAAAATCCAACGGCAAATGCAGGAGAGGACAGAATAGAAGATTGGGATAACGTGTTTGTATTGAATGGTAGTGCAACAGGTGGAACTCCAGGATATTCATACTTGTGGAGTCCTATAGATTCATTGTCGCCAGCCACTCCGGAAAATGCACGAATGCAAAATCCGACAGCAAGTTTGTTGGAAACAAATATCTATACTCTTGAAGTTACCGACTCGAAAAATTGTAAAGGTACCGACCAAGTAACAATTACAATTATTGGTCAGCCATTGAAGGTTTCTATAGTACAACTTCCTGATCCATATTGTTATGGAAATACTGTTACTTTGGAGGCAATTCCTTCGGGTGGTACGGGTGTGTATGAGTATAAATGGTCATTGGTATCAGATCCTTCTACCATTATTTCGACTGAGAAATCAATAGAAGTTTCGCCAGAGACGGTTACTGCGTATAAGGTTGTTTTGAATAGTGTTGGAGCAAAGCACTTCGATCCAACCGACGCTACGCATACGGTTGTGGTGAATCCGTTACCGAAAATTTCTTTGTTGAGTGGTTTGAATCCTCACGTTTGTCAAGGTGATGTTACCAACATCGTACCGAGTGTGACGGGAACAGCTCCTTATACTTATGAATGGTTTGATGGCAGTCCTGTAACTATCAAGACGGAAAATTATCAATTTAGCAATTCGCAAATCGTTGGTGATAAAGAGTTGAAATTGGTTGTAACCGACGCGATTGGCTGTGTTGACTCGTTGAAGTTTAATGTTACGGTTGACGAGTTGCCTGATGTGGTTATTGATCCTGTAACGGAATGTGTTCACGTGGAAGCACAAACAACGGCTACGGCTTCGAAGGGCGTTTCACCATATACATATATGTGGGGTGGAATTGACGGCATTGCTTCGCAAGGAAACATATCTCGTTTCACTATTAACGAATCGGGAACATATACCGTTGAGGTTTCGGTATATGATGCAAATATGTGTAACTCAAAGGCAGAAGCATTGGTAACTATAAAACCAGAATCTACATTGGCATTGGAGCCGACTTATGCTGTGTGTGCCGGTGATGAAATCGAGTTGGACATCAATCCTAAGGGAATTCCAGGAAACTATACGATGCATTGGGTTGGTGGCGACAGAAACAGAATTGTTGATTCGACTATTGTGACCAAATCAGTATTCCGAAGCGAAAATGAAGGTTCATATACATTATTATATACCATAGCCGACGAATATAATTGTCCAAAACAAGAGTCAACAAATGTGACGGTTTATCCGGCTGTGAAACTTGCTGATATTGAAGACCAAAATGTATGTGCCGGTATTGATTTGAATCTCACTGCCGAGGTTACGACGGGTAACCCTTCTCACTATAATTGGTTAGGAAACGTTTCTCCAGATGATGAAAAGAGCACGGCATTCAATTCTACAAGAGAGGGAACCTATGAACTGACAGTCATTGCAGGAGATAAGAATTGTAGTGATACGAAGGTATTCAACATTACTGTACAACCGAATCCTGTTGTTAAAATCATCGGTAATCCTATTGTCGATTATATGGCAACAACCGTTCTGACAGGTCAGTTGGTAACGTACACAACTGCTCCGTTTGAACATTCGTGGGAAAATGCCGCTGATATATTGACGGGCGCAAATACGTCGGCTATCACGACAATTCCTATTGTAAAAACGACAGAGTTCACGTACACGATTACCGATAAATATAATTGTACGGCAAGTGCGTCAATGACGGTACAAACAGAGATTATCCTTCCGAAGATTATGCGTTTGTGCGACGGTACGGAAGTGGAAGTTCCTGCGAACGAACTTGTTGACTCAACAAAGATTTGTTTGACGGGCGATGTACTTGAATTGTGCGTCGGCGAATCGGCATACTTGATTCCTCAATTTGAATCAGGAAAAACGGATAACCTTATGTATTATTGGAAAGATGACGAAGGCAATTTCTTGGGTAATGATATCAATATTGAAGTAAGTCCAACGAAACAGTTCACTATCTATACCTTGACTGTTTCCAATACGTCGGGCTTTACTACCGATGTACAATATTCGGTAATTGCCCATCCGCTACCGACTGCCGAGATAATTGTCTCGCCAGACTATAACGGTAGTTACTATACTGAAAGCATTATGGTTATTGATGGTAATCCATCAAGTGCAGAAAATGGTGTAACGTTTGTTTCTCACGAATGGACTACGAGTGAAAATGTCGGCATTGCAAATCCGAACGCTCAAAGAACCAATATTCAATCGGCAAAAACAATTGAGTCGTTGAAACTTACGTATGAAACCGTTGACCAAAATGGTTGTAAGGCATCGGCAGAAAAGATAATCTCCATTGTAGAGCAGAAAATGCCTGTGATTATAGGCAAGGATGTCTGTGTAAACTCTTCGGCTGTATATTCGTTGACTGAAAAATATCCGGCAGGAACCGTGTATGTATGGAGTGTTGAAAATGGTACCATCGTCGGTGAATCGAACGGAGCAAGCTTGGAAGTGCTTTGGACACAAACCGAGAACACAAGGGTAAGTGTAAGCATTTATCCTCCAAATGACAGACCAATAGAGAACATTTCGACTACTGTATTTGTAATGCCTTATCCTGATGTTATCATCAATGGTCAAATCCACGTATGTGTTGGCGAAACGGCTACATATCAAGCAATCGTCAATAATAAAGACGAATCGTTGGATTTGTTGTACTATTGGTCGGTAGAGGATGGAAAGGGTGATATTGTCGATATTTCATATCCTGAAAGTGATTTGGCAACGATTACATGGAATCAAGAGGGTAAAGATGTTGTGAAATTGCAAGCATCGTATGGCTCTTTGTGTCCATCATATACAGATTTGACAGTGTATATCCATCCGACGCCAGATGCTGATTTCAAATATTATGCTTCGGAAGATGTTTATTTCATCGAAGAAGATCAAATTCGTCATACCGACAGTATTTTCGTTGGCAAGGATGTAACATTCAAGAACTTGACGACGAAGTATTCTACATACGATTACTATTGGGATTTCATTGGTGACGGCGTTTATACTGAGAATTCTTATGATGCATTGTATGAATATGACGAAGTTGGTGACTTCAATGTTTCATTGATGGTAGTTGACAAGACATGGGGTTGTAAAAATGAGGTTTCAAAACCGTTGAAAGTTGTTCCAAATCCGAACTGCGGTCTTGTATTCCCGAACGCATTCACTCCTGATTTGTCGGAAAACAATACGTTCTATCCTGTATTCAAGGCAGGTGTTTTGGAATCTGGCTACGAATTGCGCGTGTATAACCGCTGGGGAACTTTGTTGTGGACGACAACTGACTTAGATGGTCAGTGGGATGGCGTTTACAAAGGTTCTATAAGTAAGCAGGATGTATATGTATATCACTGTAAGGCAACCTGCGAGGACATTGACCCTGCAACAGGAAAGAATCGTGTCTTGAATGTGAAAGGTGACGTTACGATAATTAGATAACAAGCAATCACGTAAAATAAGGTAAAAGGCAGAGTAGTTTATATTCTGCCTTTTTCTTACTTTTGCCATAAATAAAATATACAATGAATATTGCAAATATAATAGGTAATCATCCCAAGCCGCTGTTCTCTTTTGAAGTGTTGCCACCTTTGAAAGGCAAGAGCATAGATGAGATTTATAATACTATTAATCCGTTGTTGGAGTTCAATCCTCAATTTATTAATATCACAACACATTGCGAGGTGTTTGACAAAGACGGTAAACGCACTCGTAAACGTCCTGGAACGTTGGCTGTGGCGGTTGCCATAAAACATAAATACAACATTCCTGTTGTCCCTCATATTTTGTGTGGCGGCTTTACTCGCGAAGAAACAGAGTACGTGCTGATAGACTTGAATTTTATGGGTATTGAAAATCTGTTAGTGCTTCGTGGTGATGGCAGAAACAAGGAAAATTATCAACCCGAAATTGGTGGAAACCGTAATGCTATTGATTTGTTGCGTCAAATTAATGATATGAATCACGGCAAATATCTTAACGATACTGAGCCGTATAGTTCAACCGTTACGAATTTTCATTGTGGCGTGGCTGGTTATCCCGAAAAACATTATTCTGCCGCAAGTCTTGAAGAGGACATTCAACATCTAAAGGAAAAAGTAGATGCCGGTGCACAATATATTGTGACTCAATTGTTTTTCGACAATCAAAAATACTACGATTTCGTTGACAAATGTCGTAAAGTTGGTATCACAGTACCTATTGTGCCAGGAGTGAAACCAATCGGATTCAAGAGTCAGGTTGATGTGTTACCAAAAATATTCTCGTGCAGTTTGCCAGCGGAATTAGAGAAAAATCTTCGTATGTGTAAAACCGATGCCGATGCGGCAAAAGTCGGTACGGAATGGGCTATTTATCAAGCTCAGGAATTGACAAAATTTGGTGTTCCATTGATTCACTGGTTTACGTATTCCGATCCGTCACAAATAGTTGAAATTGCAAAAGCGATTTACTGATGATTTCTATTAACAACCTTGCCGTCCGTTTTGGCGGATACACGCTTTTCGATGATGTTTCTGTGATGATTTCCGACAATGACAAGATTGGTCGTGTCGGTCGCAATGGTGCTGGAAAATCTACCTTGCTGAAAATCATCGCAAAACAAGAGGAACCAACCGAAGGCGAAGTTGTAATCTCTTCGGATTGGAAAGTGGGCTATTTGCCACAAACGATGAAAGTTTCCGACGGAAAGACCGTGTTGGAGGAAGTTCGTGGTGCGTTCGAGGAACTGAATGCAATGCAGAAAAAGTTGGAAAAACTGAATGCTGAACTTGCAGAACGTACTGATTATGAGTCAGATTCTTATTTGAAACTGATTCATCAGGTTACGGAATTATCGGACCAGTTGGAAATGCATGGCAAAAACTCCGTTGAGGGCGAGATGGAGCAAATGCTTATTGGACTCGGTTTCTCGCGAAGCGATTTTGACAGAAAAACCTCGGAATTCAGTGGTGGCTGGAGAATGCGTATCGAGTTGGTGAAAATCTTGCTCCGAAGACCGCAAGTGCTGCTGCTCGATGAACCGACGAACCATTTGGATATTGTGTCAATTCAGTGGCTGGAAAAGTTCTTGGTGCAATATCATGGGGCTATCATCCTTATTTCGCACGATCGTAGATTTTTGGATGCAGTAACTAAGAAAACGTTTGAGATAAGTGTGAATAAACTCACGGTTTATCCCGCTCCCTATACACAATATCTGGAATTGAAGGAGGAACGCTATGCACAGCAGCTTGCCGCATACGAAAATCAACAGAAGATGATTGAGGACACCGAAAAATTCATTGAACGTTTTCGTTATAAAGCGACCAAATCGGTGCAAGTGCAGTCCCGTATCAAGCAATTGGAGAAAATTGACAGGATAGAAATAGAGAAACAAGAAACAGGGGCGTTTCACATTCAATTTCCTCCGGCTCCTCGTTCGGGGACTATTGTTGTCAAGGCAGAACATGTCACCAAAAAATATGGAGAAAAAACGGTACTGAAAGATGTTGAGTTTTCGGTTGAGCGTGGACAAAAAATTGCTTTGGTTGGGAAAAACGGCGAAGGCAAATCTACATTCATAAAAACTATTTTGAACGAGATTCCGTACGAGGGAAAAATTACCATCGGTCACAACGTAAATATTGGCTATTTCGCTCAAAATCAAGATGAGATTTTAGATGAAAATGTCACCGTTTTCGACACGTTGGACAAAATTGCCGTTGGCGATATTCGTACCAAATTGCGTGACATTCTTGGTGCGTTCTTTTTCAGTGGTGAAGATGTGGACAAAAAAGTGAAGGTGCTTTCTGGTGGCGAACGCAACCGTTTGGCCATGGCAAAACTGATGTTGCAGCCCTACAATCTATTGATTCTTGACGAACCTACCAATCACCTCGATATTCAGTCTAAGGAAGTATTGAAGAAAGCTTTGTTGAAATACGATGGCACATTGATTTTAGTGTCTCACGACCGTGATTTCTTGAATGGACTTGCCAACAATATTTATGAGGTAAAAAACACGCACATTCGCGAGATTATGGGCGATTTGCAGGTATATCTGAATCAGTTGAACCAAGAAATGTTGCAAATGGCGAAACAACCCGAACAAACGGAAAAGAAAACGACGGTTTCGAAGATTGATTATCAGCAACAAAAAGAAAAAGAGCGCGAATCTCGTAAATTACAGACGCAAATTTCAAAGATAGAAAAGCAGATTCAAGACTTGGAAAACGAAGTTTATACTCTTAATGTGAAATTTATAGAAGATGCGGCAAATGTAACCGCCGAGGATTATAAACACCACGCCGAGTTGCAGGAGCAAATCGATGCGTTGACGTTACAATGGGACGAGTTGGTGAGCAAAATGTAGTTACCACGTTCTTGCTCGTGTGGCTTTTTTCTTTCGGGCAGCTTCGGCTTTTTTGTTTTTAAGCACAATATCGGCAAAAGTTTGTTGGAAATTGTCCGCTGGCGTCGGTGCCGAAATCATTTCGATTTTCCCATTTTTATCAAGGAGCATATAGGTCGGCATACCTCGCAACTTGTATTGTCGCCCAATTTCAGGATTGTCACCGGCATAGAGAAATGCCCAATTGTATTGCGGATTCGCTTTTTTGAAAGAACGGAAGTCTTCAAATGTTTTCTCGTAACTTAAAGTTACAATATACAAGTCACGCTTGGTTTTTTCGTTCATTTTCTTCAGCACCTTGTAATCCTTAATACAAGCATAATTCTCTGAACGACAGAAATTTAGATACACATATTTCCCTTTGAATTTTTCCAACGTATAAAGTACGCTATCTTGGTTGTAGAGTTCAAAATACGGAGCTTCATCGTGAAATTCGAGAGCCGTATGTTTCACTTTGATATTTTCAGCTATTTTCTTGTGTTCTGGTATGGTGGTCATAATGATGAGTGAGTCCAATGTCTGATAAACTGGGGCAGGAGGGAACACTTCCGGATTACGCAGGCAGTCGTCCAAACATTGAAGAAGGAAAAGTTCTTTTAAAGTGTCGTTTCGAAAAGCAATATTTTTTTCAAGCGTTTTCTTGAACATTGTGGGGCTTTTCCCATAAATGATGTCGATTTTCAGATTTTTTCCTTGGTCACGAGTATGATTGTTGATGATGTAATCCTTCCACATCATCTTGAACAAGTTCATATATGCAGGATTGTAGTAGTAGAAAGGTTTATTGAGGTAGTGTTTCCTTGTAACGCTTAGATTATCACGCTGATATACCATATATCGCAGAGAATAGAGACGATAGTCTTTGTAAATTTTAAAGAAGATGTTATCATCGTATCGAGAGAAGATGCTATCCACCTGAGCTTCGAATTTTTCAATGAGGGCTTTGTCGCGGTAAAGAAAAGCGTCTTGTAATTTCTCTGCAAGAAAAGTCTCAAAATAAGAATTGAAAGAAAGTAGGATTATGTTTATGTCTCGGTCCGATAGACTATTGATAACTCCAAGACTAATGTCGGTTGGTTCATAGTAGGGATTGAGTTCTTCGGCAAGCGTTTTTTCTTCGTAGGGAGGCATTGCAAGTTCGTATTCCGAGTTGGGCGAGACGAATAGAAATGCCTTGTAAACACCCAGATACATATAGATTTCTCGTGTTGTTTCACAGTTGAATGTAAAAGAAAAATATCCCGTTTCGTCGGTAGTGAACGTACCAATCAATTCTTCGTTTTTGGTGAAGTAGTCGCCATATTGATATACGCTGATAGTTTGATTTGCATATTCTTCGGAACAACCTATGATGGTTGCTGTTTGGGCAGCCCCAACAATGGAAATGAGTATTGAAATATATAGTGCGAGTACTTTTCGCATTTGAAACGCTCTAATTCTTTTCAACTAATCAAACTATGCAAAGGTAAAAAATATCGCGTTAGAAAAATAGTATATACCTTTTAAAAGCACACATTTTACCAACAAAAAAGCCCTCCGTTTTGGGAAGGGCTTTTAAATGTGATTTATTAAATGATTAATTAAAAATCTGGTCTAATGCTTCGTAAAGTTCAAGAGCACTTTTTGCTTGTTCTGTCTTGTCATCGCTCAATAAAGAACCGTCAGTCAATTTTGTTTTCAATTGGTCTGCGATAGCTTCTTCAGCAGCGTCCTTGTCGTTGATGTCGATACCAGTTTTGGCAGCAACAGCTGTGCTTGCTGCACTTTTGGCAAATTCGTTTGTCCAATCTTTGTTATCTTTGTTGTTTTGGAACGCCTGATATGCTTGATAAAGACTAATGGCTGCGTTAGCTTTTGCTATAGTGCCATTTGTAGTGTTATCATCTTTATACGTGTCGTATGCAACGTAAGAATCATAGAGAATTGAACCTGACTCAGCTGCTGTTTTTTCTTCTTTTGCTGGTTTGTCTTCTTTGTCACCACACGCAGTAAAACATACTGCCATACCTAAAAATGCCATAAGGCCTAAAAGAAATTTTTTCATATCTGTATCATTTTAAGTTTTACTTGAACAAATGTATTTCGTTTTTTATAAAAATGATTCGTTTTTTCAAAAAATTATTCTTCAAGAACCTTGTCAAGAATAATATCTTTTAAACTAAAATTGAATGTCATTTTCGTGCCATCTATCGTGAATTTGCAACGAACTTCCATCTCTTGGTCTTGATATTCGTAATCGCCAGTATCGGGATCTTGAACAGCTACGGGAACAACTGTTGTCGCATACATGACGCCGCTTCCGTTTTTGTAGGTGTAAGTCCCTTTTATCAGATTATCATCGCCATTGATATTACGGTTGAAACACATTTCGTTTCCTTTACCAAAGGTAACCGTGTAAATGACTGTTGCACCATAATAGGTGTCATCATTTTCGTTTGTTATTTCCCACAAGGTTCCCTGTAATTCTGAACTTCCCGAGTTGTCATCTTTTTTGTCATCACCACAAGAGGTGAAACCAATCACCATTCCGAAGAATGCCATAAGAGCTAAAAGAAATTTTTTCATATCGTTTTTGTTTTAAAGATTACAATACAAAAATGTATTTTTTTTGTGAGAAATCAAAATTATGGTTCCTGAATTCCTTGACAATAAAAAAAGACAAAACGCTACGCATCTTGTCTTTTTGCGAGGCTCCTGGCAGACTCGAACCGCCGTACGCGGTTTTGCAGACCGCTGACTAAACCACTCATCCAAGGAGCCTTGAACAGCGACAAAAGTAATACTTTTTTTGAAAATCACTGCTTTTTCTAAAAAAATAATTAGTATTGACAATTCTTTACTACCTTTGATTGGTTAATTTATATTCTACTATGCGAAGACTTATACTTCTAATTTCAATTCTATGTATCTGTGTATCAGGTTTTTCTCAAAAAATGAGTAAACTATATGCAACGTACAACAAGCAGCAGTATGCCAAATGCATACAGCAATGTGATGCCGCTCTCAAAAAGAAACCCGAAATGCTTGAAGCATACTACGTAAAAGCCATCGCATATTTTGAAATGGCTCAATCTCCGTCGGATTATAAGGAGGTCTCAAAAAATCCGCTCCTTGATTGCCTTTCCAATTTGAGTATTCTTAGTTCAAAGGACGAAGACCATGAAATTCTCGATGAGCATAACGATACATTGTTGATTATAAAGGAATTTGCTGAAGCTCGTGCCAAAAAGATTAAGACGGCAAATACGTCGGAGGCACAAGCCATAAATCAGCGACTTTCCAGTATTTTCCGTACCAAGAAAGCTGACGGACTTGAATTTGCACGTATTGATGCCGAAGCTGGTCGATATGACAAATGTTATGCGAAAATAGAACGGCTTTATGCAAAGTCTCCAGCCGAAATCTCAAGCGGAAGCGATAACTATATTGCTCTTACGCAAGGAGCGATTCTTCTTGCCGAAAATTGGATGTTCAGCGATTTGTTCACGCTTATCAGAAATTATAAAGTGAAATTTCAAGGCAATTATGGTATAAGCGAAGGTTTCAAGAAAGCTCTTCTTATTAGTATCGACACGGCCCGAACCGACGACGACAAGACGTTGTTTTACGATTTCTCAAAAAAAGGACTTGAGTTATATCCTGAGGACAAAGGTATTTCATATCATATAGAAAAACGTTGGATCGAACTCATCAATAATTCAACGAATGCATATAGGGCGACGGCAACACACGAACGCACGTGGAAAGATAGCGTTTTGCTTAGAAACGCCTATCGTTATTTAGTTCTTGCAAAAGAAATATTTCCAAATAATGAAAAACTAACCGATATTGAGAAAAAACTCAATGCTGAATTTCATACCATTCCATTTAGCTATGAACGCGAAAATTTTAGAAAATATGCGTTGGAGGCGGTAAATACGTGGCGTAAAAAAGGGTGTGAATGCGACACGAGCGAAGTGGTGTATGTTGCCCCCGTGCCGACTATAGAGTGGGATACAACCCTTGAACGGCTTGCCAACGAGCACGCAAGGGAAATGTTTTTCGAAAATCACAGCGAGGACGTGAATATGAATGGCGAAACGCCTTGGGACAGAATCAATAAGACGAAATACAAGGGTACGACGTATGAAAATGAGAACGGGTTGAATTTTGTACAAGCCATGAAAATGGCGTTTTGTGTTGGATATGGCTACTCGTTTAATGGTATCAATGGTGACGAAGAAATGAAAAATGTGGTTGATTCCGTCGTAACGCATTGGATTACTGAAAAGCGTTCTCAAAATTGTATGAAAGTGATGACGCCCGACGTTACTCATATGGCAATAGGAATGTATGGTGACAAGTGGGTATTCTGGGCAATTACCAAGTACGAAATTCTTCTTCGGAAAAAATAGTATGTTAGCTCCATTTCATACACCAAATTGCATTGAAGCAGGATGCGACGAGGCGGGACGGGGTTGTCTTGCAGGTCCCGTGTATGCCGCCGCAGTTATTTTTCCACCTGATTATAAGAATGAATTGCTGAACGATTCAAAACAATTGACCGACAAGCAAAGAAAAGCACTTCGGGAACAAATCATAAACGATGCTATGGCGTGGGCGGTCGGAATTGTTGATAATCACGAAATAGATAAGATAAATATCTTGAATGCCTCTTTTCTTGCAATGCATCGGGCTTTGGACAAACTTACTATAAAACCAGAGCATATCATCGTTGATGGCAATAAGTTCAAGAAATACAAGGAAATCCCTCATCATTGCATAGTGAAGGGTGACGGAAAATATCTATCAATTGCCGCCGCCTCAATATTGGCA
This sequence comes from Bacteroidales bacterium, assembly GCA_017642535.1. Classification (GTDB taxonomy): domain Bacteria; phylum Bacteroidota; class Bacteroidia; order Bacteroidales; family UBA1715; genus UBA1715. The sequence continues at coordinate 27,200 of JAGCOW010000090.1, read as the reverse complement.
AAAACATTTCGTGATGATTATATGGACGAGATTCACCTACAGTTTCCTATGTATAACTGGATTTCAAACAAAGGATACCCCACATTGCAACATAAGCTTGCCATTAAGGAATTTGGTAGAACAGACTATCATCGTGCCACGTTTAACGCGGAAATCGTCAAACAACTCACATTGGATATTTGATTTTTTGTAACAGATGCAAAAAAAGTCCGCCAATTTTCATTGACGGACGTTTCATTTTATATGCTAAATTCTCATTAGAAATTTGCAATTCTAATAATATCGGCGAACACGCCAGCTGCCGTTACTGCAGCACCTGCACCCGGACCAATTACAATCAATGGTTGTGTGCGGTAATGAGCAGTCGTGAACGAAATAATGTTGTCGCTACCCGTAATGTTGTAGAACGGATGCGAAGCGTCAACAGCTTTGATTTCGGTGCGAGCCTTGCCGTTTTCGTATGTTGCGATGTATTTCAGGTGCTTGCCTTCCTTCTCGGCTTGAGCGAATAGTTTTGCAAATTTCTCGTTGTCGTATTTTTCAAGAGAATCCCACAATTCCTCCACCGTGTTGGTTTTCTGGCTTTCCTCTGAAAGACAGTTTTCTACGTCAACATCTTCTAAATTGAACGTACAACCAATTTCGCGCGAAAGAATCAAAATCTTGCGGGCAACGTCCTTTCCACCAAGGTCGATTTTCGGGTCTGGCTCGGTGTATCCTTTTTGACGGGCTTCCTTCACCGTAGTTGCAAAATCCTTTGTTGACGAGCAGTTACTGAAAATGAAGTTCAACGAACCCGAAAGAATTGCTTCTATCTTGATGATTTCGTCACCGCTCTTGATTAAATCCTTCAACGTGCTGATGACTGGCAAACCTGCACCCACGTTGGTTTCGTAGTAGAAACGAGCACCTGTTTTTGCCGCAAGAGCGTGAATGTTTGCATAGCGTTTGTAGTCGCTTGCGTTGGCAACTTTGTTCGGCGTAACCACCGAAATGTGTTTTTCCAACATTTCCTCGTATTTGTCGGCAACAGCGTAACTTGCTGTGTTATCGACATATACGCTATTTCTCAAATTCAAGGCCTTGATTTCTGCAACGTATGCGTCCAAATCAGGTTTGCAACCTTTTGTCTTAATCAGTTTTTCCCAATTATTCAAATCAATACCGTCAGTATCAATCAAATAGCCGTCGATGTTGGAAATACCGACAATCTTCACATCGATTTTATTTTGTTTAATCAACGTATCGTGTTGTGCGTTTACTTGACGGATAAGTTCGCCACCGATAGTTCCCGTGCCCACGACAAATACGTTCAACGTAGTTGTGTTCGACAAGAAAAATGATTCGTGTAATGAATTGAGTGCCTTGATTTTATCTTTTTCGTTGATAACAACCGAAATGTTAAGTTCGCTGGCTCCCTGTGCAATGGCAACCACATTGATTCCGTTGATACTCAATGCGTTGAAGAATTTACTTGCAACACCTGGAATACTTTTCATATTCTCACCGACAGCGGCAATAATCGAAAGATTATTTTCAACCTTGATTGAATCAATTAAACCCGATTTCAATTCCATCTCAAACTCCTTGTTCAGAGCGTCTTTCGACTTTTGCGCTTCGTTAGGAAGCACAGCAAACGTGATTGAGTGTTCCGACGAACATTGCGTAATCAAAATCACGTTGATTGACGCTTCGGCAACGGCACGGAACAGACGCATTGAAATACCTGCCTCGCCAATCATACCGCTACCTTGTACGGTAATCAAACTAACTTCGTCGATAGAAGAGATACCTCGAACGCGTAATTCGGAATTTGTGTTTTCCTTCGAGATGAGCGTTCCTTTTGCCGTTGGGTTGAAAGTATTTTTTATAATCACGGGAATATTTTTTGACATTGCTGGGATAACAGTACGTGGTTCAAGAACTTTAGCCCCGAAGTGCGAAAGTTCCATTGCTTCGGCGTAAGTTACGTGTTCAAGCGGAAACGCTTTTTTCACCTTACGTGGGTCGGCGGTCATCATACCGTCAACATCGGTCCAGATTTCCAAAATGGAAGCATTCACGGCACGAGCGAAAATAGCAGCCGAATAATCGGAGCCGCCACGACCGAGTGTGATTGTCTCGTTGTCGTCGGTGCTGGCAATGAACCCTGTTGCCACAAACAATGTGTTAGTATTATTGATTTTTTTCTGAATGAGTTCGTCGGTTTTTTCAAAGTTGACTTTTGCTGCACCAAACGTTTTGTCTGTCTTGATTACTGTGCGTGCATCAAGAAATTCGCAGTTTACGCCCCTTTGAGCGATAGTTCTTGCGATGATGTATGCCGAAAGACGTTCGCCCACGCTGGAAACCAAGTCCAACGATCGAGGAGTAAGTTCGCGGATAAGCGAAATACCAGTAAGAATATCTTTGAGTTCCGAAAGGACATCGTTGGTGTATTGCTCGCAGTCGTCTTTGTAACTACCAGATAATAAATTGTTTATCGTCTCAAAATGACGATTCTTGATTTCGGTCAACGTTTGGGTGAAATCGGTTGTGCCTTTTTCTGCCTTTGTGCAGCATTCAATCAACATATTTGTGACACCGCCAAGGGCTGATACCACAACAACTAACTGTTCCTTTGCGAGATTTTCCTTAATAATCGCAATTGTTTTCGTAATGTTTTCGGCGTTCTGCACCGAAGTTCCACCAAATTTTAAAACCTTCATAAAGCCTATACAATAGACGACAAAAGTACATATAATTGGCGGATTACCATAAAAATGAACTGAAAAAATAAAGGGTCTCACATTGAAACCCTTTATTTCTTATCGTGTCAATATCACGTTACCCCAAATTGGCTTAACCGATTGAGTAATTTTCAGATTGTCTTCTGAATGGTCTTCAAATGTTACCTCAATCTTATAACGATATGTTCCACATTGCATTATTTTGCCATCCACTTTCCCATCCCATTCGCAAATAGGACCTCCGTGTTCGTCAACTCCTTCGGAGTAATATACAAGATTGTTCCACGCATCGTAAATCCAAATCTTGAACGTGCTACAGTTGAAACCCTTAGGTTTGAATACCCTAATCTCACCCGAAACGCTCATAGGAGCAAAGGCCGTAGGCACATAAAGAGCGTGAGAAACGTCAACAAAGAATGGATTTGTAACACTGTTGGCACAGCCAAATTCGTTGATAGCGGTCATTTTAGCCGAATAGTCGCCATAGCGATATTTTTCCTCAAATACTTTTGCATTTTGAAGCACTGTTGCCGTATCGGTATTTCTTCCGAAATCCCAGTAATAATCAACTTGATATTCTTTCTCAACGCCTTTGCTATTAAGAATTTGAGGATCAGAGGTATTTGTGAATGTAATCACACCTTCTTGTCCTAACGATTCAGCGGTAAATTGAGCATCAGGAACGGATAGGATTTCGATAGGATATTCATTTTCACCAAGGCAACCATATTTGTTGGTCTCGTACACGAAGATTGTGTCTAATCCTTCGGTAGTCCAATCAATAGAACGAACAAATCCCGAACTATAAGAAGACAATTCATAGATAACACGATTTCCGGTAACAAACCATTTCATGGTGTTACTTTCATCAGATTTTGTTACCACATAACTTTCGTTTGCTCCCTCGCAGACTTTGTCGGCACCAGTAATTGTCGGCGTTGGCAACGCACTGATAAGGAATGGAATCGAAACGGTATCACTCGTACATTCGTTTATGGTTTGAGTCATCTTTATAGTGTAATCACCTACTTCTGAATAGATGGTTGCATATTCAGGAGCATAAGCAGAAAGGATGCTGTAGTTTTCGCTATACCACATCGGATTTTGCGCATTGGTTGACAATGTTACTGGTTGACCGTCGTAACAGAATGCTGTCTTTGTCAATTTTGGATCTGCCGGTTTTGGATGAATGACATACCTCAAAGCAGTTTCTTTTCTCGTCTCAAAACTACAAGTAGCAACTGTCGTACGTGCCTTGAACGTATGTATTCCAGGTTTTAATTTGAGCGAAGCGGGGATATCCAACGTATCGCTATTTTCTCCAGGAATTGTTTCTCCCGTAGGAGTAATCCAAGTTACTGTTTCGTTTTCTTTTTGTCGAGAAACAATAAGTCTTCCTGGGTTATCGTATTCACAAATCGTGTCTTGTTTTTCAATCAAGGCGAATGTTGGACCTGCAATCAATTTTACTTTCTTCGGTGTCATATCGCTTACGCAACCAGCGGCGTCAGTTTGTGTCGCATAGTAGGTATATTCACCAACTTCGGTTGTAGGAACGGTGAATGTTCGACCAGTAAATATTGGATTATCGTCGCCAGCTTCATACCAGAAAATCACGTTAGATGATTCTGCAGTAATGGTAACTCTGGTTCCTTCGCATTCTTCAATATCTCGCGTTTGTTTGAATACGACATCGCCTGGTTTAGCATTAACTTTTAATGTCACTTCAACTGGTTCACTCTCGCATCCGTTAATTGTTTGGGTTACGTAGAATGTCTTCGTTTCCTTGTTAGATGGCTTGTACGATGTGCTTGTTGCAAGAATGGCAGTGAGTGATTCGTCGCTGTACCAAGTTGCTTCTGCATTTGCTTGGACGCTTACGCTCACAGGTTCTATCTCGTTGTAGTCACAAATCGTAACATTGTTAGGTGTCGGTTTGTTCGGAATAGCATAAATCTCGGCAGTTGCACTCGCTCTCGGGCTTGTACAGCCATTTATCGTTTGAGTTGCTTCCACTGTAATCGTTCCTGGTAGAATCGTCTTTTCAATCAATGTTGACGGGTCTTCGGTTTCCGTAACCATTCCGTTCTTATACCATAGAATGTCTTCACCCGTTGCGGTGAAAATCACATCGTTGCCGTTACAAACGTTCTCATATTGAATTGTTGGTTCATCAGGAATTGCATTGATTTGGATTGTCAATGATACAGGATTACTTGTGCAGAACTCTGACTGACGAGTGACGTAAAGATTATATGTTCCTGCTTCTGCATACGAAACAAAATGAACTGGAGCGATTGCATCGGCGTGTTTCAATGTTTCGTCGGTGTACCACAGCACTTCGCCATCGGCAGTAAGGATTAACTGTTCGTTTTCGCACACTGGCATATTTCCCGTGATTTTGGGTAATGGAGTCGTGAACATATTCAACGTAGCCACAGCAGGAACACCTTCACACGTTCCGTCACTTTGCGTTACATAATATGTGTATATTCCCGCACTTGTAATGTCGTTTGGCGTGTATGAGTTCCCTACGGAAACAATTGTTGACAAATCATCTGCCTTGTACCAATGAATCTCATAATCGCCTTCGGCAAGGAATTCAGGTGCGTCCTCGTTGGTACAACCATTTATATTGTCTTCAACAATGGTTGGAGCGGGAACAGGGCAATTTATAATAGAGTAGGTCAAACAAGCAGGATTGCTTGAACAAATTCCGTCTGATTCTGTCACGCAATATGTCCACGAACCTACTTCTTTCTCATATTGATGTTCAATGGTTGCACCTACGCCCACTATAGTATTGTGTTCGTCAGTCCACGTGTATGCACCTCCGTGACCAGAAATGATTGAAACCTTGAACTCGTTAGAAGTTACAAGTTGCGTGATATTGTTGACATACACGTCAGGAATCTCACGGATTTCAATTGTTTTCTTCAAACAACTTTCGTCGTAGCAGTTCGTTGCTGGCTCAACTGCATGACAACCAGTTACTGGATCGTTGTATGAATATGTCAAATCGTATGTTCCTGCAAGATATTCTTCAGGATTGATTTGGGTTACAACTTCGCCTGCAAATTTGAAGATAGTGCCTTGAAGATTTGACTTCGGCGTTTTTATACCTTCGTTCATACAAAGCACATCGTCAATCGTAACTGCAATTTCTGGCGAAGGATTGATTTTCAATGTGGCAGGAGCGGCAACGCCTTCGCAACCGTTAGTGCCTGTTGTTGTTTGCGTTACTGTCCACGAATATGAGCCTGCCGTGCATTGAATGCTTGTCGGCGTAAATTCTGCATCGTTACTGATGAGCGTGCCATTTTCGTACCACGAGAATGTTGCATCTGTTTCGCCACTTACATAGAACGTAGGCACTTCGTCGGTCGCACAAATGGTATTTGTTTCTACCGTGACCGTCGGTGCCGGAGTAGGACATTTTATACGATTGACTTGGATTGTTGCACATTCGCTTTCGCAACCGTATGGATCGGTTTGTGTAACGCCGAAATCTTCCGAAACTTCGCCTACAAGTCCCGTGCTGAACGATGTTCCTTCTTTCAGTTTCGTTTTTGTCTCGCACGCATCGTACCACGTAACTTTGTTAGCGCCGTCAGGTGTGGCGGTCAAAACGGTTTCATAGTCGCTTTCAAGCTGAGTTATAGGAGATACGACGTCTAATTTATTTGCGTGATGAACGAAGAAATCAGCAGATGTCGTTGCCTCGCAACGCGTTTCGCTATCGACATAATTTACTGTGACAGAAATTGCCATACCAATTGTTGTCGCATTTGCAGGATAGAAATAATTATCTTCTACAAAATCACCACTATACGTAAATGTACCGTTATCGCTGTCAGAAGAAACTTCTATTTGAACTTTGTCATCGTAGTCGCAGAAATGAACATCGTCGTTGGTAATTGCAATCTGCGGATTCTCGTAAATCTTCACAATGACGCTTGTCGGAATACTTGTACAACCGTTCTCTCCTGTAGTCGTTTGCGACACCGACATAGAATATTCGCCCGGTTTACCCTTTAGGGCATTGTTTTGATATGCCTCAGGCGAGTCCGTGGTAATATAACCGCCAGTACTGCCGTCGTACCAATTGATTGTGGCGCCATCCTCTATGCCAGTTACGTGGAATGTAGGAACTTCGTCGGATTCGCATATTTCGGTGTATAGTACATCTGCCCAGTTGTGGTTTACGTATACACCTGACACGGTAACGAGTGGTGCTTGGGCAGGACACCAGATAACCGAGAACGTCATACACGCAGGTTCGCTCGTACACGTTCCGTCGCTTTCGGTCACGCAATATTCCCATTCGCCCGCATAGCTTGCATCTGAATGCGATATTGACGCACCTGTCGTTTTTGTTCCGTTTTGGTCGGTCCATTCAAATGTGCCGCCGTTTCCTTGTGCAGTGATTGTCAAATCGGTAGAACCGATGACAACGGTTTTATTGGTAACTGTCGGTTTTTCTATCTTTCTTATTTCTAATGGTTTAGAGATAGAATTTGAACAACGGGTCGTCGGATCGGTATAAACATATTCCAATGTGTGATTACCAACCGACAAATTATCGGTGTTAATTGTTGTGGAAACTTCACCATCGATGGTAAATGTTCCATTTGCAGGGCTTAATTGCGGAGTTACGTTGCCAGTGTTGACACACGCAACTGCGTTCATTTCCAATGCCAATACAGGTAGTTCGTTCACAACAATTGTTTTTTCTACCGTTGTACTACATCCGTCGGATTCAACCGTGTAAGAAACCTTGTGACTTCCTTTTGTCGTTGGGTTGAATTCTGTTCCATCGACATACTCGCCTGAGAATGTACCTGTAGTCGGCGTTACGTACTGTGACAAATCGTGTTTTTCACCTCCAACGCACAACGATGGGACGTCGTTAAACGTAACCGAAGGACGGGCGATGACTTGTATTGTTTTTTGAGCGGAATTTGTACAATTTTTCCCGTCGGTGTAAGTGTACGTTATTGTCGAAGTAGAGCCAGCCTCTACCGCAGCAGGATTGAACAAGAAGAAACTATTTTGTGTGGTAACGCCCGAACCAGAGAATGTTCCTCCTATTGGTCCCGCATAATAACTCAAATCAACAAGATCACTATATTCACATTGGTTTGGAACGTCATTAAACGTGACATCTGGCAATTCGTTTACCTGAATTTCTTTTTGTACGCTGTTTGTACAACCATGAGCATCGGTATATGAATATTCGAACTTAAACTTACCTTTTTTATTTGGAAGGAATGAAGTTTCTGGACCTTGATCGCCCCAAAGCGAGATCACAACACCGTCGGCCTGCGATTTCAATGGCGCAAAATCAATTTCAGCTGAACCTTCACAAACTTCTTCTGGCAAGTCGAAAGTTACCGTCGGCAATTTCGTGATGTTATAAAGAATGCTTGTACGTGGACTCTCGCAATTTTGTTCTGCATCGAATGCTGCGACGTAGAATGTGGTGTGTCCCACTTCTGTCTCGCTTGGCAAATATGTCAAGTCTGGCAAATCTTGCAGTTTATTTCCTTGTGCATCGTACCAACGAACATTTCCTACGGCCGATGTTATAACATTTATAGTACGTTTGTCAACATCAGTTTCACCATAACAAACATCTACCGATGCCGCAGATTTTGTCGGTGCTTCAACGGCACAACTTGAAATGTCAAGTTTTACTTCCGTCGCTTCTGAAACACAACCTTCTTCGGTACTTACTACATAATACGTATATGTTCCGATTTTCCCTTGACCGCCATCAAGAACAACAGAACCTTCTGGCGTGTAAGAATTACCTTCTCCTACTCTATTTGTCAATTGAGCGTCACTGTACCATATCTGATTTACACCCGTTGCCGTAAGAGCAGGCACATTACCTGTTGTAACTTTTGTATAAACGATTGCTACATCTGTTCCTACAGGTTTTTGAGGATTATAAACGGTGATATTTTTCGACGTAGAATTAGAACATACACCATCGGAATATTCATACGTAATTGCGTATTCTTGTCCGACAGTAGCATTTGCAGGATTAAATCCCGATGTAAGATCAAGACTTGGCGTAGCGGTGAATGTTCCTCCTGTCTGATTGCCCGTCAATGCGATTACATCGCCCGAAGCACATGCCGTTGTTGGCAAATCGAATGATACTGTTGGCTTGTCTTGAACAGTAATGTTTATAGATTCTGTTTTTGAACAGCCACTTACTTTGTATGTATATGAGATTTCGTGCATACCTGCTCCCGCCGTGGCAGGTGAGAACGTCGAACCTGAAACGCCCGTGCCGCTGAATGAACCTGTTCCGCCCGCTGGAGTGGCAGTAACGGTCAGTGTTACATCATTGCCGTCAACACATTGGTTGGCAACTGCATCGATGTTAACGGAAGGAATAGCATTTACCACGACTGTGGCTGTTCCTGCCTCGCTCGTACAATTACCGACTTTCACCACCAACGAATATTCTCCTGCTGCATCAGCCGTAACACTTGCTATTTCAGGATTTTTATCCGTTGAAGTAAAGCTGTTCGGTCCTGACCACGTGTATGTTCCTTCCGATTCTGTTCCCAATGTAAGTGCTTCGCCAACACAAATAGGTGAATTAGAAGTAATTACAGGTTTTGTAGGTGGTTCAAGAGTCTTTACTTCCAAATCGGCACGCGGACTTTCACAACCATTAACCGTTTGCGATACATAATAATGTACGCTTCCTACAGTTGCTGTTGTCGGTACCAACGACGAGTATTTCACGTTTCCGTCAGCGGTAGTGTACCAAGAAAGATTATCTCCTTCGGCAGTAACCTCGGCAGAAACAGTTTCGTTCTGACAGTATTGAACTGGTGTCGTTACCGTCGGAGCGTCAGGAATTGCATTCACGACAACCGTTGTCGTTCCTGCCTCGCTCGTACAGCCGGCAACGGTAACTGTCACGCTATATTCTCCCGCAACAGTTGTTGTCGGATTTTGGTCTGTTTTTGAATAGTTGTCAGGTCCAGTCCAAGAATAAGTTGCATTTGCAACAGCCGATACCGACAACGTGATGTCTTCTCCGGCACATTTTGGTCCGTTATTCGACGGCGAAGGAGTTGCAGGAATTTCGTTAACCACAACCGTTGCCGTTCCTGCTTCGCTCGTACAGTTGCCAACTTTCACAACCAACGTGTATTCGCCTGCCGCAGCTGTTGTCGCACTTGCTATTTCAGGATTCTGGTCGGTCGAAGTGAAGTTGTTCGGTCCTGTCCACGTGTATGTTCCGTCAGCCGAAGTTGACAATTCAATTTTTGAGCCGACACACACTGGAGAATTAGTCGTTATTGCAGGTGTTTCAGGTGGAGCAAGTGTCTGCACTTCCAAATCGGCACGTTCGCTTTCGCACCCGTCAACCGATTGTGATACATAATAATGTACGCTTCCGACAGTCGAGGTTGACGGAACTAACGAAGAGAACTCTGTCGTTCCCGTTGCCGAAGTGTACCATTTCAATGAAGTTCCTGTTGCGGTAACTTCGTCGGACACAGTTTCTCCTTTACAATATTGTATTGGAGAGGTAACCGTCGGAGCATCGGGAACTGCATTTACGGCAATCGTAGCCGTTCCCGCATCACTTTCACAACTATATTGACTTGTAACTACAACGCTATATTCGCCTGCGTGTGAAGTCGTTGCCGACGAAGTTACGGTGACTTCTCTGTCGGTTGAAGTGAAGCTATTCGGTCCTGTCCATTTGTATGTTGCATTTTGCATCAACGGAGCCGAAAGCGTTATTGCTTCGCCTTCGCACACAGCTGTCGGTGCCGTTACCGTCGGAGTAGAAGGTTTAGGATTTACAACCACGTTGATTGCCGCACGTGGACTTTCGCAGTCGTTTTCTGTTTGTGAGACATAATATGTAGTCGTACCAGCGGCACTTGTTGATGGCGTAATTGAATTTTGAGCCGTTCCGCCAGTTTCCGATGTGTACCATTTCAGAGCCGTACCTGTTGCGGTAAGTGCCGTTGCGGTTGCTCCCTGGCAATACGTTACAGGACTTGAAACCGTTGGTTTAGGAGGACAACCGGCACCACATTCCACGGTAGCTTGTGCACGGATTTCGTTTTCGTCGTGACCGAGAAGATTTACGTGAGCCGTGTTTATAATCTTTTGGTTGCAAGCGTTGACTGTTGCCTTTACCGTAACTGTGTATTTTTTACCGAATGGAATAGGATTATTTATTCCTTGCTCGAATGTCCACGTAACGTTGTCGCCCGATTTTACACCACTATTTGAACTTGAGACATATGTCAAATCACTTGGTAATTCATCTACAATAGACAAGTTGTAGGCATTATCGGTGTGAACATGAATCTTTGAATATTTATGATTTCCGTGTGCATTATTAATAAAACCAAAATATCCTGCTGTAGTAGATATGTTTTCTGCTGTAAATGCTGCTGTTTCCGAAGTATCGACAGAAGCAGTTTCGCTTGCCCACATACGTAAAATGCTACCCTGTACTTGGACAGCCAAATGCAGATTTCCTGAAGAAGCGACCAAGTCGGCTGCCTTTATTCTTGTGTTACCGTTGTAGCATTCAACTTTCAGAACGCCATAATCAACTTTAAGATATAGTCTTACGTTATCGCGGAAATACCAATACGTTTCAGCATATTGTGCAAATTGACAATCTGCCTCGACGAAAATATTCTTTGAATAAGAATAATTGTATTTCACATTGCTGTTGGAATTGGCATTTACCGAGACTGTTCCATTGCTGACGCTACCGCCCGAAACAGTCCAATCGCTTGCATTTTGACCCGCATTGTTCGTAACGAAACCATGAGTTTGCTCATATTCCAACGTATAGGTGATTTCGTCGCCAACCGAAACAATGTCAACACTTGGCGTTTTGGTTAGGGTAGTAGGAACGATTGGTTCGGGAACCTTTGCACACGTAACCGTAATGGAAGCTGTGTCACCCACAGGAGAGTTCATGTCGGCATAAATCCATGCTACATTGTCAATAACTTCATCGCTTGTCTCGCACGAGCGTCCCGAAGGGAAATTTGCAAGAGCCGTGTATTTGATTGTTCCCTTTTGTTTGATTTGCATTGTCGGAATTCGCCAGATGATGATGTCACGACCATCGGAAGTTCTTGACGTCGTCATTGTCGCTCCAAAAGACTCAAGAGGACAAGAATTTTTAAATTCAACAAACGTCAGACCTTTCGGCAACGTATCGCGAACGACTACATTGTACATATCACGACCAGCCATAGGTCCTGTACCCAAAATACGACGCCATACATAACCGTCATATTCTTCTACAAGAATGTTCGACACGGTATGTGTAGGCACGTCACAAACAGATGGAATGTATTCGTTTACAGGAGTTTCGATTGATTGTCCCGTGGTTTGGTTAATTCGTTGCCAACTTGGTGTCACAGGATAATAAGCCCCGTCTTCTGCTCCTTCTGCCGCAGCGTCCCAAGACCAGTCGTCGGAGAAATCGGTATTAACCCACGGATTCGGATGAATGTATCCCGCAACACGTAGTGGTTCCGTTCCACCTCGGTGAATACGAGAGCCCATTCCGTAATAGTTGCTCAAATGTCCCGTTGTTGTAACCAATAACGGTGCAAATTGAAGAATCATTCTCTGATTCCATTTCCCGTATGCGTCTTCTCCTTCCACCACTGTTTCGTGAGAAACCGATATTGCATCGGCAGACGAGCGTTTCCCTTCGTAAATTGCCGTGTACCAGCCCCATCCCGGATCTCCTAAACTTTTGCGTGCCGCATCGTACATATAGTACGAAACTCGGTAATTTCCATAATTGATATATGGTTCAATCGCATCGTTGTACAAACGGAAACGCAACCATTCTTGCTGCGTTGCCAAACCGCCGTTAGAAAAAGCTATGTTTACACGAGGACGACCACCATCGAGCCAGCCGGCCTCCGAAGAGTTCTCGAAATTTATAGTGTATGTCACAAGCTGATTTGGATTGGTTTCTTCCAAATTCGCTTCTTTATCAATAATCAATGAACGTTTTATGACATCGACACAGTTTCGTTGCATTGTTGCCGTAACATAATTCGGATATTCGTTGCTTGTCCAGCCCAATCCGTTGGAGCAAGAGATTTCTGCCGTGGTACAATATCTGCCGAATGCTTTCGGACCAACTTTCGCTACGTACGAAACCTGACCTTTGGTCACATCAAGCGAACCAGTCTTGAATCCCGGGACAGTTCCAATGTTCCACGTAACAGTGTGTGTGGCAGCATCGTAAACACCTCCACGTTCGGCACTTACAAAGATAAAATCGTCAGGAACGTGTTCTACAATTGTTACATTTTGTGCATCAACAGAGCCATAATTTCGATAATCCAACAAATATGTGAATGTATCGCCAGTATATGCAAACGACAAACTATCTTTTAATGCCCGATAAATTTTCATGTTCGGTTGGGCAATCATTTTTGCCGGAGCAATGTGGTTACCTGTTGCCGTCAACATACCGAGCAGACGGAACCAACCGTGGAAGTAATGAGGAACAGAAGATAAGTAACCGTCGCCTCCTGTTGTAATATCCCATTCAATGTTACACGTTCTGTACAAAACGCCCAATAATTCCAAATCTTCTGCTGAAATAGCCGACATGGTACCGCAACCTGCAATCCAGTTGAAGATAAATTCACTCGAAGGGAAACTGCCGTCGGGTTCAATATCCCAGTGCAACGTAGCGGGACCTTTGTATGTAACTTTCGGACCGCCACCGAACTTCGTACAGTTTGCGTGGTCCCAACCTTGCGGGTCATTCATAAAATTCGAATAGCGCACTGCACCGTCGTGTTCGTATGTGTTGCTTGTCTCCGAAACCGTATGGGTTGAAGGATTCCACGTATATGTAGGGTTTCCGTGCCAGACATAGTTCAACGCCGTACGCCAAACCGAGCGGAAACGACCACCTTGGTTTCCTGCGTGCATCGTAACGCTTGTTCCGTTGACTGTAGCTTCCTCACCCACGAAAATGTTCTTTGCATTTTGCGAAATCCAGTTTCCTACCATCCAGTCGCACGAAGCGGCACAACGCTTGAACTGATTTTTCTCAAATTCCGAAACATCGCTTGGATTTTCTTTCTCCAACAATTCATAAAATTCGTGGAAATAGGCAGGAGCAAGGTAATCGGTATGCACATTACAAGGACCTGCAAATTCAGGAGTCATACGCACTCCGTCAACCGTCATAGGATTTTGCGAGACATAATTTGTTGCTTCCGCCCACGTGTTACCATTTTTCAAATATCCGTCCAAGCCAATTTCACCCGACAAATATCGACGAGGTTCGCCATCATTTGGGAAACGTGTCTGCAGGTGGATAAAACCTTTCAACACGTCCATCAATTCTTTTTTGTAAGAAATAGGGTTCCCACGAGCATCGTTTATTCCCATATAGTCGCCCCACTGCATCCATGCCACGTACAACGCCAAGGCAATATCAACGTCACCGTCGGTTGCGGCATCTTGGTTATCCTTTATTGAATAATCGCCATAGGCATAGTTTGGCTGAAACATTGCACCATCAATATAACGATATTGTTTTACGCGAGATTTGTCGTGAACGCACATCCACAAACCGTCAAAAGACGTTTTGTCTCCCATAATTGCCGCAGCCAAAAGTGAATATCCGTCTCCTTCACGACAATCGTACGGGCAGCCCAAGTTACCACGAATATATTTTACTCCGTTCAATTGGTCACCAGTATACGTCCACTCGTTAGCGAAAATCTGATATGCGTCACGAATGTCCTGTTCCATTTCGGCGTGGACGACACCTTCGGGATTCACCGTTCCCAGATTTTCCAAATGGTGTGATGTTCCATATTCATACGCAAGAAATTGTGGAAAAGGGAAACGCGGGTTTCCCGAATTGATATGCACAGTTACTTCATTTTGCGCTTGTAGCACAAAAGCCAATAAAAGTGAACTAATTAAAGTCGTTATACAACGTTTCATAATTATTCTTCCTCTTTATTATTAAATAAGACACAAAAAGTGTCTAAAAAGTTTCATTTTAGTAATCGAAATAAGTGGTTCAAAGATACAAATTTTATCGGAATAAAGTGTGTTCGTCGTTTTATTTTTGGGAAATGTATTATTTTGTTCTGACAAATGAATAATTCTCAATTGTCAATTCTCAATTGTGAATTCTAAAAAATGTTTATTTTTGGGAAACAAAATTTAGTGAATATGTCCGATACAACTGTAAAAACGAATTATCCTGCTCTATATACGATTGTCATCGTTTTTTTCTTTTGGGGATTTATAGCTGCGAGCAACGGTGTTTTCATCCCTTTCTGCAAATTTCATTTTGCGTTAGATCAATTCCAGTCACAATTAGTTGATTTTGCTTTTTATACGGCTTATTTTATTGGAGCTTTGGTTTTGTTTGTGGTTAGTACGTTGCGAAAATCCGATGTGGTCGGGAAATGGGGGTATAAACGTAGTATTTCTTACGGACTTCTTTTTTCGGCTGTTGGTGCTGCCGCAATGATAATAGGTCTTAAAACCGATGTGTATGTCGGATTGCTCATAGGACTTTTCACCGTCGCTCTTGGATATTCGTTGCAACAAACGGCGGCAAATCCGCTTACGATTGCGGTGGGCGACCCCAAGACGGGTAGTGACAGAATCAATTTAGGAGGAAGCGTCAATTCGTTTGGAACGACCATAGGTCCCATTATATTAAGTCTTGCATTGTTTGGAGCAGTTGGCGAGCTCACTCAGACGCAGATTGACAGCTTGAATCTCAATAACGTCGTCATACTCTACATTGTTGTGGGGGTAATGTTTTTAATTGCCGCCGCGATTTTTCATTTTTCCAAGAGTATTCCCCCGTGCTATCAGGAATCTGAAGTGGAACGGTCAAACAAGGCATTGAAGATATTCTTGGTCATTACGGTGTTATTGTTTGTCTTTCTGATACCTGTTTTTAGCAGTTACAAGGAAGGAACACATCTTTTGAGTTTCGGAGATGTGGAAATGAACCGAATGTATTGTTTGATTGGTGCATTTGTTACGGTGATAGGAGCATTGTTGTTCGCTCATAAAAAATCAAAGAAAGATGCTACTGGTTGGGGTGCATTGCAGTTTCCGCAGTTGGTATTGGGACTGATAGCGTTGTTTTTTTACGTTGGTGTAGAGGTTTCCATAGGAAGCAACTTAGGAGGATTGCTTGCCGAAGATGATTTTGGCGGATATTCCGCTGCCGAGATAGCTCCGTTTGTTTCAATGTATTGGGGTGCTCTGATGATAGGTCGCTGGTGCGGGGCAGTTCTGGTATTCAACTTAAAGAAAACGGTGAAAATCATTGCTATGGTTGTCGCTCCATTGTTGGCATTTGCAGTCGTCATAGCGGTGAATACGTTGGTAGGGCACGATATGAGAGTTTTGTATTATTTCGTGGTTTGTATTTTGGTACAAGTGGTTGCCTTTATCTTATGCAAAGAAAAACCTGCACTTACATTGTTGGTATTTGCATTATTAGGAATCACGGCTATGACGGTGGGACTTTGTACTACGGGAATGACGGCAGTTTACGCATTCCTTTCGGGCGGATTGTTTTGTAGCATTATGTGGTCAAACATATTTACGTTGGCTTCGCTCGGATTGGGAAAATATACGTCACAAGGTTCGTCGTTCTTGGTGATGATGATTTTGGGCGGAGGAATCATCCCGCCTATACAAGGAAAATTGGCTGATATCATCGGCATTCATTTCTCCTATGTGATTCCTATAATCTGTTTTGCATACATCGCATTGTATGCCATTGCGACGAAAAGTATTTTAAAGAAACAGAATATTGCAATTGATTAAAAAAAGGTTATTTTACCAAAATACTGTCTATCATGTTTTTATAATAATAGAACGGATACGCTCCTGAGGAAAATTGAATTTTTTCCTCGTCACAAAACATTACGAGTGGAATGGATTTTATCTGAAAGAATTCCGACAAATTTCTGGCTTCGTCAACATCTATTTTGTAGAAATTGACCTTGTCGCCATACAGTTTTGCCAGCGAATCAAAATAAGGAGCTATCATTTTGCAAGGACGGCACCACGAAGCGTAACAATCAACAATACAAGGTTTGTCGCCTTTGTATCCTCGTGATTCAGGACTTGCGCTGTAGTTGAACACAAAATCTTGAAATTGTTGTTCGCTGATTTTTTTTACTTCATAAACCCGTTCTTGTTGCGTATATTGTGCACTTTTGTTTGTTGAACTTGAATTGCACGCTACAAGAAGGCAAATGCTAAAAACAAAAAGAAAAAATTGTCTCATCATATACTGATTTTTGCCAAAAGTACGTTAAAAAGATAAAATCACAAGAAAAAAATGTATCTTTGAGATTATGAATCTGATTGAGTTACAAGTAATAGATGTTACGCCGAATCCTTCCGAGAAAGATTCCTACACGCTTGTGTTGGGCGAATTACACGGAGAAAGACAGATTCCTATTCTTATCGGGGGAAATGAAGCTCACGCCATTGCGGTGATTATTGACAAGCTTCCGTCGGTTCGTCCGCTCACTCACGATTTGTTTCAAAGTGTTGCCCAAAAACTTGACTTCACGTTGTCGTACGTGTCGATTTACAAATATGAGGACGATATTTTTTATGCCCGTTTGTCGATTATTCAACACGATACACGAGTTGAAATAGAATCCCGCACATCCGACGCTGTTGCACTTGCCGTTCGTTTTCGTTGTCCTATATATGTTACAGAGGAAATTATGGAACAAGCATGTGCGATTGACAATTCTGACGAAACTGACGGCGAGGAACTGTCGGAAGAAGAATTCAACGACATTGCTCGTCGATTGGATATTGCGTTCGACAGCATGGAAGAATTGGAACAAAAACTACAAAAGGCAATTGCTTCCGAGGACTTTGAACTTGCCTCAATTATTCGTGATGAAATAAAAGAAAGGGAAAAGGACTAATACAAGAAATTATTGTACGGATAACGGATAGCGTGCATTTCTTTCACCCGTTCATACACCATAGACCTAAATTCATCAATGTTTTCCTTGTTTTTTGCCGAAATGAAGATACAAGGTTCTTTTTTTGCAAAGTACATATTCTTGAAGTCGTCCAACGAATAGTTTTCGGCAGTTTTCGGGCTCAAATCGTCTTCGTCCTTTGCCGTATAAGAGAACGCATCAATTTTGTTGAATACAAGAATGACGGGTTTGTCGCCGGCACCAATGTCGGCAATGGTTTGGCTCACCACTTGAATTTGTTCCTGAAAATTTTTGTGCGAAACGTCAACTACGTGCAAGAGCAAGTCTGCTTCGCGAACTTCGTCCAACGTCGATTTGAAAGATTCCACAAGCGTTGTTGGCAATTTGCGAATGAATCCTACGGTGTCGGAAAGCAAAAAGGGCAGATTGTCAATCACCACTTTGCGGACGGTGGTGTCGAGCGTGGCAAACAGTTTATTTTCGGCCAGCACTTCCGATTTGCTAATCATATTCATAATGGTTGATTTCCCAACGTTTGTATATCCTACCAAAGCAACTCTAATGAGACTTTGGCGGTTTTTTCGCTGGGTAATCATCTGGCGGTCGATTTTTGCCAGTTCATCTTTCAAAAATGCGATACGTGACTGAATGATACGACGGTCAACCTCAATCTGCGATTCACCCATACCACGCGAGGTGGTGCCTCCGCCATGCTGACGGTCGAGGTGTGTCCACATTCGTGAAAGACGAGGGAGCATATATTGCAGACGAGCCATTTCAACTTGCGTCTTAGCGTATGCCGTTTGTGCCCGTTGGGCAAAAATATCGAGAATAAGTTTTGTTCTATCAACAATGGGATGATTGAGTTCCTTTTCCAGATTCCGTAATTGTGTGGGAGCCAACTCATCATCAAAAATCACCATATCCACGTCATTATCTTTGAGATATGCATTTATTTCCTCAATTTTTCCCGAGCCGATAAATGTTTTTGAAAGCGGTTGTGGCAATTTTTGAAGAAAATGTTCTGTAACAATAATACCTGCCGTTTCGGCAAGAAACGCAAGTTCGTCAAGATATTCCCGTACTTGTAATTCTGTTTGGTTGGGCAACATTACGCCCACAATGATGGCTTTTTCGGGCTCTATTTCGGTAGAAAAAGGTGTCACCATATTTTATAGAACAGCTACTTGCCTTTGGATGGATTGTTCAAGTGAGATAAAGGTCTCGGTGCTTGCAATTCCTGGAATTTCTTGTATTTGGTTGCTAAGGATTTTCATAAGATGGCTGTTGTCTTTCGCATAAATCTTCAGCAAAAGACCATATTGCCCCGTAGTGTAGTGGCATTCAACTACTTCGGGGATTTTCTTGATTTGGTCGAGAACGCTTTGATATACACCACCTTTTTCAAAATGCACACCGATATAGGCGCAGGTCGTATAACCAAGAATTTTTTCATCAACCAAACAGCAAGAACCTTTCAAAACGCCTGATTCTTCAAGTTTGTTCACTCTTTGATGGATAGCAGCTCCCGAAACACCGCACGCTTTTGCAATGTCGGTGAATGCTGTTCGTGCGTTTTCGGTAAGAAAACCAAGAATCTTTTTGTCAATTGAATCAATAACTATTGCCATAATTATACGTATTGTTAGCAAAGATACACATTTATTTTATTAAAATGGTATTGCCGATGAAAAAATGATATGCGGGATATGTTGCTACCCATTCTACATCACGCTGTCATATACAGCCAATGTTTTTCGAGCAAAATTTTCCAAGGTAAATTCCTTCTCGCGTTCAAAACCTTCGTTGATGAGGTGATTGCGCAAATTTGCATTCTCGTGCAAATCCAACATTGCTTGCGCTATGCTTTCAACTTTGTAGGGATCAACATAATAACCAGCGTTTCCTGCAACTTCGGGTAACGACGACGTGTTACTCAAAATAATGGGCGTTCCGCTTTTGAATGACTCCAATACAGGGATTCCAAAGCCTTCGTATTTTGAAGGATACAAGAAAAACTCGGCAGATTGATATATGATTGGCAAAATGTCGTTCCCAACATCGGAACGAATCAAGATTTTGTCTTGTAAGTTATTTTTCTCAATATATGCCAATAATTGCTTATAGTATTCTCGTCCTTTGCCAACAATAACGAGGGGAATATCAATTTTTTCACGAATCATATTGTATGCTTCGGCGAGGGCGATTACATTTTTTCTGTCCATAATGGCACCAACGTACAACATATAATTGCGTGGGAAGCCATATTTTTCCAATGTGTCTTCCTTTTCTTTCTTTGTGTATTGTTGTGAAAAAATGTTGCTACACGTTTGATATACGACGTGAATCTTTCGTGGGTCGATGTTAAAATTACGGATAATATCTTGTTTTGTCGCTTCGCTTGTCGCAATGATTGCATTGGCATTCATACAAGAGTTTTTCCATTTCGCATCGTAGATTTTCTTGTCGATAAACGGAAAATCTTTTGGGAAAAGCTTGTAAATCAAATCGTGAATGGTAACGACAGACTTAATCTTTGTTTTTTCAATACCAATTGGAAGTTCGTGGCTCAGACCATGAAAAATATCTATGTCGTGTTCCAATAACGCATTGAGTATCAAGCGAGTTCTCCACATTGCCTTCGAAGTGAACATGCCAGAAGTAACCGTTTCAAAATCTTGAGTGAAAAAGAAACTTTCGTCGCTGTAAGTTACTGAAGGAGTGAACAATATGTACGAATTGTCGGGAAAATAAGATTTCAAACTCCGTACTAAACTACGGCTATAATTGCCAAGTCCCGTACCGTTGTGAAATAATCGTTTTGCGTCGAATCCTATTCTGTACATATTAGAAATGAGAAAGAATGTTTACAATATGAATTGGTTTGATCGAGATATTATTTCGGTCGATATATGCTTTGATGTTCATCAAACAGGAATATTCCGTCCCTGTAATGTATTCAGCACCAGTTTCTTGTGCAAAGCGAACTTTTTGTTCGACCATTGCCGATGATATTTCTTTTTGTTTCATCGAAAACGTTCCACCAAACCCACAACACGTAGTGCTTTCTTCCATTTCAACGATTTCAAGTCCTTTTACGTGTTGCAAAAGGGTGCGAGGTTCCGTTGTCAATCCGTATTCGCGAAGTGCCGAACAAGAATCGTGAACGGTAACTTTTGCGTTGAATGTTGCTCCTAAATCTTCAACTTTTAGGACATTGACAAGAAAATCGCAGATGTCGAAGATTCTATTGGATAGTTGTTCTGCAGCTTTTTTGTCAGCTTCATTTTCAAAAAGCGATGCGTAGCGACGTTTTATGAACCCTGTGCACGAACCGCCCGGACTCACAATGTAGCGATCGCCTGCAAAATCCTTCAGAAACTTTTGTGCAAGTTCCCGTGATTCCTTCATATAGCCACTATTGAACTGTGGCTGACCGCAACACGTTTGCTGAGGGTTGTAATGCACCTTGCAACCGACGTGTTCAAGTATTTTCACCAGATTCTTACCAATTTCAGGTTCCAACTGGTCAACAAAACAGGGTATAAATACATCTACGTCCATAGAAAATTCTTTATAAGCAAAAGTAATAATTGTTTGTGTAATTATTAATACAATTTATTACGTTTTACAAGATAGTTTGTTAAAATTTGTTCAAACCCTTTGTTAATGTCGGCTGTCACGAAGTCGATTTTGTATTTGTCGCACGTGGAATGAAGTTGGTCGGTAATGGCTGCAAGTCGTGATTTATAAGCTTCTCTCACGGCATTGGGATTGATTTTCACGACTTCACCCGTTTCCATATCGGTAAGTTCGGTTGGACGGTTTTCGAATGCAAAATTCGTCTCAAATTGTTCGTCAACGACGTGAAAAAGAATCACTTCGTTTTGATTGTATTTCAAATGTTGCAGTGACTTATACAGATTTTCATTGTCGTCTTGTTGCAGAAAATCGCTAAAAATAATGATGAGCGAGCGTTTGTGAATTGCTTCCGCAAGTTGATCCAATGTTTCCGACAATTGCGTGTGTTGATTGAACGAAGTGGTGTCGTATGCGTTTGTCAGGCATTTGTTTAGTTCGCTGTACAGCATTTGTGCGTGCGATTCCGAGAGTCTTGCCGGCGTGTGCAACGTAATCTTGTCGGAAAGAAATGAAAGTCCTACGGCATCGCGTTGTTTGCGTAACAAATGAATCAATGCGGCGGCCGAGTACAACGAAAAAGCAAGTTTGTTGTGTATGGATTTTGACTGAAACGGAAACAACATCGATGAAGACGTGTCAATGACAATCTGACAACGCAGGTTTGTTTCTTCTTCAAATTGTTTTACAAATAATTTGTCGGTTCGAGCAAAAAGTTTCCAATCAATGTTTTTTGTCGATTCGCCAGGGTTGTATTGCCTATGTTCGGCAAACTCGACAGAAAAACCGTGAAAGGGACTCCGATGAAGCCCGGTCAAGAATCCTTCTACAATCTGGCGAGCCAACAACTCAAAGTTGTCGAACGATTGTAACGACTCAATTGTTTGTAAATCAATTCTTTCCATATACCTATAAAAATATATGTAGAGACGATGTGCACATCGTCTCTACAAACATCATCGTCGAACGAGGGGAATTAGTTGTTTGCCTCGATTTTTTCTTTGATTTTGTCAGCTGGAACTGCGCCAACCAATTTGTCAACAACTTCTTTGTTGCGAAGGAAAAGAAGCGTAGGAATGTTTCTTACGGCAAAGTTTGACGTAATTTCAGGATTAGCTTCAACGTCGCATTTGCAAATGACAACTTTACCTTCGTATTCTTTTGACAAATTATCGATAACTGGAGAAAGTGCCTTGCAAGGACCGCACCATTCTGCCCAAAAGTCAATGATAACCAATTTGTCTGTGTCAACTACCTGGTCGTAGTTTGCTTCTGTAATTTGTAATGCCATAGTATTTAAATTTAAATCTGTTTATCAATTATTATTAATTATTAACTTTTAATTTTTAATTTAATGATACATCTATATGATAATTTTGCATTTCTTGAAAGAACGTGTCGTCGGGTTGAACTTTGTATGTCTTCGAGAACAATTCCGTAATCATCTTGTTTTTAACCACACGGAACGTGAGGTCGATACCTGTATTTGTCTTGCAAATCCAGTTGCTCAACAATGTTATCACGTCTTGTGTCAAGTCGTCGAGTTGCATAGTCAAAGTTATATTTTTTATTTGATTACGCATTTCGGCTGCGGTAAGGACATCTTTCACATAGAGTCTAATTTCCTCTTTGTTTGTCTCTTTATTCTTACGCTTTTTCACGTCTAAGAATACGACAAGAATCTCTTTTTCCTTGATTTTATCCTTGTATGAATCGAAATTGTTTTCCCGTTTGTAGGGATTGAATCTTTCGGGTTCGTCAGGATTCTTGGGGGCGTCGCCGAATGCCGCAAATTCATATTTCCCATTGTAATCGCTGAGCGTGAATCGTAGCATAGGACTGCCTTTCTTTGTTATGGAAAACTTAGTCGATTCCACAATGCCGAGCATACGGATTTCCTTGTCAACAAGATTAGGATGGTCCTCTATGTGTTCCAAATCGTTAAGCGACAGTTTACCAAAACCTCTCATAAGGTACTTAAACTTGTCAAGTGGGTGGAACGAGAGATAGAGACCAATCAGCTCACTTTCTTTTTGTAAAAGGAAGATTGGGTCAAGGTGACGTGGATTAGGGATAGGCGGATGTCCCATATCGATTTCTTCATCGCCAAAAAGCGACATCATTGATGGCTCTTCCTTCTTATGTCGTGCAGCCGAGAAATTTGCCAACGTTTCAATAAACTGTTTTTCGCCGTCGTCGAAACCAATGTATATGTCACGTGGAAGTCCGAAGCAGTCCAAAGCGCCGCTGAATGTCAGCAATTCCAAGTTCTTGCTGGTTAATTGTACGCGTTCCACAAGGTCGAAAATGTCTTTGTATTTTCCGTTTTTCTCACGTTCTTCGATGATTGCCAGTGAGATATTTTCGCCAAAACCTTTGATTGCCTTCAATCCAAAGTGAATGTCGCCTTGTTCGTTTACACTGAATGTCAAGTCACTTTCATTCACACTTGGACAAAGAACCTTGACTCCCATAGTTTTACATTCCGCCATAAATTTTGCTATATCGGCAGGATTATCGATAGAATTGGTGAGCAAGGCAGCCATATATTCCGCAGGATAGTGTGCTTTGAGGTATGCAGTCTGGTACGAAACCCACGCATAGCAAGCGGCGTGTGATTTGTTGAACGCATACGAAGCAAATTTCTTCCATTCCTCCCAAATAAATTTCAGTATTTCAGTGACTTTTTCCTCCGAAAGATTAGGGTTTTCCTTGCATTGTTTGGCAACTCCCTGTTTGAGGAATTTGCCGTACAATTCTTCCATCTTCGCCAACTGTTTCTTACCCATAGCTTTACGAAGCGTGTCGGATTCTCCACGGGTAAAGTCGGCAATCAAACGCGACAGAAGCATCACTTGCTCTTGATAGACAGTGATGCCGTAAGTATCGTTCAGATATTTTTCCATACAAGGAAGCGGATATTCGATTTCCTCGTATGTGTTTTTGTATTTCTCTTTATTTTTCTCGAATTCCTCGTGGGTGATTTTCCCTTTCTTGATGTCTTCAATCAACGCTTTTCGTTTGATGAACGACGGAATGTTGTCCATCGGTCCCGGACGATAGAGGGCGTTCATTGCAATCAAGTCACCGATGACGTTCGGTTTCAGTTCTTTCAGATATTTCTGCATTCCCGGCGATTCAAACTGGAACACGCCCACCGTTTTTCCTTGACAATATAACTTATAAGTAAGTTCGTCGTCAATCGGAATTGAGTCAATGTCAACGATTTCGCCAGTGTGATGTTTAATATTTTTTATCGTTTCCTTGATAACGGAAAGGTTTGCCAATCCAAGGAAGTCCATCTTTATCAACCCCACCGATTCTACCACGTGACCGTCGTATTGCGTAACGATGGCATCTTCGCCCGTTTTCTTATCCTTGATGGTACAGATGGGAGCGAAGTTTGTCAAATCGTCGGCACCGATGATTACGCCACATGCGTGTATTCCAATCTGGCGATTGGTGTCTTCCAACTCGTTGGCATATTGCAACATAGAAGAGAGTTTCTCGTCGTTGCCGTTTAGGTATGGTTGCAGTTCAGGAATAATTTCGTAGCAATTTTTAAGTTTTACTTTTGGTGATTTAATGTCATCGCCAAAGGTTTTTCCCGTTTTGGGGTCTTTGTAACCGTTGAAATCTTTGTCGGGAATTAATTTCTTTATCTCATTAACTGTCGAAAGCGATATTTCTTGCACACGTCCAACGTCGGCAATTGCTGATTTTGTCGCCATAGTGCCGTATGTGATGATGTGTGCCACTTTTTCTTTTCCGTATTTTTTCGTAACCCAGTCAAGAACTTTTCCACGACCTTCGTCGTCGAAGTCAACGTCGATATCGGGGAGCGAAATACGGTCGGGATTTAGAAAACGCTCAAACAGCAAGTCGTACTTGAGTGGGTCGATGTCGGTTATACGTAAGCAATATGCCACCACGGAACCGGCAGCGGAACCACGTCCGGGTCCTACGGATACGCCAAGTTCCTCGCGTGCTCCACGTATATAATCTTGCACAATGAGGAAGTAACCAGGGAAACCCATTGTTTTCATAACGTGCAATTCAAACGTGATACGTTCTTTCTGCTCGTCGGTAAGCTCTTCGCCATATCGTTTCTTGGCGCCTTCCCACGTAAGTTTTGCAAGATAGTCGGCTTCGAGTTTTATACGATACAATTTTTCGTAACCGCCCAGTTTCTTGATCTTTTTCTCAGCTTCTTCCTGACTGAGAACAACTTCGCCTTTTTCGTTGCGGGTAAATTCGTTGAACAAGTCTTCTTCGGTGATTTTTTTCTTGTATTCCTCAACGGTTCCGAATTCTTTAGGAATGTCGAACATTGGCATAATTGGCCCAGAGTCAATGGAATACACTTCCACTTTGTCGGCTATTTCCTGCGTGTTTCCCAACGCTTCGGGTATATCGCCGAAAATCGCCTCCATTTCTTCTGGAGTTTTCAGCCATTCCTGTTTTGTATAGTGCAAACGGTTCGGGTCGTTAAAGTTTTTCCCCGTGCTGAGACAGATTAATCGGTCGTGTGCTTCGCCGTGTTCTTCCTCAACAAAATGCACATCGTTGGTAGCTACAATTTTTGTGTTTGTTTTTCTCGCAAGTTCAATCAGTATAGGATTGACTTGTTTTTGTTTCTCGTACGTGTCGGTTGACGCATTGGGTTTGTCGGTCTGGTGACGTTGTAACTCAATATAATAATCGTCGCCAAACACTTCCTTGAACCAGAGAATGGTTTTCTCCGCCTCGTCAATTTTCCCTTCCATAATCAACTGTGGCACTTCGCCACCGAGACAGGCGGAGCAAACAATCAGACCTTCGTGATATTGTTTTAGCACATTCTTGTCGATACGAGGACGGTCGTAGAAACCATCGGTGTAGGCGATTGACGACAATTTACAGAGACTTTGGTATCCTTTTTTGTTTTTTGCCAACAAAATCAAGTGCCATCCACTTCGGTCAACAATGATTTCCTTTCCGCGTTCAGTTGAAAATGTTTTATATTCTTTGTCTTGGTCGTAAAGCGTACGTCTTGCACAATACGCCTCAATGCCTATGATGGGCTTGAATGGCACGAAATTTTTCGCTTTTTCCTGCAATTTTGGAAGTTCCTCTTCGAGTTTTGCAAGTTGTTCCCGTGCTTTTTCCTTGTCGGCTTCCGATTTTTCGTCGGATTCGATCACGGCTTTTTCTTTTGCGATGTTTTCCTCACATTCGGAAACTTTTTTCTTCGGCTTGCTGTTAAAACTATTTGCAGAATCAATCAAATCTTTGATACCGAACATGTTACCATGGTCGGTGAGCGCCATTGAAGTCATTCCGGAACGCATACATTTTTCAATTAAATCGGGAACTTTCGACATTCCGTCAAGAATCGAATAGTGCGAGTGGACGTGTAAATGAGTAAATTTCATTTTAGTTTTTAATTTTTTTAGTTTTGAAAATTAGATTTTACGGGAATCTGAATCCTTCAAGACGCATTCACAAATAAAAATAAAATTCCCTTTGAAAATACGCGTGTTGATAATAAGTGAAAAAATACGTCGCTTGATTTTTTCAGATTACCATATTGATTTGTGCACAAAAATGAGGTTCGGTTGTGCAAAAATAAGGCAGAGGGTATAGAATTTTTTGAATTTTTTTTTCAGAAGAGAATATTGTAGAGACGTTGCGCGTGAGGTGAACCCCAAAAGTTGGACAAAAAACTTTTGGGAGAATGACAAAATATTACGATTTAGGAACGATGCTAAAAGCGATAAGACTTCGTAGAAAAGGGAAATATGGCACGGTAGTCAGCAGAATGTTGGGAGTGAGC
>JAGCOW010000008.1 GCA_017642535.1 Bacteroidales bacterium | reverse complement strand
TAAACAAATGATTAAATTTTTATATATTTGCAAAAAAAATAAACAATGAGCAATTCATTCGCTGAACAGAAAATCAAGGATGCGGCACGAAAGGTGTTTCAAGCCAAAGGATACGATGCTGCACGCACACGCGACATTGCAGAAGAAGCGGGCGTAAACCTTGCTCTTATCAATTATTATTATAGAAGCAAGGAATCTTTGTTCGAGGAAATAATGGGCGATTCCATCCTGTCGTTCCGAAACGCGATTATTGGTATAACAAACGATTCAAATACGTCGGTCAGAGAAAAAATTGAAACTCTCACGAACAACTATTTTTCAATTTTTATGCAAGAACCTGATTTGCCAATGTTTATGTTTCTTGAAACGCAAAAAAATCCCGATTTTATTCTTCAAAAACTGAATCCGAGCAACATAATCAAGAATAGTTTTTTCGAAAAACAGCTGAAAGATTTAGGAAAAACGTCTCAAGACGTTGATCAAATTTTCATAAATCTTATGTCGCTCATAGTGTTCCCGTTCATCGGGAATGTGATTATAAAAAATGTCTGCAAAGTTGATTACGACGGCTATGTGGCACTTTTGAACCATAGAAAAAAGGAAATTCCCAATTGGATATATGCAATGTTCAATCTTTAATACTCAACCGCAATCAGTTTGTAAAACAATTATTACCTTTGCACCGATATGAATACAGAGAAATTACATTTAGGAATCGATATAGGTTCAACCACTGCAAAAGCAGTAGTGACACGTTCTGGAGAGATAGTTTACACTTCGTATCAGCGACACAATACGAAGATAAAAGAAAGTGTTCTCGACATTTTACAACAAATTAAAAATAAATTCCCCGAAGCGAAGCACATAAAGATTTGTCTGACGGGTAGTGCGGCGATGGGTATTGCGGAACAAAAGAATCTTCCGTTCGTTCAGGAAGTGATTGCTGCTTCAGAAGTGATTCAAAAGAATTTCAAAGACGTCCGTACACTTGTTGACATTGGCGGCGAGGACGCAAAAATTATTTTCTACGAAGAAGGCAAGTCGCCCGACATTCGTATGAACGGAAGTTGTGCTGGCGGTACAGGTGCGTTTATCGACCAAATAGCAACTTTGCTGAACGTGGAAACGCACGATTTGAATAAGTTGGCGGAAGAGTCAACTCAAATTTACACGATTGCTTCTCGCTGTGGCGTGTTTGCAAAAACCGACGTTCAAAATCTAATTGCTCGCAAAGTTCCCGTAAGCGATATTGCGGCTTCGTGTTTTCACGCCGTCGCACTGCAAGTCATCAACGCTCTTTCGCGTGGAATCGACATAAAACCGAATGTACTGTTCATTGGCGGTCCGCTTACCTATATTCCCGCTTTACAGAAAATGTTGCGCAATTTGATTGGATGCACGGAAGAAAATGCGTTTTCTCCCGAAAACAGCCAATTGTTTCCTGCGTGGGGAGCCGCTCTTGCTGCGGAATCCGAAGAAAAGGAATACGACATTCAAACTTTGTACGACGAAATATCAAACATTTCAAACGTTTCCGTCAAAAACCGTCTGGAACCGTTGTTTATTGACGAAGAAGACTTCAACGGATGGAATGAATATCGTCGCATAGTTCAAATCCCCGAATCGAAAATTGAAGAAGGGCAAGATTCTATCGACGTGTTTTTAGGAATTGACAGCGGTTCTACAACAACCAAAGTCGTCTTGCTTGACAAAGATGGAAAATTGATTGCTTCGCATTACGACACGAACAAAGGTAATCCGATTCTTGCCGTAAATACTGGTCTGGAAGCGTGTTGTGCCGATTTGAAGTGCAAGACAATCAATGTGCTTCGTTCTGCCGTGACTGGCTATGGCGAAGACCTTATACGTGCGGCGTTCAATATGGACGAAGGTATTGTGGAAACAATCGCACACACCACTGCGGCACAAAAAATAGAACCTGAGGTGTCGTTCATTCTTGATATTGGTGGTCAGGATATGAAGGCGATTTTTATAAAAAATGGCAAGATTCAGAATGTGGAAATCAACGAGGCGTGTTCGTCGGGTTGTGGTTCGTTCATTCAGAATTTCGCCCAAACCTTGAATCATACTGCTGAATCATTTGGAAAACTGGCGTGTACGGCTCCAAAACCGTGTGATTTGGGTTCTCGCTGCACGGTGTTTATGAACTCGCAAGTGAAACAAGCTCTTCGCGAAGGTGCCGAAACGTCGGAAATTGCAGCTGGACTTGCATATTCCGTCATTAAGAATGCGTTGTTCAAAGTTTTGCAAATCAAGAATATGAACGTGCTTGGCGAGAAAATTCTCGTGCAGGGCGGTACGTTCAAAAACCCGTCAATTTTCAGGGCAATGGAAAAACTGACGGGAAAGACGATTTACAGTTCCAACAAACCAGAACTGATGGGCGCTTTGGGTGCCGCATATTATGCACAGACGCGTTATAATAACGAACAGTGTCAGTCAATTTTCATCGGTTACGACAACCGGCAGGAAGCTTTGGCATACACGACACGACAAATCAACTGCCGTGGATGTTCCAACAGTTGCTTGGTGACGAAATTCACGTTTAGCAACAAGGCGGTTCACTATTCGGGCAACAAGTGCGAGAAAATATTCACTTCGAAGGGAAACACTGCCGAACGTGGCGAAAATCTGTATGAATTTAAATACGATTTGTTGTTCAACCGTGATATGAATGCCCTCAACGATGTGAAAAACATTAAAATTGGCGTTCCCCGCATTTTGGGAATGTATGCGAATTTCCCATTCTGGAACACGCTGTTTACACATTCTGGATTGGACGTGGTGTTGTCCGATGAATCAACGACGAAAACATACGAAAAAGGGCAGGGAACGATTATGGCAGACAATATTTGTTTCCCTGCAAAAATTGCTCACGGGCATATTTTCAACTTGGTTGACAAGGGAGTTGACAGAATATTCTATCCTCTTGCCATTTATGAGGAAAATGAATTTAAAGAATCAAAGAACAGTTACAACTGTCCTGTAGTTTCGAGTTATGCCGAAGTTCTCGACAGTGCCATTCCGCTCGAAAAACGCAACAATATTCCGTTCGACAAGCCAGTCATCACGTTCCGCGATGACAAATTGCTACGCAAAAGTTGTTGGGCGTACATAAAACAATTCGGCGTAAAGCCCCGCACGTTCGAAAATGCGTTCGACGAAGCTCTCCGTGAACAAAAACGGTATCGCGAGCAATATAAAAAGAAAGGGTTCCGCATTATGGAGCGTGCTAAACAGGAAGGTCGTCCAATCATAATGCTGGCGGCTCGACCGTATCACACCGACCATTTGGTACACCAAAAAACGTCGCAAATTCTTGCCGAACTTGGTGCGAGCGTCGTCACCGAGGAAATTGTCACAAATATCCAGGGACTTTCGTTGAAAGATTACCTTCACGTGGCACAATGGACGTATCCTAACAGAATTATGCGTGCCGCACAATGGGTTATAAATAATGACGATTACGATGTTCATTTTGTTCAGATGAACTCGTTCGGTTGCGGTCCCGACAGTTTCCTTTCCGACGAGATAAAGGAATTTTTTGAGCAAGCGAAAAAATCGTACACGTTTATCCGTGTTGACGAAATTAACAGCACGGGCTCAATGCGCCTTCGTCTGCGTTCGCTCATAGAGACAATTCGTTTGGGTGGCGGTCGTGACGGCGTAATGGGTTCGAAGATCATCAAAAAAACTCCGCCGTTCAAGGAAGAAGACAAAAAACGGAAAATTCTCGCTCCGTTCTTTACGAAATTTGCTTCGCCGCTCATTCCGTCAATTTTCGAATGTCTTGGCTACGAAATGGAGACTCTGCCTGTTTCCGACAAGGAATCTGTCAACGTGGGTCTTACGTACTCCAACAATGAAATTTGTTTTCCCGCCACACTCGTTATCGGCGACATTATAAAAGCCCTTAAATCAGGAAAATACGACCTCGACAAGACAGCGGTCATAATGACGCAGACGGGCGGTCAATGTCGTGCGTCGAACTATATTGCTCTCATTCGCAAGGCGATTTTGAACAGCGGCATCGACAATGTTCCCGTGGTTTCGTTCGCAACTGGCGGTTCGCAGGACAACGAGCAGCCCGGTTTTGAACTTGCATGGACAAAAGTTGTGAAACTAATTCTTGCCGACGCTTTGTTTGCCGACGTGTTGTCGCGTATGCACTATGCGACGATTGTTCGTGAGAAGGTGAAAGGCGGAACTGAGAAACTAACGCAGTCATATCTTGAAAATGCGGCGGAACTTTCGCGTCACAATGACCACGTGGGCGTGCTGAAACTGCTGAAACGAGCCGTGGAAGACTACAACAATATGGCCGAAGACAATTGCCCTCGTCCGCAAATAGGCATTGTGGGTGAAATTTACCTGAAATACAACCCGTATGCGAATATGCACGTTGCCGACTGGCTTATTTCGCAGGGCATAGAGCCACGTTTCCCCGACTTGATGGATTTCTTCACACAAGAGTTTATCAACCTGAAAGTAAATACGAAACACAATTTACGTACGACAAGTTTGGGAACCAAGATTTTTGCAGATTATCTGAAACTTCGTTACGACAGGTTTGAAAAGAAAGTTGAGGCAATAGCGTCGAAATTCAAGTATTATCGACCGAAACATACGATTGATATGGAGGCGAAAAATGCCGAACAAGT
>JAGCOW010000007.1 GCA_017642535.1 Bacteroidales bacterium | reverse complement strand
GGAAAAACTGTTGCGGGAAATCAGGCATATTGTGCAAAATAAACTGCTGAACACCATCATCAATTTGCTTAAGCAGGAAACGCTACTTGAGTTTGCGTTTCTATTCAGTGCACAACTGCAGGAAAATGCCCAGCCGATCTCACACAAGCGTCAGGTGCTGATGACTTTTCTCCTCTCGCTCAATCAGGAGTACCACCAGCACCGGACTGTAAATTTTTATGCGGGTAAACAAGGTCTCACGCCACGTCATTTTGCCGACATTGTCAAGCAGGAATCGGGCTACACGCCAATGGAATGGATAAACATGGTGACCATCAATCAAGCTAAAAATCTCTTGCGACAACCTAATATTTTAGTTAAACAAGTGGCTGACGAATTAGGATTTCCTGAGCAGTTCACGTTTCGAAAATACTTCAAAGTGCATACAGGAATGTCGCCTTCCGAATTTCAGGGCAAATAAAACGACGGTTTTGTTTTGAAGTCTTGTAATTCTCTATATGTTAAAATATTTGTTTCATCGTTTTTTTCTTTTTACATCTTTAACAAGACGAACACTCCGACCGATACTGCGGTCGCCGAAACTCACGAAGACTTTACCATCGCCAAAGTAGAAAAGGTAGGCTTCGTCGTTGCCCTTAGCAGACAAAGACCAATATTCCCCACAACTACCCATATAGTACACGTCCGAACCATTACGACCGCCAGCAGCAGGAAAAAATATGGAATTGCCATTTTTTTTACTTGTAAACAATCCTCCATTAACTCCATTATTCGTTGTCCACTTATAATCACAGTTTTCCAATAATTCATTTATTTCTTCTATGGTTGGAACTCGCCATTTAGAATTTGATAATTCTTGAGCTTCGTCAAATGTATAGTATTCTCCATATTCTTCGGGTGTATTTGCACCAACATTGCACGTTGCCCATTTCACAGAAAGACCTAAATCCACTGCTT
Source organism: Bacteroidales bacterium (assembly GCA_017642535.1). GTDB lineage: Bacteria > Bacteroidota > Bacteroidia > Bacteroidales > UBA1715 > UBA1715. The sequence goes on along the minus strand of JAGCOW010000007.1, from coordinate 110,412 downwards.
TTTGGCAAAAACCTGCAAAGCCAAGAATGAGAAAGATTGCGATGGAGAAAAGTTGTTTCATAACATATCCATTTTAACACCTCAAAAATAACAAAAAAGTGAACAACTTTTTGGGGAGTTCAGTCTTATTATGTCTGTCAAACGAATAATCACCCCCAATTCTTAATTCCTAATTCATTGCAACTTTCGCTGTTTCCCCTTCTACCTCCTCGAAAGACATCCCGAGATTACGGTTTATTTTCATTTGGAAGTTTAACGTTTTTCTATACATTTGCCCCATCATATAAACAATTACATAATGAATAATCTACAACCCGTTCAACCCATTTCGGTTGACAACCTTAAGACAAAAATTTACGAATTTCGTGGGCAAAAAGTTATGCTTGACAGAGATTTGGCAGAATTATACCACGTTGAAACAAAAGTACTTAACCAAGCGGTAAAACGAAACATAAAACGGTTTCCAACAGATTTTATGTTTCAATTAAATCAAGGTGAGTTTGAAATCTTGAAGTCACAATTTGTGACTTCAAATTGGGGAGGTGTCCGAAAACTACCTTACGCCTTTACAGAACAAGGATTAGCTATGTTATCGGGACTCTTAAATAGTGATATTGCTATTGATGTGAATATCAACATTATGCGTGCTTTTGTAACATTACGGCACTCAATTGGAATAGTTGCAGACAAGGATTTGCGCTATGAAAACCTTTCGCTTCGCGTAGATAAACTGAACGATTACATAGAAAACGTTCTGCAAACCCAAAACGATATAAACGACGACACTGCAGCACAATTAGAACTAATAAACCAAACCCTTGCAGAATTGCAAGCAGAAAACACCATACGAAAAGAATTTGCCGAACGGAAACCTGTCGGGTTTAAGATTGAAAAATGAACGACAGCATTCTTGTGAAGGTATCAAAATTCTTTGCAATACTTACATTTTCCCCGATTTAACAATTTTTAACACTTTTTAAAAATCTTTTGAGAACTTCCTGATTATCTTTGTCTTGAAAGATAAAATTATTGAGTATGGGAATAAAGCATAATAAAAAAAACGACAAAAAATTTGAAGATTTAATGTCTAAATTTGAAAATGATAGAGATTCAAAATTCACACTTGAAGAAGTTGAATTTTTGGGAGAATATAATTTGAAAGAATTTTGTAAAAAATTTCCTGGAATAGGTAATTTATATATAAAAATGATTGAATGACCTTGAATGTAAACGTATTTCAGAATGGCACATCACTGAAATCAGGTTCAGGTTTACTATCTTCGTTTTTATCTTCGGATTGCTCAGCGTTGTGTTTTATTTTATCAAGGCTCTCTTTTGCTATTTCATTTCCTAATTCTGCGGCTTTTTCGTAGTATTTCAGGGCTTCTTCCTTGTTTTCTTCTACTAAACAACCTTCATAATAATAATCGCCAATCATACAAATTGCTCCTGCGTGGTTGTCTTTCGCCGCTTTACGGAACAGTTTCAGTGCTTCACGTCGGTCCATACCAACGCCATTAGCAAAATAATAGCATAATCCCAACCTATATATTGCATCAACATTGTTTTTTGAAGCAGCTCTTTTGAACCATTTCACGGCCTCTCTTTTATTTTCTTTTACGCCCAAACCATCATCATATAAACATCCTATGTCATATTGAGCATTTCTGTTTCCTTGTTCTGCCGCTTTTTTATACCATCGAAATGCCTCTTGATAATCAACATCCAAACCATTTTCTCCGTTTTCGTACCAATACCCTAAATAGTCCTGAGCTTCGGTACAACCCATTTCAGCGGCTTTCTTATATGCGGCTACAATTTCGTCACAGGAAGCATTGGTGTCCTCCAAAATTCTTCCAATATAGAGTTGTGCTATGTCATAGCCTTGTGCCGATGACTTTTCAAACAAGCGTTTCGCCTCCTGTAAATCCTTTACCACGCCTTCGCCTTGATAATAACCAACTCCCAAATTGAACAAAGCATCCGTACTTCCGTGTTCAATCGCTTTTTTGTACCAGTTATTCCCTTCTGCCACATTCTTTTCCACACCATGACCGTAGATATAACAAACCCCCAAATTGTTTTCCCAATCGGGAATACCTTTTTCGGCTGCTTTTTTTATCTGACTTACTGTTTTGTCATAAATTTTATATTCCTCACCCATAAATCCGTCGTTCCAATTAAGGGTGTTTACATTCCACGAAATGCAATTCAACGCGCCGCCTTTCCGAACGGCTTCCAACGCAGGCACGCCATACACTTTGCATTTTGGCAATACCTTTTTTATTTGTTCCAAAGCTTGTTCGTCCTCGGGGATTCCCAATTGTGGTACAAGCACCAAGTTTTCCAACTGCAAATAATTTATGTACGCCCAACTGCGTTCGTGTTTCTGTTTTACGTTGAATGTCAATGGAATAACTTCAACATGAGGTTTCAGAATATTCAGGAAACGGCGTGCCATATCAGGGTCGAAATCAGCATAGTTCGTCATTAAAACTTGGTTGTTGCCCACAAAATGAACTATGCCGTCGCTATGGCCAAAAATCTCTTCTTTATCCCACGGAAGAAAGATTATATCGCATTGAAACGCCTCTTCGAGCATACGGATAATGTCTTTTTGTTTCTTGTCCTTGTTTTCGGCGAACACTTTCTTCGTCATAATTATCTTATCGTCGCACTTTACAATGTTGCCGCCGTCTAAAACCAAATCCAAGTTGGTAACTTTTTCCTGACGAAGGCAGTCGATGTTCCCAATGCTATTGACATCAGTAATAGTACGCTTGTAATAAGGCGTTTGCAAGTAATCGGGATTGTATTTGTAGAAAACAAAATGCTTTTCGCTTTGCTGAATGGGCATATAGTCGCGACACCAAATATCCTTGGTGTTCGCAAGTAGCCGATGGTCTATCCCGTTGTCACTGAGGATTTTGTCAATACTGTTGTAGAGTATCGGACACTTTTTCGGCAACAAGTCCGAAAAGAAAACGGTGTTGGTTTGGAAGTCGGTGGTCATAATTTATTTTTTATCAATATATTTAATAAGTCTATTTTTATAATACGAAGACCTTGCTTTATTCCATTTCGATTCTTCCAGTTTGTTATCAAAGAAAGCCAACATCAGATGCCCATCTTTATTATTTGAAGATTCAATTTTTTTGAAATCGTCTTTCCCCAGATACCTATATGTAGGACGGACTTCAATATTTCTAGCTTCTGTTTTCTCAATAGATGGCATTTTATTTCCTTTGCAATCATTTAGCATTTTATTCACACACGTCAAAGGTCCCACAGTTATTATGTCCTCATTACCTTTTTTTTCAACAACACTTCTAATCAATATCCCACCATATCTTTTTGCTGTACATTCAAAACAAATATCTACACCACTTAAATGATAAAACAAAGAACTTGCTTCATATCCATCTCTATTTGAATAGGTTACTTTATTCCAATCGTTATTCCATTTATCTATTTCTTCGTTACGATAATAAAATTCTATTTCTGCCAAATAGTATTCCTTACCATTACACTTAATGCAATAATGACAAAAAAGTTCTTCTGCTATTTCCTTGCATTTTGCCTGAAAATCATTTGTTTCATTAATTCCTTTAAATGGATTTGTCAATAATTTTTTAAAATTTTCTTCCATATCAATTAATATTTAAATAAAACTTATTTTTCAAAATTACAGAAATTTGTCATCAATTCAAAAAGGACAAATGTTTTCTTCGTCATCGTCACTTTGCAAAAAAACTCTTGCAAAATCCTCATCGTAATCATGTCCGAAAGCACGAAATATTTTTTCTTTGTCATACACTTCAATAAATGCTTTCTGGTCAGTATTCGTATCAGATTGTTCATCAATATCCATGGGGATTTCATCGTCACACAAAATCACCCCAGGTATTTGTTCAATAAAATCGAATATCGCTTCAACAATGGTCCATAATCTATTGTCTGGAAACAAAATTCTCTTTGTGAGAAAATTGTTTCGTATTGAAAAAAAGGCACTTTCTGCATCAACATAGTTACCAAGCCCCGCCTCTTCGTCCCAATAATAAGCGAAACCGCTCTCAATTTCTTCCCAATCCTCGTCGCATAGTTCAAAATCAATTTTACTTAACACAACCCGATGCAATATAGGTTCCGAAAAAGCACCTTCAATAAAAGGAGATATGAACTCAATAACCATTACTTTTGTTTTTTTCAATTTTGCAAAAGCAAAAGTATAGCAAAAAAATCTGAGGATAACAATTTTTTCTGTTAAAAATTGTTAAAAGTTCGAAGATGGTAATTATTTGATTTATAAACATTTAATAATATAAAATTTATCAAATTACTTATCACACTCTTTGCATTGTGAGTTGTACATTATTTTCCTATCTTTGCCGCATTATTAAACATTAACATAATGAATAACCTGCAACCTGTTCAACCTATCTCGGTTGACAACATTAAGACAAAAATCTACGAATTTCGTGGACAGAAAGTTATGCTTGACAGAGACTTGGCTGCGTTATACCAAGTAGAAACCAAAAGATTAAACGAAGCGGTAAAACGAAACATTTTGCGTTTCCCTGCTGATTTTATGTTCCAATTAAATGATTCTGAGTTTCAAAATTGGAAGTCGCAATTTGCGACATCCAATTCTATAAAAATGGGAGCAAGAAAAAAGCCATACGCATTTACTGAACTTGGAATAGCAATGCTGAGTTCGGTTCTTTCTTCTGAAATTGCAATTCAGGTTAACATACAGATTATGAGGGCATTTGTAACAATAAAGAAATCGCTAACCTCAAAAGAAATTGTACTTAAATTTGAAAACATTGACCTCCGATTTCAATCTTTACACGAGTACCTTGAAAATATTTTAACCACTCAAAACGACATAAACGATGACACAGCAGCACAATTGGAACTGATAAACCAAACCCTTGCAGAATTACAAGCAGAAAATACCATACGAAAAGAATTTGCCGAACGGAAACCTGTTGGGTTTAAGATTGAGAAATGAACAACTGCATTCTTGTGATTAAAAATACCTTGCGAAAATATCAAAATTCTGGTATTAAGAATTTCGGTTGTAAACTTTTTCGCATTGCTTTTTTCGTTTTGTAAACGTTGGCTTTTATTGCATTTTTTTTACTTTTGAAAAAATTCACAAATGAAGAAACTTTTTGGTTTTTTGGCATTGTTTATCAGTTGCTTGTCGTATTCTCAGGAAAAAGACGGCGGACTGGTATTAGATATAGAACGTGCGTTAGGAAACAGCGAAACCTTTAACAATCCTCTGTTTGCAGGTGATTATCCCGACCCGAGCATTTTGGTTGACGGCGACACGTATTATATTGTTCATTCGTCGTTTGAATACTATCCAGGACTGACAATTTGGTCGTCGCACAATTTAAAAGACTGGATTCCCGTGCAAAGTCCGCTCACAAAATATGTTGGCTCCGTATGGGCTCCTGATTTTGTGAAATACGATGGAAAGTATTATATTTATTTCCCTGCTGGTACAACGAACTACGTGATTTGGGCTGATTCCATAAAGGGGAAATGGTCCGAACCGATTGATTTGCACATTGGCGGCATCGATCCAGGTCACATAACCGACGGGAAAGGTCGGCGGTATTTGTATTTCAGCAACGGTGGATATATTCAGCTGACAAAAGACGGTCTTGCCACAAAAGGCGAATACAAACACGTGTACGATGGTTGGGAAATTCCCCGCGAATGGTCAATTGAATGTTTTTGTATGGAAGGACCAAAACTGACAAAACACGACGATTATTATTATTTGACGGTTGCCGAAGGAGGAACGGCTGGTCCTGCAACAGGACACATGGTGATTTCAGCACGTTCCAAGTCGCCGCTCGGACCATGGGAAAATTCGCCGTACAACCCGATTCTTCGTGCAAAATCATCTCACGAAAATTGGTGTTCTATAGGACATGCTACACCTTTTGCCGATAAAAACGGCGATTGGTGGATGGTGTTTCATGGCTACGAAAACGGACATTACAATATGGGGCGGCAAACTTGCCTTGCTCCTATAGAATGGACACAAGACGGTTGGTGGAAACTTCCCGACGGTTATGCTGTGGAAAAGTCTTTCGAGATGAACATCAAACAATATGGCGTTAGAATACCGCAAGAGAACAGCATTCGTCCCAAATTATTTCATTTTTGGAAAGAATATGACATTTCCCGATTTACTGAAATTGGCAACAAATTCATTGTAAATGGCAAAGGAACCGACGTTGTTTCGAGCAGTCCTTTGCTACTTACTCCATCAAATCATTCCTATGAATGTTCGGTGGAAGTGGAAATTGACGGAGACGCCATTGCGGGATTGTTACTATTTTACAACGAAAAAGCATATTCGGGCATTTTGGCTGATAAGTCGGACGTGCTTTCAAACCTGCGTGGATGGCAGTTCCCCACGGAAACCAACGTACACAAACGTCACGTATTTCTCAAATTGAAAAATTACGAAGATGTGGTGGATATGTATTATAGTTTAGATGGGAAAAATTGGACGAAAACGACCAATTCGTTCGACATTTCTGGGTATCACCACAATGTTTTAGGTGAATTCTTAGCGGTCCGAATCGCCCTTGTTTCTATTGGCGAGGGTTCCGTTACATTCAAGGATTTCAATTATCAACCAATTGAATAATGTAAACTATGATAAAAAATGATGCGACTTCGGTGTTTTTGCGAGGACTTTATGTTTAGACTTTCCTCCAAAGAATGGAATTCTATGTCATCACAATTTGTGACGACATCATTTTCAAAATGTCCAAAGTTAAGATTGAGAAATGAACAATGGTGTTTTGTAGAGCACTTTCAACTCTCTTTGCAACCGAATTGCAAGTAATTTGTTTTACTTTTGCCGTATAAACAGATGAAGAAATGAGTGCAATAATAACAGCATTGTTGATTCCATTAGCGGGAACGGTTTTAGGTTCCGCTTTTGTGTTTTTTATGAAGAACGAAATACCCGAACTGTTTCAGAAAATCTTGTTGGGATTCGCTTCGGGCGTGATGGTTGCCGCTTCGGTGTGGTCGCTTTTAATTCCTGCTATCGACATGGGCAGCGTGTGGCCCGTGGTTGTTGGTCTGCTTGGCGGTTTTGCGTTCCTGTTGCTTATCGACTACATTACGCCGCATATTCACCCCAAAGGCGGACACGAAGGTCCGCAAAGCCATCTGTCGCGGACAACAATGTTGGCTCTGGCGGTTACAATCCACAATTTTCCCGAAGGAATGGCGGTGGGTATGGCTATTGCCGGCGCAGCCACGGCAGACTTCAGCACGGCGAGCGCCATCGCTCTTGCCGTTGGTATTGCCATACAAAACATTCCCGAAGGAGCAATCATTTCCATGCCGCTCCGTAGTGCGGGAAACAGTCGCTTAAAATCATTCGCCATAGGCAGTCTGAGCGGCGTGGTGGAACCTGTGGGCGGAGCTTTGGTGCATCTGCTTGCATCGGCGGCAACCGCCACTATGCCATATCTGCTTCCGTTTGCCGCAGGCGCAATGCTCTACGTGGTTATTGAAGAACTGATTCCCGAATCCTCACAAGGCGAACATTCCAACGTGGCGACCATCGGTTTCGCCATCGGATTTGCCATGATGATGGTGCTCGACGTGGTGATGGGGTAACTTTCATCGTCTGAGAAATCGGATTTATTGCCCGACAGAGCTGACAATCCCCTTTTTCTTACACTCCAGCCCCGTCGAAAAAGGTTTCCGGAACTGCTTTTTGCTGTACAATCTTCGAATGTGGCTTCACACTTTCGGTAACCCAAATGTTACCACCAATCACGGTGTCGTGCCCGATTGTAATACGTCCTAAAATCGACGAATTGGAATAAATTGTGACATTGTCCTCTATTATCGGGTGGCGCGGGGTGTTCACCGGCTGACCGTTTTCGTTGTAGGTAAACTTCTTCGCTCCTAACGTAACGCCCTGATACAAAGTGACATGGTTGCCAATTATACAGGTTTCTCCAATCACCACGCCCGTGCCATGGTCAATTGAAAAATATTCGCCGATTTTGGCTCCGGGATGAATGTCGATACCCGTCGCCGAATGTGCCATTTCGGTTATGATTCGCGGTAATACGGGAACTTTCAGCTCCAACAGTGCATGTGCCACACGATAGTGGACCATAACCTGCACGATGGGATAGCAAAAAATTATCTCGCCGTACGACGTCACGGCAGGGTCGGAATTATACATTGCTTCAATATCGGTATAAAGCACACGTTTTATTTCGGGAATTTTTTCAAGAAACTGGAGCGTGATTTTTTCCACTTCCTCCACCGTTTTTCCTCCGTTGAAACTATTGAAACTCAGGGAAATCTGTTCCTCAAGTTCTTTCGCAATTTGTTCCACGTTTATCCCAATGCGGTACATACGGCTATCCTGACTGTTTATTTCGGCACCGAAAAAGCCGGGAAAGAAAATCTGCCTCAACAGTTCTATAATATGTTTCACTGCGTCAATCGAAGGCAGGCGGCATTCTTTTGCACGCATATTTTTTTCTTTTTCTTCAATGTTGGACAGTATGGCCACATTTTTAGCCAAAATTTCTCGTTTATCCATTCTCATCTTTTTTTATTAAAATAGGACGTAACAGATGGCTACGTCCTATTTTCCCATAGTTAGTTGTCGTTATTTTGTGTTGCCCACAATTCGTCTGAGAGCATCCGTCAGGCGGTCAACTTCCTCGCGTGTGTTATAGACTGCAAACGTGGGACGGACAGACATTTCGTAGCCCAAGGCACGCAATGCCGGCTGTGCACAATGGTGACCCGCACGAACGGCAATTCCTTCTTTGTCGAGCATTTGTCCGACTTGAGGAGCAGGAATGCCGGGAATGTCGAACGAAACCACGCTCACGCGATTTTGGGGATTTCCCATAAGCGTGATGCCTGGAATGAGTGCGATTTGCTGGCGCGCGTACTCGGTCAGGTCATGTTCGTGGCGTTCAATATTGTGAATGCCGACACTGCTGACAAAATCAAGAGCGTAGCCCAAACCAATAGCGTCGGCAATGTTAGGCGTGCCTGCCTCGAAACGGGCAGGAGGTTCGTTGAACTCAGTTTTTTCTATGGTCACATCCTTTATCATATTGCCACCGCCCTGCCACGGGGGAAGTAGTTCCAACGCCTCTTTCTTGCCGTAAATCACGCCGATTCCCGACGGACCGTATATTTTGTGTCCCGAAAAAACAAAATAGTCGCAATCCATATCCTGCACGTCGATTTTGGTATGTGCAACCGACTGTGCCCCGTCAATCAGCACGGGAATGTTGTGCGAGTGGGCAATTTTTATGATGGTTTTCACATCGTTGATTGTCCCGAACGTATTGTTAACGTGACCCACCGAGATGAATTTCGTCCGTGGTGTTATCAGTCGCTCAAGTTCTGGCAAAATCAAGTCACCGTTTTTGTCGATAGGAATCGCCCGTAGTTCCGCATTGCGTTCCTTGCACACTTGCTGCCACGGCACAATGTTGGCGTGGTGGTCGAGTGTTGACACAATCACGTTGTCGTTCTCCAGCAGATACTTGCGTCCAAATGTCTGAGCCACAAGGTTGATACCTTCGGTTGTGCCACGAACAAACACGATGTTGTCGGTTGACGGAGCATTGATGAACCGTGCAACTTTCTCGCGTGCCGCCTCGTACTGGTCGGTAGCCCGTGCGGCAAGCGTGTGTGCTCCTCGGTGAATGTTTGAATAGTCAGTCTTGTAGAAATGGCTGAGACCGTCAATCACACGCAAGGGTTTTTGTGTGGATGCCCCATTGTCGAACCACACCAAATCTTTCCCGTTCACCTTCTGGTCGAGAATAGGGAACTGCTTCCGAATCTCCGTTTGGTCTATCGTATCGGCTTCCTCGTAGTGCAGGTTGCGCACGAGTTCCGTTTCGGGAATGCCAATGCCAAATCCGTTGTCGGTCAGCAGACACTTTTTCGAGTCTGGCTCCACGTCGTCAGCGGAACGGGAATGCGTGATTTTCGAGGGGGCTTCGTATGTCTGTATATCTTCGCCAAAATACTTCTCCACTACGCTTTTGAACATTTCGGTTTCGCTTGCCGAAAGTTCACCCGCCAACGGAAGCTGGGGCATTTTGAATCCGTCGAAATCAGCTTCGGAAGTCGTGGGAACTTGCGCCCGCACCGGATTTTCATCTGGCACGGGGGCGTCGCCGTCGAGTCTAATTTGCGGAATATGTCCCAATTCGGGAATATCTGGTCGAAAATTATCTAATTCGTTACCGTACATTATTTTTCAATTTGATTTCTATGTTGATAATCATGATAATAGCCAACTTCCACGTTTTCAAGAACAGCTATGGCATCGTCGGTAAGACTTGCAAGACTGAAGTATTTTGTAAGCAAGTAGCTTGCCACGCCATATTGGTCTAATCCCATAAGCCGTGCCGACAAAGAAGGGGCAATTTCGCCAGGAATGCCTGCCTGATGCAGACCAACAACTCCTTGTTCCTTTTCGCCCGTGCGAACCAAAATAATGTCGGTTGTGCCAACGCCGCGGCTCGTCAGATATTGGCCTTTAATCTCGACTTTGTCAGACGGAATGATTGGCACGCCACGCCACGTAATCACTTTTGTTCCAAACAAATCAATCGATACAGGCGGAACACCGCGCCACGTACATTCACGCTCGAAAGCGGCTATGGCACGTGGATGAGCGATGAAAAACGCCGGTTCTTTCCAAACGAGCGACAAAAGTTCGTCAAGGTCGTCGGGAGTCGGCGCACCATAGCGGGCGCTGATTTTGTAACCGGGAGCGGCCTGTGCCAACAAACCGAACTTTTTGTTGTTAATGAGTTCCCATTCCTGACGTTCCTTGATACTTTCGATTGAAAGACGCAACTGCTGTTCCAGCTGATTGTAAGGAGCGTTGAACAAATCGCTTACACGAGTATGTACACGGACAACCGTCTGTAATGTGTTGAGAGAATATTCCGTCGGATTTTCATCGTAGTCGATATACGTTTCGGGAATAATGTTGTCCTCTTCGTGACCAGAAACAAGGTCGATGTGCTTTTCGCCGTGGTCGTTCACCGTTGCTTTCAGACGAAGATGGTCGTCAACCGCGTTGTTGAACTGTTCGCGGAAATTCGGCTTCTCGTCGATTAATTTTTCAAGAGCGGGAGTTTCCAACTGGAGAAATGTGGAATTTGTGAGCGAACGAACCGTAACGGTTGAGTCTGCGGCACTAAGCAAATCGGATTCGCCAAAATATTCGCCTGCGCCCAACAATGCGATACGCAGTTCCTCGCCGTGGATTCCCGTGCTGATTACTTCTGCCTGTCCGCTTGCGACAATAAAGAATTTTTGTTTGTCCTTGCCTTGTGTGATAAGGTTTTTACCACGTTTTACCTCTACGGGGACGAAATTCCGTGCAAGGTCGGCTACAATTTCCTGGTCAATGCTTGAAAAAAGCGGAATTTGACGCAAATCTTTCGCCGTGAAACTTGCCACACCGTCGAAATATTGAATAGCGATTCGGTCGGCTTTTTTCAGTTCCACCTTCGTGCGGTTTACACGGTATGTACCACTTTCCACTTGCGTCCAAGGTAATAATTTCAAGAGAAGACGAGGAGTGATTGACCCCATCTGCGGGGGTGTTTTGGTTGTGTTTGCAAGTTTTCGAGCCGTTGCTGTCGTAATACTGCGTTGAATGTTACTGTCTGCCATAATTTCTGTTTTAAAATGTTAATCAATATGTTATCTTAATTGTATTTTTTCTTTGACTTCGCCGCCAACAATCGAAAAAGCGTTGAATACAGGTCTTTCGTCGGCAAGCGAGAGAATGAAATAGAGAATGTTCGGGTCGAACGCAAGCCGTATGTCTTCCGCCGACGGACGCGACGGCGAGGCGGGGTGGCTGTGCCAATTCCCTACAATCACCAATCCGTTTTGCCGTGCATATTTAACCGCCGCGAACTGCTCCTTCGGGTCGAAACTGAAATGCTCCTCCGACTGGTCGATGTTACGCATAGGATAGTTCACCGTGGCCGTTTTATTGTCGGGTCCCAACAGATAGCCGCACGATTCAATCGGTGCGTCGTTCCGTGCTTGTGCCAACAGCGACTGGTACGCTTCTTCCGTTATTGTTATTTCCATCTTTATTTCTGAATTGTAACTTTATGAATATTTCCTTCCACTTTACTGATATCCAGCACCTTAAAACCCTGTTCGGTTGCCGAGCGTGGTACATTGTTGAGTGGTTCGCCATCGGTGAGCAACACTTCGAGAATGTCGCCTTCGGCTATTTGAGCCAATTTCAGTTTGGTCTTTACAAACGTCATTGGGCAGTGTTCCTTTGTTATGTCTAACGTGTGGGTCATAGGAGTTAAGAGTTAAAAATTAAGAGTTAAGAGTTATGAATGATTTGCTAAATGAACATGGTTCTTCCGCCTTCGGACAATTCCAAAAATGTTGCGACACCCAGCGTGTCTTTCACTTCGTGGATAAAGTCGGATTGTTGAAGACCGAGTACGTGCATTGCCATTTCGCAAGCGTACAAGTTCACGCCGAGGGCTGTAGCCGCCTCCACAAGTTCCTCGAGCGTCGCCACGTTGTTTTTACGCATCAGCGAGCGGAAGATTTTTGGACCTATGCCACAAAAATTGAATCGGCTTGTTGGCGTCACGTGCAAACCGCCCATCATAAATCCGAACATTTTCGTGAGCCAGTTTCCGCCCACAAACGAGCGTCCTTTCTTTTGTTTTATGGCGTCGAGCCCCCAAAACGTAAAGAAAATGTTTACTTCGTAACCTACCGCGGCCGCACCAGTCGCAAGCGTAAATACAGCCGTCAGTTTGTCAAATTCGCCAGAAAAGGCAATTAAGGAAAGTTTCTTTGTTTCTGCCATAGTGATATTTATTTTTTGTGAGAAGCAAGGTCGCACGTACCTTGTTCATAATCAATTAATTGAGTTACTGTTGGATGTTCACCGCAAAGAGGACAATTTTCACGTCGTTTTACGTTTATTTTTCTGAAATCCATTGTTTTTGCGTTGAATGTCAGCAATTTGTCAGTCAGCAATTCGCCAACGCCTGTTATGTATTTCAAAGCTTCGGCGGCTTGGATTGTGCCCAACATTCCCGCAATTGCGCCCAGCACTCCCGCCTGCGAGCAAGTGGGAACCGCATTTGGTGGCGGCGGTGTTTTAAACATGCAACGGTAGCAAGCGTGTCCCGGAACGTATGTGAACGTTTGCCCCTCAAAACGGAGTATTCCACCGTGGCTAAAAGGTTTTCCTGCCATTACGCACGCATCGTTAATGAGAAATTTCACAGGGAAATTATCGGTTCCGTCAATCACAAAATCGTAGTCTTTTATAATGTCGAGAGCGTTGCTTGCCCATAGGAAATCCTTGTGGGTAACCACTTTCACGTGTGGATTTATTGCATTCATCGTCTCCTTTGCCGACTCAACCTTCGGTTTCCCGACATCGGGTGTCGTGTGGATAATTTGTCGCTGTAGATTGCTTAAATCAACCACATCGCCGTCAACTATTCCTATGGTTCCAATTCCTGCCGCAGCCAAGTACATGGCAACCGGGGCACCCAATCCGCCTGCTCCCACGACAAGAACTTTTGCCTCGCGTATTTTTTCCTGACCCTCGACGCCCACATCTTTAAGCAATATGTGACGGGAATAGCGGGTCAATTCTTCTTCCGTAAAATCAAACATAGTTCGTGTGTTTTAAATTAAAGTTATGGATATGGTTTTACTTGCTTCCGCCTCCCATAAAGTACAGAAAATCAACGGAATCACCTTCGTTAAGAATGGTCGTGTCGAAATCCTCTCTATCGACAAATTCTTCGTTTACCTGCACGCTGACCATTTCTGGCTGTGCCACGTTATTTTGTTTTATCAGCTCCGCCACGGAAATGGGGAGTTTTACTTCTTGATTTTCACCGTTTACTGTAATTGTCGCCATAATACGTTGATTTTTAAATTGTTACTTACTAAATAATGTTGTTGACAGGTACCGTTCGCCAGAATCGGGCAAAAGAACCACAATTCGTTTTCCCTTGTTTTCGGGGCGCTTTGCAATTTCAATCGCGGCGTGCAAAGCAGCACCCGACGAAATCCCCACCAAAATACCTTCGCGTCGTGAAATGTAGCGTGCCGCCTCAAAAGCATCATCGTCGGCCACCCGGAATATTTCGTCGTACACTCGAGTGTTGAGAATTTTGGGAATAAATCCCGCGCCTATACCCTGTAGTTTGTGTGGTCCCGCCTTGTGTCCAGACAACACGGCACTTCCCAGTGGTTCCACTGCCACAACCTTAACGTCGGGATTATGTTTTTTCAGCGTCTCTCCAATACCAGTAATTGTTCCGCCGGTTCCGACTCCAGCGACAAAAATGTCAATCTGCCCGTCGGTGTCGGCTATAATTTCTTGTGCCGTCGTTTCGATGTGGGCTTCGGGATTGGCAGGATTTTCGAACTGTTGCGGAATGAATGCATTGCCAATCTCCGCCGCCAATTCCTTTGCTTTCCTAATAGATCCTGGCATTCCCTCGTAGGCGGGCGTGAGCACCAGTTCCGCACCCAACGCCTTCAGCAGCGAACGACGTTCTTTGCTCATGGAGTCGGGCATCGTAAGAATCAATCTGTAGCCACGAGTGGCGGCAACCAAAGCCAGCCCGATGCCGGTGTTGCCGCTCGTTGGTTCTATAATTACCGTTCGGCTGTCAATCAACCCTTTTTTCTCGGCTTTTTCTATAAGAAACAGCCCAACGCGGTCCTTCACACTTCGTCCCGGATTCAAAAACTCGAGTTTCGCCACAATTTGCGCTTTTGTTTTCTGATCCTTCTCGATTTTCGAAAGTTCCAAAAGTGGCGTACCACCTATCAATTGTGTTATATCGCCTGCTATCTTTGCCATTTTCTTAGACCTTTGTTTTACAATCACGATGCAAATATAAAACAATTAACATACAAACCTACTATGTTAATAGGTTATTTTTAAAAATTTTTTATTTTTGCACTGTTAAACGACAATTATACAATAATTATAATATGGAAAAACAAACAAAAACAGTACGCACGTCGCAAAAGATTTCCGACGCATACGGAGCACTCAACATGCCAGTTTATAATTCGGCCGCCTACGGCTTTCCTTCGGCAAAAGCAATGGCAGACGCTTTTGTGGGCAGAACCGATTCTCCAACGTATTCACGTGTGTCTAATCCTACGGTTGCATATTTTGAAGAACGGGTTGCCCAACTCAGTGGAGCAAAGCACGTTTTTGCCTTTAACTCGGGTATGGCGGCGATTAGCTGCACGCTTTTTGCACTCGCTGCGAGCGGAAAAAACATCGTTACTTCGGCACATCTGTTCGGGAACACCGTTTCGTTATTAACGAACACTTTGGGACGGTTCGGAGTTGAAACACGCTTTGTCGATTTGCTCGACAGCGAGGCGGTTGCCAATGCAATAGACGACAACACGGCCTGCGTGTTTCTTGAAATCATCACCAATCCGCAACTCGAGGTTGTTGACATTCAGAGTCTTTCGTCAATCACTAAAAAGAGAAACATTCCGCTTGTCGCTGACACCACTATTATTCCGTTCACGCAATTTAGCGCGGAAGCGTTAGGAGTTGACATTGAAGTGCTTTCGAGCACAAAATACATTTCGGGCGGAGCGACGACATTGGGCGGCTTGGTGCTTGACTACGGAAATTTCCCGCAATTATACCGTTATATGAAGTTCGAACTTCTTTATAACATTGGTAGTTATATGACGCCTCAGGTCGCTTTTATGCAGACACTTGGCCTTGAAACATTGGATATGCGTTACCGCACGCAGGCAAACAACGCCCTCGAACTTGCCCGAAGGTTGAAACAAGTTCCCGAAATTATAGATGTAAATTACGTCGGACTGAGCGACAACGTGTTCCACACGCTGGCAAAAGCTCAATTTGGAGGAACATTTGGAGCAATGCTCACCATTGATTTGGAAGACAAACAGCATGCGTTTGCTTTTATCGATAATTTGAAACTTATCAGTCGCGCAACCAATCTTTTCGACAGCAAATCGCTGGCTATCCACCCTGCATCAACAATATTTGGCGCTTTTGCAGGTTCACAGCGTCGCGCTATGAACGTACGCGACAACACCGTGCGACTCAGCATAGGATTGGAAGACGTGAAAGATTTATATGACGATATTGTTCAGGCAGTAAAAGCGTCCAACTAATCGAAAAGAGTCACAACATTACGCTAAACGCATAGGCAGGCAAAGGTCGCAACGAGTCGGGTCGATGCGCAGTTTTAAGTTTCAATTTGTTACTTGACATAGCAAAGGTATATCAAAAATTCATATCTTTGTAGAAATCAAAAAAATCATTTTTATGAAAAAATTTACATTGTTTTTAAGTTGCTTGCTCATTGGTACAACAACCTTATTTGTGAGTTGTGACAAGAAAGACGACCCGACTCCAGAAAAAGAGAAGAAGGAGAACAAAGACCTTGTGTTGGAATATTCCCTAACGTTTGCCAATAGCGAAATAATAGATTATGAGTCAAAACAAGTGGAACTTGATCTTAATACCATAGCAGCGTACTTGGGCGTTGATAAAGAACAATTAGGTGGTGCATTGACAGGAAAAGAAAAAAGCGACATCACTTGCCTGGCAATCAATAATTCTACCAATTCCGACACAATACGCTCAAATACCCAATACCATTGGGGACATTGGTGGGAGAAAAACGGTGATGTGTGCGAGAAATATAATGGTATGTTTCAGTCAGCATTCACATATAAGGAAGGCATTGGTATGTTCAACATTTACTTAAATTATGACCGATATGAAGTCTGCCAGACAAAAATTACCGAGGCATTACGATACCAAGGCAAATGCGTGAAGATTATCTTCACTATTTCCGTGATTGACCTCAACGACAAGCAACATATTGTCGCCACCAACTCAATGTCGGTTGACTATCTTGTTACAAGCCAGTCACAACAAGTTACCGTAGATGATTTCAATGCCGAGGCGACATTGTCAGCACTTGGGGCAAATTCTTGGGACGATGTAATCTGGTTGGTCAAAGGAGAATTGGGTTACAATACAGTTTATGTATCAACTATTACCAAAGAGCCCTGTTATTATTACGATGAAAATGGAGATTATACATCATCATTGTTGGAGTCTGTAATATATGCCACTGTTCTGGAAGGACAATTAAGCATTCAACAGATGGGAACCGAGGTAAAGCCAAACGGCACTATGACCATCAAATTCTATATGCTGTATAACAACAAAATTGTTGAGAACAGTGTTACAATCAATTTTGTTGATTATTTAGACCCAGAAACTGCCCCTGAAGGGAGTCCTGCTTCTATAGAGAAAGACCTTTCCGTTACGTTTCCACGCAATGATTGGGAAGCTACGAGCATCGATATAACGGAAGACTTGCGTCAATGTTTCAAAATGACTACGTATCAGGTTCATAAAGCAATCGACAACAATGAGATAAAGATATGGTATGGAGAAGTTGGCAAGGGAGAATATAATTCTGGTTTTTATATTGATACGGAGGGAAATGTTGTTTCTGCTTCTGATTTCTTTTCGGTGTTTTCTTCTATAATCGCTTCATTAACAATCAATTCTGCAGAGGACAACATTGCCATATCGCTTACAACGATAAGTGCCACCAGTAATCCAGATATTACTACCATTACACCGAAACTGATTTTAGAAAAAGATGGTGTAACGGCGACGTTTAATATCACGATAAATATAGAATAATTCGTTGGTGAGTAACGAGATTATATAGGGAGGGACGTTGTCACATCCTTTCTCTTGTATTTTACGCTATACGAAGTGTTTTGAGAGCAAGTTTGCTTGCCAATTGTTCCGCGTCTTTCTTGCTTCGTCCGACGCCTTCGGAAATTTTCTCGTTGTTGATATAAACCTCCGATTTGAACAATTGTCGGTTGCTTTGTGACATTGGTTCCGATACAAGTTGTAATTCTAATTTTTTCTTTTGTACGTATTGGTACAACTTACTTTTGTAGTTGGTATTGATTATAGGAAGTGTTTCCTTATTGATATGAGGAAGAATGATTTTTGAAATCACATAATTTTTTGTCTTTTTGTAGCCAAGATCCTTGTACATAGTGCCTATAAAGGCCTCAAGACAATTTCCCATAGCATCGTTTTGTTTAAGATTGGGAATACGTGCCAAAATGAACTTTTGTAATTTCATTTCAATGGCAATGTCGTTGAGACGTTTCCGTTTCACTATACTTGAACGCATTTCGGTTAATGTTCCTTCTTTTGCATCAGGATACGTTTCAAAGAGATAACCAGCCACAATGCTATCTAAAATTGCATCGCCAAGAAACTCCAATCGTTCGTTACTCCCACTCTTCAACGCTTTGCTTGAAGAACGATGAGTGAAGCATCTCTTGTATAATTCCAGATTTTTGGGGCAGAGTCCTATTGTTTTGTAGAGAAAAGTAAATAACTCTTTATCTTCTTTTGATAGAAAGAGGAGTCTGATGTGAAATAAGAGTTTATTCACTGTATTTCTTGAATATAATAGTGCTGTTGTGACCGCCAAAACCGAAATTGTTGCTCAACGCATATTTTACATCGCGTTGTTGAGCTTCGTTTGTGGTCAAATTCAATTTGCTGTCAATTTTCTCGTCCAACTGTTTGAAGTTGATAGTCGGAGGGATAATGCCTGTCTGAATTGCAAAAATAGAAGCCACGGCCTCCATTGCACCTGTAGCGCCCAACATATGTCCCGTCATTGATTTTGTAGAACTGATGTTGGTTTTATAGACATCGTCACCAAACAATTTCTGAATCGAGGTCAATTCTATAATATCTCCGATAGGAGTTGATGTTCCGTGAACATTTATGTAGTCAATGTCAGATGGTTTTATGTTCGCATCTTCCAAAGCATATTTCATCACATTGATTGTTCCTCGTCCTTCGGGATGAGGAGCCGTTAAATGGTAAGCGTCGGACGTTAATCCGCAACCTACGATTTCCGCATAGATTTTTGCTCCACGATTCTTGGCATGTTCCAATTCTTCCAAAAGCAGTGCGACACCACCTTCAGCCATGACAAAGCCGTCGCGAGTAGCATCAAACGGGCGACTTGCCGTCATCATTTCTGCATTGTTCTCGGAAAGAGCTTTCATTGCGTTGAAACCACCTATGGCACTAATGTTGATAGGTGCTTCGGAACCACCCGAAATAAGCATGTCGCATTTACCAAGGCGGATATAGTTGATTGCATCAATAATGGCGTGTGACGATGATGCACAAGCCGATGAAACCGAATGACTTATACCACGCAATCCAAACTTAATTGAAATCTGACCTGCGGCCATATTAGGAATCAATTTTGGAATAGTAAACGGACTAAAACGTGGAATTCCCGTTCCACTGAGATAGAAATCTCGTACTTCAGGTTCATATGAACTAAGACCGCCAATACCCGTACCCCAAATCACGCCAATGCGATCAAGATCGGTATTTGCAAGGTCTAATTTTGAATCTTCGAAACATTGAGTCGTTGCTGCAATAGCAAACTGTTCGAATAAATCCATTTTCCGAGCTTCTTTTCTATCCATTAAAAGAGTCGGATCGAAGTTCTTCACTTCGCAGGCAAACTGTGTCTTACAGTTTGAAGCATCGAAACGAGTGATAGGACCACTACCACTCGTTCCTGCTTGTAAATTCTTGTAGATTTCTTCTATGGAATTACCAATAGGCGTAAATCCTCCAATACCAGTGATGACTACACGTTTTAACTCCATAGGAAAATTTCTCAATTACTTTTTGTGATTTTCAATATAAGCAATTGCATCACCAACTGTAGCGATTGAATCAGCTTGGTCATCAGGAATTGTTACACCAAATTCTTTTTCAAATTCCATAATCAACTCTACAGTATCCAAAGAATCTGCACCTAGATCGTTTGTGAAATTTGCTTCGTTTGTAACATCAGCTGCGTCAATACCGAGCTTTTCTACAATAATCGCCTTTACTTTTTCTTCGATTTCTGACATAGTCTTAAAGTTTAATTATTAATCTATTTTCGTTTGCAAAGGAAAGATTTTTTTTCATACAAAAAAGAAAATCGCCATAAACTTTTTGTTTTAAAAAATCCTTTGCATTGAAAATCAAATATTTATATTTTTGCCGTTGAAAAGTTATTAAACAGATATTAACAAGATTATGCCAAAAATTGCAATTTTTGCCTCTGGCTCGGGAACGAATGCCGAAAATTTGATTCGCTCATTTGCCCAAACCGATATTTCCATCATCGGAGTGTTTACCAACAACGCCAATGCTGGCGTGGTTGAACGTGCGAGAAACCTTAATGTGCCTGTTACGGTGTTTGGCAAACAGGAATTTTACGACACACATTATATATATGATATTCTACAGAAAGAATCCGTCGAGTACATCGTGTTGGCCGGTTTTTTGTGGTTTATTCCACAAATTCTGACAGATACATATAAAGATAGGATTATCAACATTCATCCATCATTGTTGCCTAAATATGGTGGACGCGGAATGTTTGGCATTCACGTTCACGAAGCCGTCATAGCCAATGGAGAGAAGGAATCGGGAATCACGATCCATTTGGTGAACGAGGTGTTTGACAGCGGAAAAACCTTGTTTCAAACAACCTGTCCCGTATTACCGACCGACAAGCCCGAAGACCTTGCAGCACGTGTTCACGCCTTGGAATACAAATATTTCCCACAGGTTGTGGAACAATATATTTATGCAAAATAATGTAGGGTTTCGGCAGAGGTAAATGGAAAATCCATTATTTCTTCTCGTCTGCCATATAGTGTGCACCCACACTTTCTTTACGTGCTCTGGCAGCTTTGATTACCAAATAGCCCACTTGCACAAGGTTACGTAGTTCACAAAGTTTACGCGAAAGTTTCGACTGTTGGTAGAGTTCCTCCGTTTCGGAATAAATTGTCCACAAACGATTGAAAGCTCGTTTCAAACGTACTTGGCTTCGCACGATTCCCACATAGTTGCTCATTATTTGTTTCACCTCTTTCAAACTTTGGGTAATAAGCACCATTTCTTCCGTGTGCGAAGTTCCTTCGTCGTTCCAGTCGGGAATATCTTTTTGCCAGTCGTTTTCTTTTATTTCCTTCATTGCCGCTTTTGACGCAAAATCGGCATAAGCAATTGCTTCCAATAAACTGTTCGAAGCAAGTCGGTTTCCGCCATGAAGTCCTGTACACGTGGTTTCACCTGCCGCATACAAATATTTTATCGATGTCCGTCCTTCCAAATCAACTTTTACACCTCCGCAGAAATAATGTGCCGCCGGAGTTACAGGAATCATTTCTTTGGTAATGTCGATGCCTATGCTCAAACATTTTTTGTATATGTGCGGAAAATGTTCCTTGAGTGCTTCGGAATCAAGATGCGTGCAATCCAAATACACGTGGTCCTCGCCACTCTTCTTCATCTCGTTATCTATGGCTCGTGCCACTATGTCGCGCGGAGCAAGGTTTCCCCGTTCGTCATATTTGGTCATAAACGCAACACCTTCTTTGTCACGCAAGATTGCTCCAAATCCCCGCATTGCTTCGGTAATCAAGAAATTAGGCGATTCACTCGGATTGTAGAGTGCCGTAGGATGGAATTGCACAAATTCCATGTTGTCGACAATTCCTTTTGCCCGATACACCATGGCAAAACCGTCACCAGTCGCCACAACAGGATTCGTCGTGGTCGAGAACAATTGTCCCGCACCGCCAGTTGCAAGCATAGTGGCTTTTGCCAAAATGGTCACAACTTTGTGCGTGTTGAGATCAAGAGCGTAAGCACCAAAACATTTTATTTCCGTCAGATGACGTTTTACGAGCATTCCCGAATGGTGTTGTGTGATTAAATCAACGGCAAAAAAGTTTTCGTATATTGTGATATTTTTATGTCCACGTACTTTTTCACATAAAGCCCGTTGTACTTCAAAACCTGTATTGTCCTGATGGTGAAGGATTCTATGCATACTATGACCGCCTTCACGATGTAGGTCGAATGCTGATTTGTTTTCATCTTCTTTGTCGAACTGCGTTCCCCACGAAATGAGGTCGGTGATGGCGTGAGGTGCATATTCAATGACTTTCTCCACTGCTTTTCTGTCGCAAATGCCTGCACCAGCAATCAGCGTGTCTTCTATATGTTTGTCGAAACTGTCTGATTTTGACGTGTTGAGCACTGCCGCAATGCCTCCTTGTGCGTATGAAGTATTTGTTTCGTCAAGCTTTGTCTTGGAAATGATAGTTACCGTTCCCGTTTCTGCTACTTTCAACGCAAAACTCAGCCCTGCCAAGCCGGAGCCAATCACTAAATAATCTGTCGTAATTCTCATCGTCAGTCTTTATTATGAAAAACAATATCATTGCAAAGATATGTTTTTTTTATAAAAATAGTAGAGCCGCCATAATATGACGGTTCTACAAACAACGAAAAATAAAAAATCAATTATTTCTTGTATTCTTTCCTATACAATATCCACGCTATCACGAAGAAAACCACTGTCTGAATCCATAAACCGATTATTTCAGGACGGACATCTTCCATCAACGCACCCATTTCGGTGATGCGAGCAAAGGCATTCACTCCCAAGGTTGAGGGGAATGCGTACGAAAGTGCTTTCCATACGGCTGGAATAGACGAACCTGGCCACGAAATACCTGTCATAAACAACATCGGAATCGACATAAACACGAACAACACGATGAACGATTCACGGTCTTTGGCAAATGTTGAAATAATGATACTGAAAAACACGCACGCAAGAATATACGGAAACATCATCGCTATCAACTCTTGCCATTGCCAAATTTGAATCAAACCGAAAAGCCGAGGGACAATACACACCAAATACACGCTTACAAAAAGATATAACGTGATATAAACTCCCGACTTT
Organism: Bacteroidales bacterium; assembly: GCA_017642535.1. Taxonomy (GTDB): domain Bacteria; phylum Bacteroidota; class Bacteroidia; order Bacteroidales; family UBA1715; genus UBA1715. Next base: position 87,412 of record JAGCOW010000007.1, on the reverse strand, counting down.
CCAATAAGAATCGTAAGCGGTTTTTTATCTTGTATGTGTTCCAAGACAAGTCCTTTTCGTCTCCGTTCCTCCTCGTCGCCCATCAGCATGCCAATACCCAATACCAAGGTCTGCTGAATAATCATAATTAGCACGGCAGGAATCAAGAATGTGGCGAAACCGCTTTGGGTATTGAACATCGGCACATATTTATATTTGATTGGATAGGCAAACGTTTCCGCCTGTTCTTTGGTTGCTCCCACAAGTCGTTGTGCCTTAATGTCCTGGTTCATCGACAACGAAACCTCGGTGCAGGAACTGAGAACGGCCTTGTAGTATAACAAACCGCTCATATCGCTGTAAAGTTCCACAACGGATTGCTTTCCTTCCAATATGTTTTTCTGAAATTCGGCAGGAACATAAATAAGACAATACGCAGTATGCTCACGAATCAATTCTTCCGCTTCTTGCATATCGGCGCAGTGAGCCACGATTTTAATATCGGCGCTTGCGTCAACATTCCGTAGAAACTCGCGGCTCATCGTCGTCTTGCAGTTATCGACAACTACGGCAGGAACCTCTTTAACTGTTTCATTATTATAAAGATACGCGTACAAAAGCGGGTACAAAAGTGGGACGACAAAGAAGAACACCAGCACGCCTTCGTCCTTCAACACACGTACAAGCTCGTGTCGCCAAACATCCAATATGTTAAAGAGCCATTTCATCGGATTAAATTTGATAATGATATTCCAAAAGGAATTTCTTTAAGCGTCGCATCACAACTATCGGAAGCAGCATGAATGCACACAACAGGGCGTAATAAATCCACGTGTAGCCGAATGGTCGTCCGTTGAGCGCCTGGTCAACATACACCAAGAAATAGTAACGCATAGGAAATAAATACGAAATTCCTTGCAATGCCGGCGGGAACGCCATTTTAGGGAACGAGAATCCGCTGATTGGAATGGAAAGCACCCCCCAAAGGGTAGCCAGACTCAACGCCCAACGAAGCGACGGAACCGCGCCACAAAGGAATACGGCAAACGCCTGACTTACAACCACAAGCGTCACCATTAGGATAATCATTGGTAATAATCCGCTGTGGAGCGGGAAATGAAAATATCCATAAAGCAACACAAGATATACAAATCCCATTAACAGCCAAACTACGAATTGCGGAATCAGTTTTCCAAAGATGGCGGCATACACGTCGTTGTCGGTCATTGCGAGCCATTCTTTCGAGGTTTCTTCCTTCAATTCCGAATAAATGGAGAATATGGTCACCTGCAGAATCAGCAAACTCAAAATTGCCGGCAACAAACTATTCGACAGATAAATCGAGTAATTCAACGACGGGTTGTTTATGGCGTGCATTTCCATCTTAACGGGCTGCAACATCGCCATTGCCTGTGATTCGGTGTAACCTTTGGCATAGAGCGTACTTCGCGTAATTGCTCCAGACGCATATTCCGACATCATTTTCATATCACGATATTCCAGCGAAGCAGGAATCAAAAAAGTTGCCGATGTGTAGAACGATATTGTGGGTTGTTTGCTTGCAAGAGCCAACTGTGTGGTTCCCTGCGGAATATAGTAAACAGCGTAAATCTTACCTTGTTGCATTGCTTTGCGTGCTTCGGCAAAACTGCTATATTGTTCTACAATTTTTGATTGTTGGAACGCATCAAGGTTACGGATAATTTGCCGCGTAACCGAGGTATTGTCTTCATCAACAACGCCGATTGGCAAATCATTGGGAAGACCATCGGCCATCAAGGTCGTGAAAAAAATGTACGAGAACAATGGGGCAAGTATCATGCTGAACAGATACAGCGGACGACTTGTCAGACGACCTTGTTCGCGTTTCGCAACGGCAAATATCTTGCGAAGTTTCTGCATAATGCCTACCTGTTAGAATTATTTCTTTTCGTTAATCTTATACAAAACCGTCATTCCCGGACGAAGACCTTTCACATCATCCTTAGGCGTTGCACGGACCTCGAATGTCTTCAAGTCATATTGACCAGTTTGTTTTGTCGATTTCCAAGCTGCGTAATCGCCCAAATCCTTCATATAATCAATTCGCATTGTTGCAGACGTGTCCAAGGCGGGAATATACGCTTCGAACTCCGTTCCGATTTGCATTTGTTGCAAATAATCTTCACGTACATTGAACGTAGTCCACATATCGTTCATCATTGCAACCGACATGATTGGCGCACCCGTGCCGACCAATTCGCCTATGTGAGGATAAATCTCGGTGATTTCACCGTCGGCGTACGCGGTCAGAATCGTTTCGTTTATATAGGAATTAACTTCGGCAACAACTCCTTCGGCTTGCTTGACTTGTGCGGCAGCCATTTCCTTGTCTTCTTCTTGAGCACCTTTCACAGCCATAGTATATTGTGCGTGAGCAGCTTTCTCGGTAGAAACGGCGGCATCGTATTGAGCTTTCACCTCATCGTATTTTTGTGCACTCACAACGCCTTCTTTGTACAAATTATTGATACGATTGAATGACTTTTCAGTGATTTCCTTGCCCGTTTTTGCCTTTTGCCACATTTCGTAAGCGGCCTGAATCTGTTCACGGCGAGCACCTTTCTCCGCTTTGGTGTTTTGAGCTTCGGCAGCGGTTTTCACAGCTTCGGCCTGTGCCATTTTTGCCTCAACTTCGGGAGCTTCGATAATAGCAAGCGTATCGCCTGCCTTCACCTTCTGACCTTCGTGTACGCGGATTTCCAAAAGTCGTCCCGGCACCTTGCTCGAAACACGATATTCGTTCGCTTCGGCTTGACCCTGAAGAATCTCATCATTCTTTCCGAAAGTGAGGATTCCTACTACACATACCACACCAAGAATGCACGCCAAAACGGCAAGGGCTGCAATTGTGTTTACTGTTTGTTGTTTATCTGTTGCCATAGTTTATTATGTTTTATTTATTTAACATACCAGTTGCTTTTTGAAGATAGACTTTTGCCATAATCCAGTCTATTTTTGCGTCAATATATTCCGAATGTGCCTGTAACCAAGCAGTTTGGGCTTCGGTCAATCCTGACGACGGAATCACGCCTTCTTCGAAGCCAAGCGTTGCCATACGAAGGTTTTCCTCGGCGTCGCTCATTTTTTCCTCTGCCAACTTCACACGTGATTTCGCTTCCTCTATCTGTCGTTCATACTGATTGACCTGAAGCATAATTTTTTCTTTGGCATCGTCTAATTTATACTGAGCGATTTTTTCGTCGGCCTTTGCCTTGCGAATCTTGTTGTATCCTTCGCCCCATTGGCAGATAGGAATTTTTGCCACAACGCCCACATTCCAAAAACCGTCAAATTCATTTTGGAAACCATTCGAACAAGACGGATTAGTAACCACATAGTTACCGAATGCAGCAACAGTCGGTAAATAATCGGAGCGAGTCAAGTTCACGTTCTGATGATAGAGTTCCGTTGCCAAATTAAGACTTTTCAACTCAGGACGATTTTCCATAATATCAGCTTCGGTGTATTGCAACGGAGCTTCCGAAACAAGCACTTCCTCCAAAGTTTCGTCAGCAAGCATAATGTCAGTGTTGATGTCGAGACCGCAATGTTGGCACAACAACATTTTCGATAGTGCTAGACCATTCTGCACTTTCAGCAAAGCAGTTTCCGCCTGATTCAGTTTCACTTTTACCGAAAGTTTGTCTGATGCAGTTGCAACGCCTTCGCCAGCCATTTTTTCAACATTTTCCGACATCGTTTGAAGTAGTTCCACATATTTCTCCGTCAATTTCAATTTATTTGAAAGAGAAACGATTTGCCAATATAATTTATCGGTCTCAATAATTGTTTCTTGTTCTTCGGCACTATATTTCGTTGTTTCCAATTCTTGTTTTGCCTTGGCTATCTTATTGTAAGTGACGATTTTACCACCAAGAAACAAAGGCTCTTCAACCGAAATCATACCTGCGTAAATATTACGGGTGTCAAGTTGGAAAGCATCTGCAATGTTTCCGCCCAACTCATTCATGCTTGCCACAGTCGGATTCAGTGAAGCATTAATGTCGGTTGTTTGTAGTTTTTGCAACATTTGCTGAACGGTAGGGCTGTTGGCTATCAGGTTTGCCAAAGCTGGGTCAACTGCTGGATTTGCCATAATTTGTTGAACTGTGGTTGCCGCATTTTGTTGCATTTGAACCAACGAGCCACCGAGTTCTTGTCCCATTGCCGTTCCCATATTTCGAAGAGCGTTATCTTGCTCGTCGCTCAATAGTTTCACTTCTGCATCACTGTATATGTAAGCACCTGAAACAGACACTTTTGGAAGATAATTTGCAAAAGCAGCTTTCTTATCGTAACCCGCTTTGGCGATTTCCTCTTGGGCAATTTTCAATTTCTTGTTGTTTTCGAGAGCAAAACTTCTACAATCATCAAGATTTACCTGCATTTTGACGCTATTGTTTGTTGTAGTGTGCTTTGATTCAGAATCTTGTTGCAGTTTTGCCGAAACCACGTTTGAATACGTTGTTACTCCACTTTTATTGGTTTGTTTCAAACGGAAATACAGAGTGTTTACATCTTTCATATTGCAAATCCACGTGTATTCATAGTCATTTTTCCCGTTTGCCGTAATCGTTGCAATTTCCGAAAAATTTGTTTTATCAGTGGAAACTTCAACAACGAAAAGTTCATTGTTTGCCGAAGTCCAATGGAAATAAAACGTTCTTTCACCGTTGCCATTCGAAACTGTAAAAATATCGTCAAGAGGATTGTTTTGTTGTGCTATTGATGAAATTGCCGTGACAATCGTGAGAAGAACTACGGCAGCAATCCGTTTTATTATCGTTGATTCCATATTCTGTTTATTTTTCTTAAACACGGGTGCAAAAAAAACATTTATTCTGAATCGCAAAGTGTTTTTCTGATTGAACTGAAGATATGCTATCCCAAATGCTAAATTCTATTACTGAAAAGTTTTTTATCTGAAAAAAAATCGGAATGTTACTTTTTTCGCTGTAGAAAAAAGTAAAGAAAATATGGTTTTTCTAATATCGCGATTTACACGACGAAAGTGCATAATTCTGAAAAAAAATTAGTTTTTTTTGCATTTTTCCAAACCTCTGCCTTGTTTTTGCAGAGGTTTGTTTTTATTTTGCTAAAAAAATTGAATTATGTCGAAGAATCTTTTAAACAAGTACGTTTGGTTGGTCAATACCATCTACAACGCAAAGCGGATTCCATTTAAGGAAATCAACAAGAAATGGGTTGAAGAAGATATGAGCGAGGGAGGTGAGATTCCTGAACGCACATTTCATAAATGGCGTCACGTAATTGAAGATATGTTCGGTATCAACATTGAATGTGAGAATAGGGGGAATTATAGTTATTATATTGAAAATGAAGACGATATAACCAGTGGTGGTTTTCGTAACTGGTTGTTGAAAACAGTGTCGGTGAGCAATCTACTTCTGGAAAATCAGAAAAAACTGAAAAACCGCATCTTGCTTGAGGAAATTCCTTCGGGACAAGAATTTTTGCCTACCATTCTCAATGCGATGAAAAAAAACACTGAGGTGAAAATCACGTACCAAAATTTCCAACGCAACGATGAAACTACGTTTCCTATACAACCATATTGCGTGAAGTTGTTCAAACAACGATGGTACTTGCTTGCCTACAACTCGTATTTTGATGATACTCGCATTTATGCATTCGACCGCATTCACGACGTGCAACCGACAAAAGAAACGTTCCGAATCCCCAAAGATTTTGATGCAACGGAGTATTTTGAAAATTTCTATGGAATTTGTGTGAACGATGATATGGAGCCAGAAATTGTTAGACTAAAAGTATCTGGAGGACAAGAAAATTACGTTCGCTCGTTGCCTCTCCATAAATCGCAAAAGGAAATTGAAAGAAACGAAGATTATAGTATTTTTGAACTGAGGATGTGTCCCGAATTCGATTTCCAACAAGAAATTCTGTCGCAGACGCCCGATGTGGAGGTTTTGGAGCCAGCATGGCTTCGTGACGAAATAGCGAGAAAAGTGAACATTTTGTGGAATAAATATAACAAATAAGATTATGAAAGATTTTGCAGCAATAGATTTTGAAACGGCAAATTGCTCACGTACAAGCGTTTGCAGCGTTGGTATAGTGATTGTGCGAGACGGCGAAATAGTAGATAATTTTTATTCGCTTATCAAACCTGAGCCGAATTATTATAATTACTGGTGTACGCAAGTGCACGGTCTCACACGAAAAGACACCGATTCCGCTCCCCTATTTCCCGAAGTGTGGAAACAAATTGCCCCTAAAATTGCAGGACTGCCGTTGGTTGCCCACAATAAGTCATTCGACGAGAATTGCTTGCGAGAGGTATTCAAATGCTATAAGATGGATTATCCAGAATATCCGTTTTTCTGTACGTGCATTGCCTCACGGAGACATTTTGGAAAGACGCTTCCCAACCATCAGTTACACGTTGTTGCCGAAGCGTGCGGATACCATTTAGAGAACCACCACCACGCCCTTGCCGATGCCGAAGCATGTGCTTGGATAGCACGAGAGATATTATGATTTTTACGGAGTTGTAGTCTATCTGATCAAAACTTCGAATGCTTCACCTTGTGAATTGACAATAGTGAAAACTGCTGGCGTACGGTCACAATTGTATTTTTTATCAATATAATTGTCTTTTTTACCAGAAAAGTAAATAAAGTCCTCGATATTGTCTGACTCACTTTTTATTGCAACTCCATATTCCAAATCACTATTTTCATCGTATCCGCTCCAAACTTCGCAGATTCTTTTATAATTCTTATTATAGTGGTAATTCTTCTCATAATATTGTAATGCGCCACTGAATGTATAGCCCATATAACTGACATCCTTGAGCCAACAGTATTGCAATTCACTGACGGTACAATCTCCGCTATTGTATTTCTTGCCCCATACGGCAAACTCGCCAAAGTAATTTTCAGTAAAAGTCTTGTTGGTATATTCGTATCCCGTATCAATAATGTCATTAAGACGTGAAACCATTTGCCACAGACAGCGAGCAACACTTTCTGCCTGTTCCACCGTGGTAATACCCGTCGGCTTTTTTTCAGCAACTACGTCATCCTCCTTCTTACAAGCCGATAATGTACACATTACCAACAGTAACAATGCATACCAATACTTTTTACCTTTCATCTTTTCTTATTAAAAATTACTCCAATCCTTTGCTGATTGCATCGACAAATGCCTCGACTGATGCAGTAACAATATCGGTATCGACACCAAGGCCTTGATAGAAATGTTTGTTACATTCCACTTGTACCGAAACACGTCCGCTATCGTCGCAACCGCCGTTAAAACCTTGAATCAGAAATTCTTGCAAATGAATATTCTGGTCAGAGAAAATTTTCTTCACAGCCGTATATGCCGCATCAACCGGACCATTCCCCATTGCTGATTCAGTGCGTAATTCTCCGTGAATGCTCAGCGAAACAGTTGCTGTAGGAATCATCGACGTACCGCATACAACTTGAAGTTGTTCTATGGTAATGGAACGTTCACGTTTCTTCTTGTCTTTTCCCACTAAAATCAGCAAATCATCGTCGTTCACAATCTTTTTCTCGTCTGCCATCTTCAAGAAATCTTGATAGGTTTTGTCAAGTTCTTCGCCTTCAAGCGGAAAACCTAATAATTGCAGACGATATTTCAGAGCAGCATGACCGCTACGGGCTGTCAGAATGATTGACGATTCGTCAACGCCCACGTCTTTCGGATCAATGATTTCGTAGTTTTCACGATGTTTCAGCACGCCATCCTGATGAATTCCCGACGAGTGTGCAAAAGCATTTTTACCCACAATAGCTTTGTTGGCCTGTACTGGACTCTTCATCAGTCGCTGAATCATTTTGCTGGCACGCATAATGTTCTGCGTAACAATGTCGGTGTGGATATTAAGAGCAGGATGACTCTTCAGTGCCATCACCACTTCTTCGAGAGCGGTGTTACCTGCACGTTCGCCCACGCCGTTAATGGAAACTTCCACCTGACGAGCTCCGTTCAGCACACCCGACAACGTATTTGCCGTAGCCATACCCAAATCATTGTGGCAGTGCGTGGAAATAATTGCCTTATGAATATTCGGAACGTGTTCCATCAGATATTTGATTTTCTCGCCAAACTCGTTCGGCAAGCAATATCCCGTAGTATCAGGAATGTTTACCACCGTTGCTCCGGCAGCAATCACCGCTTCTACCACACGGGCAAGATATTCGTTGTCGGTACGACCTGCATCTTCGCAATAAAATTCCACATCTTCCACATATTTCTTGGCATATTTCACTGCATCGACACCACGACGGATGATTTCCTCCGGCGTCGTTTTCAGTTTGTAGTAAATATGGTTGTACGAGGTTCCAATTCCCGTATGAATACGCGGATGTTTTGCATAGCGCAGTGCGTCGGCAGCCACGTCAATATCCTTTTGAATGGCACGTGTCAAACCGCATACGGTAGGATTCGTCACTACCTTTGAAATCTGCATGACAGATTCAAAATCACCAGGACTTGAAATTGGGAAACCTGCTTCTATAATATCAACGCCAAGTTCTTCCAAAGCACGGGCAACTTCCAATTTTTCAATCATGTTTAATTGATTCCCTGGTGCTTGTTCACCATCACGTAACGTTGTGTCGAAAATGTAAACTTTATCGTCCATAATACTATTATTTAATAAAAAACCCCAAAGCGAATCGCTAAGGGGTTAAGTTATACCAAATGTCTCACGACCCCTTAGCGTGTGCTAACGAGCAACAAGAGCAATATGTCTATACAAAATGTTTTCATCACTGCAAATATACGTATTTAATTTATATCAAAACAGATTTTCAAAAAAAACATAACAACTCTTTTGAAAAAGTGCTAATACGATTTTGTCATAAATATCTGATAAAGCTCCGGATAGCGATTTTCCAACGATACGAGTTTCCCGTTTTCAAAGAAACAATGCGTACTCGTGCCTGTTCCTACCACTTTCCCATCAACTTTCATTGTATATCCAAAAACCAATTTAAGTGTGGAGCATTTCTCAACCGACAGTTCAATCGTAATTTTATCGGCAAATGTCGTTGATCTCTTAAAGTCAAACGTCAGTGCCGTTACTGGAGAAACTATGCCATCGGCTTCCATTCGTTCAAAACTATATCCCAACTGATTAAGAAAATCAATTCGTGCTTCTTCCATAAAACGAATGTAGTTGGAATGGTGCGTTACGCCCATTTTATCGGTCTCGTAGTAATTTACGGTATGTATATACGGATTCATAGTTCAAATTTTATAACATTTTCTCTGCAAGTTGCTCCAATGCGGGGAAATCACTTTTCTTCATTCTGCTACGGATGGTCACCATCGGTTCAACAATTTCGACACCTTTCATAGCCGAAAGCAATTCTTTCATAGTTCGTCCAGCCGACGGAGCCCACGAGCCATTCTCGACAATGGCAACTTTTCTATTACAATATCCTTTGGTTTGCAGGCGATGAAGAAAGTCGTACATTGGTGTAAAAACGCCACCGTCGTATGACGAGGCAGCGACAATCATTTTGGAATGACGAAAAGCATCTTCTACATTCTCTGCAATGTCGGAACGACATAAATCACTCACAACTACACGTTTGGCTCCTTTTTGTTGAAGAATCTCTGCCAACTTGTTTGCCGCATCCAACGTACCTCCATGAATAGAAGCACACGCGATGAAGATTCCTTCCGTTTCCACCTCGTACTTGCTCCACGTGTCGTACAACGAGACATACGTCGCCAAATCGCTCTCCAAAATAGGACCATGAAGTGGACGAATGGTTTTGATAGGGAAACCTCCTACTTTTTTTAGAATCGTCTGCACAGGAACGCCGTATTTTCCGACAATGTTGAAATAATATCTTCGTCCCTCACAAGTCCAGTCGTCATCATCTTTTCCATAAAATCCACATTTCGACAATGCGCCGAATTTTCCGAACGCATCGGCACTATACAATGCACCATCTTTAGCGTCGAACGACATAATCACCTCTGGCCAGTGCACCATAGGAGCTGTAACGAACTGCAACGAATGTTCGCCCAACGAAAGCACATCACCGTCTTTCACTGCCATTGTCCGTCCGTCCAAATCAATGTCTTCAAAAAATTGAGGCAACATCTGAATTGCCTTGGCACTTGCCACCAACGTAACATTCTTATAAGTTGAAAGCACCCAGTTCACAAGAGCGGAATGGTCTGGTTCCAAATGCTGAACAACCAAATAATCTGGTTCTTTCCCCGAAAGAGCTGATTGCAAATTTGCCTTCCATTCCTCGCCTTTTCGAGCATCAACCGTATCCATTATGGCTATCTTCTTGTCCATAATAATATAGGAATTGTACGCCATTCCTTCGGGGACAATATACTGACTTTCAAACAAATCAATATCCAAATCGTCAACACCTATATAGGTCACGCCGTCTTGTAAAGATGTTTTCATCGTAGTTAAATTTTGTGACACAAATATAAAAATAATCCGTTGTCATTTCAGATATATGTTTAGATTTGCAACAAACAAATTTGATAAACCTTTAAAATTTGCACGTATGAAAAAATATGTTTGTAAAGTATGTGGCTACGAGTACGATCCTGAAGTGGGCGATCCCGATAACGGAATAGCAGCTGGAACAGCGTTTGAAGATTTGCCAGAAGATTGGACATGTCCGCTTTGTAGCGTGGGGAAAGATGAGTTTGAAGAAGCATAATTGCTTCTTCACCCTATTTTTCCTCCTTGTACCAATCGGCGTACATTCGGTAATTGTGTGAAATTTTATATATCATCTCCTTGGTTTGTTCGGGAGATACGTCTTTTATTTTCTTAGCTGGCACACCTGCGTACAAACTTCCCGGTTCCACGATTGTTCCACTGGTAACAACAGCTCCCGCAGCTATTATGGAATTCTCCCCTATCACGGCATGGTCGAGGATGACCGACCCCATACCTATCAACACATTGTCGCAGATTTTAGCCCCATGAATCGTCACATTATGGCCAACCGACACGTTGTCGCCAATTTCTATCGTTGATTTCTCGTACAAAGTATGTAGCACCGAACCATCTTGAATATTCACAAGATTGCCGATTTTAATGGAATTCACGTCGCCACGCAAAACAGTATTGAACCAAATGCTACAATCCTTGCCAATTACCACATCGCCGATTATAGTCGCATTTTCAGCCAAGAAACAATTTTCTCCAATTTGAGGAGTGAATCCCCGTACCGATTTTATAAGTGCCATTATTTGATAGGTATTTGTAATTTTTCTATAAAATAGACTTCTCGTCTCTCCTTATCCTTATTTTTTATTTTCTGTATTCCATACGAAAGAAACACATCGCCATACCAATGACGCGTCTGCGTTGATGAATGAATCAGCTTTTCGTCATCGTTCACGAATGAGATTTTCTCCTCACCCACATTTTCTCCGTCCTTGAAATTATACAAGAAAATATCCTTCCATGTTGAATAGCCAAGTTGAATAACCGTATCGGGTTTTGAATTGATAGACAAGAATCGCTTCACGTAAAATGGCTTATTCTCAATCTCCATAGGAGCCGCGTTGCTCCACAACGGTTCGCCCTGCTCATTGAAATTCAAAAGGAAGAAATGTGTGTATTGATAACCGTCGAACACGGGATAGCAATACATTGTCTGACCGTTCGGTCCCATCATATACTGACATTCCTGCCGAAACGTGGGATAATACGCTTCGCCGACCAACACAAAATTCCCGTCTTGTTCAATAATATTATGAGGAACCATAAGGTAATTCAGCTCTAACTCTTTATTCTGACTTTGTTTTCGTTCTTGTTTTTTCTCTATCTTTTCTTGTTTTCGTGCTGACAAATACGACGTAAAATTCTGAATATCAAGATAATTTATAAACTTAGTAAACATTGTTTCTCCTTCGGGCGACATTTTTGAAATAAATATCCCGACCGACACGTCAGAATTTTTCGACGAAGTTCCGTACGTTCCCGAAATCAGAAATGAATTGTCGTGCAAACGAGAAGCAAATGCCGAAACAATATATTTATCGGCATCTGGCGAAACAAGCATTCTTTCAAACGTCTTCACGCCACTTTTATACACGTACATTTTCACCAACTTGTCATTTTTCACCTCATCTTTCGTAAACAAATACAATTCCTCGGTAGCGTCATTCACTTCAAACGAGACGATTGAAAATTTTCGTTTGGTAAGAGGAATAATTTTCCCAAACGTAACATCATTTGTCGTGATATTTTGACAAACCAAAATAGGTAAATCTTTCGTATAACCCAATAAATACACGTATTCACCAATGGCACGCATAGAATGAATGGTGGTGTTCTTAGGAAATTTGCCCTGAATCGTCCACGTTTTCATATCGGCAACCGAAACGATTGACACAGAATATGTTCCCGTAGTTTGATATGCCAAATTATATTGATGCGTTGACGAAGTATAATCCAGATATGCCGATTTCTTGGCTGGAATGGAAACATCGAGCGAGGTCTTTTTTTGTAAAGCCGTATCAAATTTTTCATAGGTAAAAACATCAATTTTACGGCTCGTATTCTTTTCGGGGTAATACGCCTTGAGCAACATTCCTTGTTCGGCAAACGGAATGCAGCCGTAAAAACTCATCGTATCTTCAATTCCCTCAACTCTGTTGACGATAACATTCTGAGAAAAAGAGAACAACGAACAGAAAAATCCTATAATAAATAAAACCTGACGCTTCACTGCCATGAGATTTTATACAAAGAAAAGAAAAGTGTTTGTTTTTTTGTATCGTAAAATGAAAAAAATGAACTTTTCTTAGTTATAGAACAACCAAGAAATTCCGAACGAGATTGTTCCGTTGGTTTGTGGATAACCAGCTATCGGAAAATTTTGTTCCTTCAACAAGGCATATAAACTATTGTATTTCACATACAATTTGATTGGTTTATATTTCAGTGTGGCAAACACATTTACAATCGGGAAATCACCATATTTGTAAGTGGTCTGGGGCAAGAAATCGCCCAATGCCGCATCGAATGTCGGTACGTTGTACGACGGATAATACAACACTTCGGCACCAAGTCCGAAATGAATCAGTTTATGAAAGAACGCTCCTTGAACAGCAAGAGAATTGTAGGTTGCCCACATTGGATATTCTTGATTTCCCACCGAAATATCCTGATAAATCAACCCGTTTTTCATCAAAATATGCCAAAAACGTGTCGTTTTCTGAACCTTTGCCGTCAAGGCATTTCCCGATTTATTCGACTGCAGCAACACCCCTTTGGTATCAAACGAGATATAGTCTTTCATCGTATAGAAATGTACGTCGGCCTCAAAACCGCCCCATTCCGAGGTTACTTTCGCATTCACGTCAAGTAATTTCTCCGCACTGAAATCGTTTCTCCACGCATTGTGATTGGACTCAAGCACATAATACACATCGCCCAAATACGATTGTGAATATTCCTCCGACAAGGAGACAGAAACCTCTTTCTCCTTAATTTCAGATGATTTCGATAAATACGTATTTATTTCAAAAGTTTTACTATCGTCTCCTTCAAAATAATACAAATGACTATGCTCAATCGAGATATTATGAGGAAAAGAGAAACTGAATTGTCCTTCGTAAAACTCTGATTTTGAGAGAGATTCTGGGATTTTATATGCGTAGTCATAACAATTTGACGAATTAAATTCTGCACCTATGGCAAAATTCGCCACGGCAACAATCTTCCCCAATTTCCGTTGAAACTCAATAAAGGCGGCATTTGTCAAACTTTTACAAACAACCGTGTCGGCAGTTTGTGTCGAGTCATACAAAATATTGGTATAAAACTCAGCATCCAACAAATTGTCGGTATATCCACGGCGAATGGAATTGTAATTCAAGCGATATCCCAACGCATTCTTGTAACGCAATAAATCCAGCGAAGTGCTATCCTCTTTGGGTTTTCGTCCGAGATTCCATTTTTGCATAAACGCAATGTCTTGATAGCGCAAGAAAGAATTAGCCCGCGGGTGTTTCATACGCAACAATTTCTCATAATGCAACAATGAATCGGCTGCAATACCGCCATTTTCGCCTCGTTTTATGTTGTTGAACGCATATTTGAACGTGGTTGAGAATCGAGGTCCATAATAAGCAATCCAAGGCGTAACGTGCTGACCTTTAAGAGATTGATTATCCCATTCCCCCATCGTTTTATAAAAATTCAAATTCAAACCTACATTGCAATATTTGTTGGCATTTTGCGTGTGTAGGAATCGTGCAGATTGTTCGCTATTAAGACCTTGCGAGAAAAATAATTCCGAAAACGGACGTTGTGCCGTATAATCGGCAATATCATAGGTTGAAACCATTGATGATTCGTATGGCGCAAGAAAATAGGCATCGCTATTTTTCGGCGTGAACAATAACGAAAACGCCGGCGAGGCATACTCCGCAGCATGAACCTTATAATCGGCTATGCTTCCATTGGGTTCATACAAATAGAAAAAATCCATTGTTGTATCTATCTCCACGCGAGTTCTTTCGGTGTTTGTAAGATTATACTCCCACTTGAAAATGTCTTTTTTCTGTTCAACAGAATCCTGTGGTTCTTCATCGGCAAACACGAATTGTGCCGGAACAAAGGCAAGAATCAATATTACAATATGAACTATTTTGTGTTTCATTACATTAACGAAAATCTAATATTTACACCGCCACTCGTCGTTGATGTTCTATACCCATTCGTAAGTGGTTGATTCATAGTATATTCCAAATACAATCGCATTGTAATTCTTTGACTTAACATATATTCCGCATAACTTTTGAACGCATACGATTTTGTTCCCGAAATTTTACGCGTAATATCTTCTGCAATATTACGACGAATTGTTTGATTATCGCGCACAGAAAAGTCCATTCTTATCGTTAAATCATTTTGAAAATGATGACTGCCCCCTGCCGTTGATATATTCACCTTGAAATCCTCAAACACATATCCGGCTCCCACAACATATTCAAAATTAGACACTTCTGAAATTTCGGTATTGGTAAACGACAACGTTACCGTGCGATTTCTTCGTATCTCAAGTTTCGCAGTCATATTGTTCTTCATCTTGGAATCAACGCCAATCAACGGATTGAAACGTTCCGAAATACCAACGGTTGACACGTCATATTCAGGAGACACGTACAAGGAACCGTCAATCGGGTCAACATAGAAATCATCTTCATAAGTAGTTGCCGACGAGAACGATTCGTAAGCACCCATATTGTATGTTGACGTGTATGCGTGATTGATGTTCACTGCCTTGAAATAGGTCTTGAAGAACGGTAATTTAGCCAAACCGTTGTAGGTGAGTCGCCAATTCAAAGACCGCAAGAATGTTGAGAAACTTGAGAACATCGGTATAAAATAGGTGTCAATATTCACCTTGTCAACCGACTGACCTGTATAAGCAGCAAAGAATGCAGGAATCAGCACGTCTTGTGACATTTCGTTGTACAAAATCGGGAAGCCCGATTCTATGTCGGTTTCGTAAACTGAGCCGAAATTCTTTTGTGCCAATCTATGCGAAACGGCAAGACGATTTTGTTTAAACCGTTCGTATGCCTTGTCGGAATTGAATGCGGATGCAATTGAGTTACAAGAGATTGAGAAATTTCCCGTTGTCAATTTATTCTTCTCGTTTTCATCTTTGTCGCCCCACAAGTATTTTGTGTAATTATGAGAATAACTCCGTTCGCTTGAGAGCGTGATTTTCATATTTTTAACTGGCTCCAACGATGATTGAATACGCAAACGGTCTGAGTATGTGTATTTTAACTTGTCGCTGATATAATCATTATCAACCAACCAATCATCGGTAGTCAAGTGAGATTCCAAATCGCTCGGAACCAAGCCCATCACGTATGGCCAACCGGGTGTCGCACCCGAAGTAAACGGTTTATATAATCCAAATACCTGCGTATCATACTTGTAACCAGGAACAAAACTGCCTTCCGTTCGAGAATAACTGATAGTTGCCGTCTTGAACATCATCAAAGTATTGACTACTTGGTCGGTTGCACGAGTCAACGGTGTTTGTTCCACATCTTTTTTACCCACGACGGTGATTTTTCCCTTTTCAACCTCTCGTTTGCACGTTACGCGCACTTTCTTGTCGGAAAGGATTTCCGTCTCCGACGGAACCAATTGTCCATCTTCGTCTAACACCGTGACTTTTACATCAGTCGTACCCAACTTATGATTGACGAAAATCTTGTTGTCGCCATCGGTTTTCACATTTGATTTGGTGAATTTAACCGTTTCTTTCCGTTTCTGGTTCTTGTTGCCATTGTTGGTTTGCTTCACACGTTTTTGAACGCCAGCAAGATATTTTGACTTACCATATAGTTTCGTGAAGTTAAACGTCTCGTCGAGCGTGTGCGTTCCCGTGTTGGTGATATTGTTCCCATAATCAAGGTCGTCTTCATCGGTGGTTTCAGTTCCCATCTGCCAATTGTAGGTACCGGCGTATTTGTAATTGGTTGTTGTCCAGTCCAATGCGTCAATCTTATTAAGAGGAACTTGCCATGTAAGATTCCATTTTTGATTAAACTCCATATTCTCGCCAAATGTCTTGGCACTCTTCCACACCTCACGTTTGTATTCGCGCCAAATATCCTCGTCGGTCTTGTCAATCACACCCGACGGCTCGTCAAGACGAGAGTCGTTGGTAGCACTATACGACAGTTTCAAACCTTTGGAAATAGGATAATTCACGTTATACGAGCGATACCAATAGAACCACTTGCTTGCCGTTTTGGGCAACTCAAAATTGTATGCAGACAAATTCCTCCGTTGTTGTTCCTTGTAGGTTCTGTCCCACTCACTCTTGAACGAGACGCTTGCAGGCAATAGGTAGAAGTTAAATTCCTTTATCAACTTGATTTTGTTTGACTTAAACGGCTGATAATTCTTCGGACGCATATTGTATCCGTAATTGAATGCAACCTTGTATTGGTGCTTATAGTCTTCCTCGTAGTCAACATCGTGGGCACGGAAACGATTATAGGCAAATGTACCCGAGAAGTTCGTGATATTGAACGGATGCTGCTTTTTCGGCGTACGGGCTATCTTGACATTAGTGAAATTGTAACTGAAATTCTGCGTATATTCCTGTGTCAGATTTAACAAAGAATCTCGTTCTTGTTTTGTCGTAAAATTAGCCAACGAGCGTGACAAGGTAATATCAGGATTTGTCGGGTCGTATTGTGGCGTAATGTACGTTTCCGACAAATCGACATAGAATGGCAAGACCAACTTCCATGATTCGGGGAAGAATTTATGCAAAGCCACACTTGAAGCCACATCGTACTGATACAGATTTTCAATACTCCGTTCAAATACTTTCTGGTCAACGCTTCCGAAACCTGGCTTGCTAATTTTTCCAGCCAAGGAAACAGTTGCAAAATCAGCCAAACTTGTCCGCACGGAACCTACGGTCGCCCAACCACTTTGGTCGTTCATATCGGTAAGACGAAGTTCGTTGAACCACACAATTCCCGACTTTTTCTGTCCGTCATCCTGCGGATTCGACGCTTTTTTCTTTCTGTTTCTCACACCCAACATTACCGTACGAACATTGCCTGTATTGGGATTTCCCTTTATACTCACACGATTGTTGCCGTGTGAAACGGTGTAAGTATGGTACGTTTCTAACTCTGGCATTACGCCATCGTTTATCATTTTGTTTCGTTCCAGTTTCAAGTCAGTAAGCACGCTCAACGGCAAAGAAATCTTGTTGTCGTTAGGCCACACAATTTGTCGATCATTATTGCTGTTGTTGTTATATTTCGAAGAACCTTCGCCCAAATGAGGCGTCAACTTCAACGGAATCTCATATTCGTAATAGTTGTCAACGTAATCGGAACCAAGACGGATGAAAGCGTACAAATCATCATCGTCCAAAGAGTTTTCCTCGTCAATCAACGCTTCGGCGTGAACAAACAGTTCCAACGCACCAAATTGGCGTAAATCCTTATTCACCTGCTTGTAAATTGCCTTGGAATTTCCGTCCTCCAAGTCAATCACTTTCATTGACAAGGCCGATTCGTTCAATTCTTCCAATGTGGTACTCGTAGGATCTATAACTCGATCAACACCCGGCGGCAAGGTATAATTGACAGGTGTTCTGGAACTATTTTCCTCTATGTTTACCGTTGAAATGTCAACTTTCGAATCGGAAAACAAGTCATATTCACCCGATTCGAACAATGGTTCCTCGTACACGCGCCAGTTGCTATACACAAGCGAAAATTCGGCAATACGGAGTATTATCGAATCTTCAAAATTGCGTAAGAACAGACGCATCGTGGTTATGTCACGGAAATCGGAAATGTTGCCGATTCTCTCTTTTTCCTCACTTTTGATAGGAATCTTGAACTGATACCATTTTGCCTGACATTGATAGTTGTCGTTGTTCACCACCTCGACAAGTTCGTCCTCTATAAAATTCTTTCCAACAACCATATCTTCGGGGCGCAAACTGATGTGATACTGATAGTACGCCTCAGTTTCCTGCAAGGTATTATCTTGGTTCAAATCCTCAATATCGGGTTTATACGACGACAAACCCTGCGACGTTCCCGAAGGCGAGTTTCCGTCGGTTCCGTTGTAGTATTTATATCGCCATACAATGTCACGTTCGTCGCCACGGTTATCCAAATACGAAGAAAAATCATCGTGCGAGGGGTCTCTTTCAAATGCCGAATACGCCTCTGGCGTGACTATTTCCTTCACTTCTTTCAAATATTGGGCAAAGAAACGTCGTTCTGCCAAGTCGGTCAATCCGTCAAGACCAACGTCCTGCACGTTTCGGTCAATGTCGCTGCTAAAGCCTGTCTCCACAATGGAATAATTCGGTACCATACCCCAAACAGTCTCGTCCATGCGGGTCGGGTCGTTTACCATACCGTTCTCGGCAGATTTCCGTCCGTCACGCAACACATCTTCCGACATTCTACCGATATTCAGATACAAGTCACCACCTTTGTGCTTATTTTCCTCATCAGTAACAAACGGATCCATCATCCAAAATTCGATGTATTCCACATTGGTTGCCTCAAAATCCGTCGTAGTGAGCGACTGCATAATACCACCCCAACGAGATTTCGGATTATTCAAGAAACCATTTTCGTTCAAACCAGCCGAAATGCCCGCGCGTCCCTTGGTTTCATAGTTATTTTGCCCACGTTCGTAAGGATAGTAGGCAATATTCAGCAACGTCATCGGAACGTCTTCATAGGTTGACAAATCCCTGTTAGGGAACAAATTTGACTGATACACCGTTCGAGAGAACTGCTCAGCCTGTATTGACTTGCTCACGGGCGAACTACGTTCGTAAAATGACGTGTTGATATTATACCATGAAATCAACGCCTTGTTGTAGTTAAACGCCAAATCGTTTATGAGCGACGCTTCGGGGAACATTGACTTTTGTCCTTGCGGCGTACTTGCCAAACGCCACGACGTAGGTTCCTTCATATAAATTCGTCCTTCAGAACTTTCAAAATCATCAATCGAAACGGCGTTGGATATGTATTTTGACTGACCAGGCAGTAATTGGGCAAATTCCGCCGATGCCTCCACATACGACATTTCCTTCGTATTTATCAAAGGAATTTTATCGACGAGTTTCGTCAAAAACATTGATTCCGTGGAATATTTTGCATCGACACCCCAAATCGTATTGCAGAGAGGATATTCCTCAAAGCCGACCTTAGCAACCGACGGAACTTCCGACAAGTGAATCAACGTACCGCCAAAACTGATATTGTCGTTGTACCGATACTCGGCACGCGTTCCCATATACGTCTTGGTCGTCGTGCTGAACAACGGGTCGTTTTCGTACGAAATGTTGATAGTGGACCCCGATTCCAAGATTCCCTGATTGATGATGGAAACCGTTCCCGAAGAATAATCCACCGTATAATCGGCACCCTCGACCAACGTAAGACCACCACACATAACCTTCACCGACTTGACTTGCGTGGTATTCAGCGAGATTTCCGATGAAACGCTCGACTTATAAGAGCCCTTCAAAATGAACTTATTCTTTTCGGCAACTTGTCGTGCGGCACTCTGCGTTGAATCGTACAACTCCTGATACACATATTTTTTTGCCAATTCCGAATCCCCTATTTTCTTCTCCAACGAACTACCGAACGGTTCAAGCACAGGGAAAAATATCAATCCGCGAGCCGACTTGATGGTAACACCTTCCACAAAGTCGAACAATCCGTCGGAATATGGTTGTAAATCACTGGAAAGGTTATCCATATTCAAAACGGAAATCAAACTCTTTCCTTTTACCTCACCTTCCGAAAGATACGGTATTGGCGTTCCCGTCCTGTCGTCTTGATACAACACATCGAGCACAAAATCTTCCTTACTGATTTGATAACTTCCTATCGCATACACGTTTTTCATCATCAAGTCCCAGTTGTGATACTCGGGATTTGACTGCGTGCCTTTCAAGAGTTTCACAATCAACACATCGGGGTGCTCGATCCCGTCGCTTGAAAATTCACCAACTTGGTACACCTTGCCTTTGTACTCGTATTCGTAAGCCACGGCAAGCACCTTCGACGAACTTACTGCTGAACGCAACGAAATATATCCAAGTTTTTTGTTTACATCGTATTCCGTAGGTTTCAGCAACACGGCTTGCTCTATTTTTTCATAATCGGGTCCTTGGTCCATCATGCCGTTCAATGCCGTGGAAACCGTGTTGATGCTACGTATTCCCGATAAATTCTTTACTTTCTTATACAGTTTTCCATTTTCGGGTAATTCATATTCCTTTGCTCCGCCGATTCCACTTTTCGATTCGTCACCTAAATCATTCAAAGCCAAAATATTACGCGCGTCTTCCTTACCACTTGAATTTTGCGTAACCCAAACCTCAACCTTGCGAATTTCAATACCACTATTGATTTCGGGCAAGTTTTTCAATGCCTCTTCGTAGTGTTCTCTAAAGAACTGCGACAAGAAGAAGTGCTTATTGTTATCATATTCGTCACATTGAATCTCAAAATCCTCGGTTTGGGCACCGCCTTGCACCGCTATTGATGATGTTTCGCCCTGCTGACGGGAGAACACGCCGCTCAAATACAATTTTCCAAATTGCAAGTCGGTTTTCACACCAAACAAACTTGAACTTCCCGAAATCAATGAACTTGAGAGAGGAAACGACACATTTCCCACCTCAATGTTTTTGATGATTTCATCCTCGTCGCCCTCATATTGCAACTTAACTTCCTGCTCGAACTCGAACTGTGACTCAGTATCGTATTTGATAGTCATTGACACATGGTCACCTATGGAACCCGTCACACTCATTTGAATCTTGTTGTCGAAGTCGAACTGCAACTGACGCTGTTGTTTTTTCGACAAACGAGGGTTGTGATTGTTGGTGAATTTCAAACCGAAGTTCAATTCTGCGGCACCCTGAGGCTTAATATCGACTAGGTCACCCAAAATGTTATCGCCACCAAGCAAATCAAGCGACGGTTCGTACGACGACGCGCCGCCTCGTCGCGTTTCGCTCGCACGAGTACGCCAATATTGTTGGGACCGCTGTTTTCCCGACAATTTGAAATATTCCGACGATGGTAACGAGAACGAAGGTGTGACGGCATTGTCGCCCACCATCTTAGTTGCCTCATAATCATCGGTTTCGGGATTATATTCTATCTGATAGCCAGAATTCGGGGAATCTTCCAAACGAATACCTTTGGAATTGTTGTTGGCATCGTCGAACGCATTGCCCGTTTCCTTCGGAAGGGGCGATTGGAGTTTGATGGTATCCTGTGGCTGAGTGAATTCATTGTGCGACGAATACGGCATAATCCCCATTGCCGATGTCAACATAACGCTACATACAGCAATAACAACAATTATATATATTCGTTTAACGAACTTCAACCTTACCACATACTACGCAGATTAGTCATCAAAGCCGTTTTAGTGCAAGTTTCACAATGTCCTCAACCGAATGTTGGACTGCCTCCTGCATAATGGCATCGACAACCTTTTCTGCCGAACTTTTTTGATACCCAAGCATTACCAATGCTGATAACGATTCAATCTTCAAAGTATTGCCTTGACCTACAACTATTTTTGCATCTTCTTCAACAAAATTTACTTTGTCCTTCAATTCCAACACGACACGTTGTGCAGTTTTACCACCTATTCCCTTGATACTCTGTATAGTAGCAGAATCACCCGACAAAATTGCCGTAGCCAATTCCGAAGGAGTCATTTTTGAAAGAATCACACGAGCCGTATTAGCCCCTATGCCCGAAACGGATATGAGCAAGCGAAACATTGTTCTCTCATTCTCATCGAAGAAACCATACAAGTCGTGCGCGTCCTCACGAATGATTTCGTGCAACAACAACGAGCAATCCGTATTTTCGCGCAATTTTTCGCACGTATTGACGGTGATATTGATATAAAATCCTAATCCAGAGGTTGTTACGACAGCATACGTCGGTGTCAATTTTTGTACTAATCCAGAAATTGATTCTAACATACCGTTTTATTTAAGTTTGTTTTTGGTTAATTGAGCATATTCATCGCGTTTTTCAGTCAAATCGACAGCAGTAAAAAGAGCCTGAACCAACGGAGATTCCTCGGCGCAATTTTTTTCTACTTGGGCATAGCCCACGCCCATTGTAGGAGCGATGCAGATTTTGGGCAGACCTAACGAAAATTCCACCGAATTGTCGTACGACACAGCCTTGAAAGGAACAGCAACTTGGTCGCGGTACATACCCACAACTCCGTCGAATTTCTTGTACACAGCGTCGGCAAAGAAATCTTCTGCCAAATAAGGTCCTACAACTACAAAACCGCTACTTTTCGCATCGCTGATGGCACTTGCGATTGCACCTTTTTCTTCGTCGCCAAACGCGGAATTGAGAGCCAACACCGCAATTTTCGGTTTTTGTACGCCAAAATCCACTTGCAACGAATCGTTCAACGCAACGATTTTTTCAAGAACAGCATCTTTCGTGATTGTTTTTGCCACTTGCGACATGCTTGTCGCCTTTGAAACGTAGCACAATTTCATTAGGCCATTGACAAACAATTCCGAATGTTGATTTGTGCCAAATGCTTTTGCCAGATATTCCGTATGATTTGAGAAATCAACACCTGCGGCACGCATACTTTCTTTATTGACTGGCATTGGAATCAGCACATCAATTTTGTCGGCCTTCAAATCCTCGATAGCGCGTGACAATGCCTTAATCGCCGCCTTGCCCGCATCGGCTGTTGCCGTACCAACATCTACACGTACTTCTTCTTCCACACAGTTTATGATGTTCGGACGTTTGGGAGCCGCCTCGTCAGCCGTTGTAATCAAATTGAAGTTGAAATTCTGTAAATCAAGCGATTTTCTGTGATATGCGGCAACTTTGGGAGAACCATATACAATAACCGTCTTTCCCTCATACACTTTTTGTTCCGCCAGCACTTTCATAATGACTTCATAGCCGACTCCGTTTATATCGCCTTGTGTTATCCCTATCTTAATGTGTTTCATATCTTTCAAATTTGATTACAAAGATAACGTTTTATAGGAATCTATAAAACGTTGACGACGAATAATTCTTTATCGTTTCCTTATTTTTCGTCAAACAAAGAAAACACGTGTAGAAAAGCTATTCTACACGTGTTCCAAAAATTACTGACAAAATGTGTCAACTATCTACTATAATTTGGAGCTTCTCTCGTAATAGTCACATCGTGTGGATGGCTCTCGGCATATCCTGCATTGGTGATTTTCACGAACTTGCAGTTACGCAATTCGGCAATTGTCGGAGCACCACAATATCCCATACCTGAACGAAGTCCGCCAAGCAACTGATACACTTCCTCTGCCAATGTTCCACGATATGGCACACGTGCCACAATACCTTCGGGAACAAGTTTCTTGGCATCGGCAACGTTTGATTGGAAATAACGGTCTTTTGAACCTTGTTGCATTGCCTCCAAAGAACCCATACCACGATATGCCTTGAATTTTCTTCCTTCGTATATGATAGTGTCGCCTGGAGATTCTTCCAAACCTGCGAACAAAGAACCAAGCATCACAGAACTTGCTCCTGCTGCCAACGCTTTAACAATATCGCCAGAATAACGGATACCACCATCAGCAATAAGTGGAACGCCAGTACCCTTAATCGCCTCGGCCACATCGAACACTGCCGACAACTGAGGAACGCCTATACCAGCAATAATACGTGTGGTACAAATAGAACCAGGACCGATACCAACCTTAACAGCATCGGCACCAGCTTCGACCAACGCCTTTGCCGCCTCGCCAGTAGCAATGTTTCCTGCTATGAAATCAATCTGCGGATAGCGTTTTTTTGCCTCGCGAACCGTGTCAATCACGCCTTTGGAATGGCCATGGGCAGTATCAATCACAACAACATCGACGTCGGCTTGTACAAGTGCCTCCAAACGATCAAACGTGTTTGCGGCAGTACCAATAGACGCACCAACACGCAAACGTCCTTTTGCATCCTTGCAAGCATGAGGATTGTCAATCGCCTTGAAAATATCTTTATACGTCAACAAACCTACCAATTTTCCTGAATCATCAACAACAGGAAGTTTCTCAATCTTATGTGCCTGAAGAATCTCTGCGGCTTGCGAAACCTCGTTTTGCTTGATTGTCACCAAGTTATCCTTGGTCATCACCTCGGCAATGTTTTTCGACTTGTCGGAAACAAAACGCAAATCGCGGTTGGTCACAATACCGACCAATTTTCTGTTTTCGTCAACAACGGGAATACCGCCAATCTTAAATTCTTGCATCAAACCGAATGCATCGGCTACTTTCGATTCAGGAGTGATGGTCACAGGGTCGTAAATCATACCATTCTCACAACGTTTTACACGTTTTACTTCCAACGCCTGCTGCTCAATCGACATATTCTTGTGAATAATACCGATACCACCTTCACGAGCTATCGCTATTGCCAAACGGGAATCGGTGATGGTATCCATTGCAGCCGAAATAATCGGACAATTCAATGAAATGTTACGAGTAAGTTTTGTTGTTATATCCACCTGATACGGCAACACCTCTGAATAGCGAGGTACTAACAACACGTCGTCGAAGGTCAACCCCTCGCCTATTATTCTATCCGTTGTATATGACATAGCGTTATGATTTTATAAATTGTGCAAATATACAAAAAATCAATTTTCCAACGACCTAAATTCTCCAACTTATTTTTCACAAAAATCAGTCGTCACTTTCTGCAAAAGCGCTTTGCCCTGCATAACCGTAGTATCTTGCAGATTGTCGGTTTGCGTTATGATTTGCGAGTTAGTATTATCCCACGAAAACGACTGATTATCATAAAGATAACCGAATCCATTATTAAATGCATAAAATGCAAACGCATTATCGGATTTTAAGACATCCTTACTGAATACAAATTGTTTCGAATTGAGTTTCAATTGATTGCAAAGCATTTTAGGGAAATCACATTGACACAATAAGTTGTCAATAACAGTGTCCTTTCGTATCGCCCCACCAGACCAAATCATAGGAATATGGAATTTTTCCTGCGACGAAACAATCTGTGCATTTTTTGAAATCCGTGCCCCGTGGTCCGAAACAAACACTATCAACGTATTATCCCACCACGATTCGTTTCGTGCCTTATTCATAAAATCTCCAAGACAACTGTCGGCATAATGAATTGAGTTCAAGAACTTTGAATATTCGTCGTTTTTTAAGAACTCGCTTTTCATAGGCACATCGAAGGGCTCATGGCTGCTCAACGTGTAACAAACGGTAAAAAACGGCTTAGTTACCGAGTGTAAATCTTCGTACATTCGTTGCATCACTACGTGGTCGAATGCGCCCCATTTCGCCGTGCCATCTTTGGAATCAAAATCATCTATCGTCACACATTTTTCAAATCCGCCAAAACGAAAATAGGAATTCATATTCGCAAAATGAATGTCGCCTCCGTGAT
Source organism: Bacteroidales bacterium (assembly GCA_017642535.1). Lineage (GTDB taxonomy): Bacteria > Bacteroidota > Bacteroidia > Bacteroidales > UBA1715 > UBA1715. Next base: position 61,348 of record JAGCOW010000007.1, on the reverse strand, counting down.
ACAACGACAATTCGTAGCCCAACGAGTCAAACAACTTACTCAAATACGGCATTTTTTCTGCTTTTTCGTTATATTTAATTATCGCCGTTTTTGGCAATGCAGGATAACCACTCAAAACGGACACAATTCCCATTTCGCTCTTCGTCCCATTCCCATAGCAATTACGGAACAAGACGCCCGATTTCGCAATTGAATCCAAACAAGGCGTAACACCTTTAATTCCACCCAGCACACCAATATGGTCGGCAGTGAAACTTTCCAAAATGAACACAAGAACATTGGGTCTTTGTGTATTCAACAAAGGAATTGGTTGAGAGTCAGTCTCTTTTAGCAAATGAGAACAAATTGAATCGCACTTCTCTTGTTCCATAAAAACCTCTGGTCGCTCCCTGTTTTGATATGCGAACGAATACAAAAAATGCCAATAATCGTTTATCGCAGCATGATTGGCAAAGGTTTGTGACGAAAAATATACCGAGCCGGTCCTCAGCGTAGCAACACCAACTCCTCCACGAATAGGAATAACCATAAGTCCCAATATGCCTACATACAAAAACACGAACCACTTACTCGTCGGCGTGAACGACAGCACACATTTTGAAACCCATTTTTTATAAAACAGATAAAATATCACGAAGAACGCCACCGAAAGCAGCACGAGAACGCCCGTATGCCACAATGGAAGCGACGCCATTGCCTCTTTTGGAGTTGCCAGATACTGCAACACAGAGCAATCAGTTCTATATCCCCAATTCCGATACAGTTCTGCATCGGAAACCAAAAGAATAGAGAATGGAATGAGAAGCACGATGGTTATGCAATCAAAAACTCGTTGTATTCGTTTGAAATTAGTGGCGAACAAAGATATGACACTAACGATGGTAACTATCGCCGACACATACCCCAACAACGACAAATCGTGTCGAAAGCCAGAGGTAAAAGATTGTAATATATCGACAAACGGTGTATTTGTTGTAAAAGACACATTATACAACAAAAAGAATAAACGGCTGAACTCGAAGAAAATCAGCCAAAACAACACATAGCGTAAAAGAAATAGTAACCGTTGCTTCATTTCATTACAAAAAATCTATTCCTAAGATTGAAATATCGTCGGTCAACGCTTTGTCACCAACAAACGTATCCAAATCGGATTTCAGATAATGAATCACGTCTTCGGCGTTTCCATCTATCGTAATCGCACCTTCCAACGGGATGGTACCATACATTTCGCCTTTATCATTTTCGGCTTCAATCAGTCCGTCGGTATAACACAGCAGTTTGTCGCCCGAAGAAATACCAATCGTTCCTGCCGTGATTTTGGGAATTTCTTCCAACATACCCAAACCGACACATCCGGCAGTAAGATACACCAAATCCGAAGTGTCCTTTCGCAACAGCAACGGAGGGTTATGTCCCGCATTTATGTAATGCAGACTTTTCCGTTTGGCGCTATATTTCCCCACGAAAAACGTGACAAACCTGTCGCCTTGCGAATTATTGTTCACATTTTGATTCAAATCTCTCACCAATGAAATCAACGGGATATTTTTCTTGAACAAAATCCGCAGATTCGCTTGAAAATTCGCCATCAGCATGGCAGCCGAAATGCCTTTCCCCGAAACATCGGCAATACAAAATCCGAAATCGGAATCATTCAGTTGGATAAAATCATAATAATCGCCACCCACCATCGAATGAGGATGATAATAGGTAGAAACCGAAATGAAATCGTTTTTCTTTATAGAATTTGCATTGGGAATCAGCATTGCTTGCAGTTTTGACGCAACTTCAAGTTCTGCTTTCAAAGATTCCTGTTCCAAGGATTTTTTATACAACCGCTTGTTTTCCAAAGCAACGGCGACAATGTTGGTCAAAGTTTGAATAATATCAAGATGATCGAAAAGTCTCTCAAACCGTTGTGCGACGTCCCTATTTTCACCAAGCAAAACATACGCTAACTGTATATCCTTATGAAAAACAGGAATAAGAACGTCAAAATTTCTAAAAAAAGGTTCCTCCCTTTTTGATAAGTCCGTTATCTCCGAAAAAGGAGACAACGTTGACGAAACCTCATCAGCGTTGTCTCCAAAATTATCTTCAATACCAACTGATATTACTTTTTTCCAGCCGATTGAAACGATAAAAACCGCTAAAGTTTTTATATTCAACCCCGTACAGAGTATCTGCTGATATTTGTCCAACAACTCGCGAGCCGGTTTGTTCGCATTGATAGCCAAAGTAATTCCCAGCAATGATTTCAACTTAAAATTAGCGAAATCCAAACGCTGTTGAATCGTTTGACTTTCTTGCGTCATGGCTCACATAGTTTTGTTATTTTACACGTTCTTTGTAAGAGCCGTCAGTCGTATCAATCTTAATTTTCTCACCAACATTGATAAACAAAGGTACGCGAACTTCCGCACCAGTCTCTACTGTTGCAGGTTTCATTGCATTTGTAGCAGTATCGCCCTTTACGCCTGGCTCGGTGTAAGTAACTTCCAAAACAACCATCTGAGGCATTTCAGCGAACAACAACGTTTCTGTAGAAGCATCAAAAACAGCATCCACAACGTCACCTTCCTTCATAAAATCAACACCTGAAATCAAATCGTGCATTACGTTGATTTGTTCGAAAGTTTCCTGATTCATGAACACATAGTCAGTTCCTTCCTGATACAAATATTGATATGGACGGTGTTCAACGCGAACATCTTCCAATTTTTCACCGATATTGAAACGACGTTCAAGCACACGACCCGAAACAACGTCCTTCAACGTGGTACGCATAATCGTATTTCCTTTACCTGGTTTTACGTGCAAGAAATCTATACAAACATAAATTTTCCCATCCATACGGATAGCCACACCTTTCTTAATGTCCTGTGAGTTAATCATACTTTTTTTTCTATTTTTATTTGACAATCTTTTGGGGCAAAAGTAAAAAAATAAGAGTGAAAATTAAAAATTAAGAATGATATTTTTCCACCTTCCGTTATTTTAATAAATCACAACCTTAGACACACTATTTCCCACAATCACAATATACACGCCTGCAGCTTTCACAGGAATTGCTGTTGTTTGCCGTATATTTTGTTGAGCAACCAATTGACCTGTAATGTCAAATACCAAAACATTTGCCTGTTCCATAGAATTAACAATAATGTTTTTCTCTTTTGCATACGCAATTATTTGATTTTCAGGAACTTCTTCAATTGCGTCAGCATAATTTTCCAATTCTGCTATGTTGCTGATTGCAATAATGAAAGGTCCACTTTCTGCCTTCAATGGTTTGTTAACATCAACCGTATCGTGCAATTGAATTGCTACATAGTAGCCAATCACGTCTGTCGGAGGATTCAAGTCGGTATAGCGGTTCAAACTTGCCGACACTTTCTTGAATAATTCGACTTTTGTCTTTGTCTGCCGATAAATGAGATACGAAGCGTACTCAACACCTTCGTAACTGTCCCACACAAGATTTACTTCACCATCCAAGCCGCGATTTTTTTGCAAATGAATTGTCTTATGTTCCTTGCTCAACGGCGACTCGTTGCCACACGCATCAGTAGCCGAAATCTTGTAACGCCATGACTGAGCCATAATATCAGCATCAGGGTCGGCAAAAATACTTGTCTCTGCGAACGGAACCGTACCTAACTTATCATATTTTCCATATTCATCGCCTTCGCGCCAAATCGTGTAATGGTCAATCACATCGGTTTCAGGTTTCTGCCAAACCACAAGGTTTTTCCCTGATTCTTCACCAACGGTAACCAACGCGATTTCTGGCGGACGTAATGGGATTGTCGGAACCTCAACTCTGAAAGCACTACGACAATTAGTTGCATCGCTTACCGTTACCGTATAATCTCTTGGGAGCAATGCTGGACGTTTCTTTTCATTCCAAACGGAAGCAGAATCAAGCCACGAAATCGAATAAGGTTCAACACCACCTGAAATAGCTATTTCACAACTACCAGTCGCTTCATTACATTTCGACGGAGTGACGCTGACAAGCGAAACCGTTGGCGCACCGCCATCTTGCAAAGCATAGTTTTTGGTTATTCTACAACCATTATCGTCAATAATTATTACCTTATAAACATCACTCGTCAAATTTTCAGGAACAATTACCACCGCAGCATCGCTATTCGCCTTTGACCATATCTGCGTATATGGTGCCGTTCCACCCGAAACGGCAATAGATATCGCACCATTGTCTTGTCCACACGTTGGATTTGTAATGTCTTCCCATACACTAATTTCACTTGGTTCTTCTATACTAAAAGAGCTTGTAGTTGTACAACCGACAGAATCCCTTACAAGCACGGAATAATCTCCAGCAGGAACCGAATAAATACCGTTACTTGTACGTCCCGTGTTCCATTTGAACTGATATGGCTCTACACCGCCAGAAACGGAAAGTTCTATCTTTCCGTCTTCACCTCCGAAACACGAAACATCGGAGATTTCTGGTGTAATAATCAATTCGCATGGCTTCACCTCTTGTTTTGGATTTATGGTGATGGTAAACGACTGACTCGCTGTACTTGTACCTGCCGTTGCAGTTACCGTGATGGTAACCGTTCCTGTGCCATATTGCACAAATTCCAATACTTCACCACGCATTACCGGATATACTATCGCCGGGTCAGAAGATTCTACAGAATACACCAATTCATTGTCTGTTGTCGAGAAAAATTCTGACAATTGTAGTTCGGGTAAGTCTTCCTCTTCACTTGCAGAAATAGGAGGAATTGTAGTTGATGTGATCTCTATCGTTTCCTCTACACTAAACTTGGAGGTATCGACAGGGGCTATTTTAGAAACAATGTAAGCCAAAGCACCTGTTAAACCGGCATTCAAGTCAATACCAACTTCGGTAATCCCCTGTGCGTCAGAACTTGCATTTTTCAACGTGTTAGGATTATAGCCCTGACTGCCACAAAGAGCTCCGAATTGCTTATTACGGTTTGGTATGTTCAAATTCTGTTGTCCTGCACTGGCATTATCGTTCAAATACACATTCCTATGATATGGATGTTGCGCCGCTGTATAATTGCCACTTCTCGGTTTGAAACCAACGATGTAAGAAAAGTTCGCAGAGTTATTACCCATAATAAAATCTATATTAGCATATATAGAATTATCAACAGCATTTTCTTCCATATAGGTATCATATAATGCCATGATAAAGGCGACATTCCCATTGTAACGAAGCGTTCCCCAATTATCACTCGACATGTACACTCCTTGAGAGTTTACCTGTCCTTTATAATAAGTATTGACGAATTTACCTAATAATTCCAACTGTGACGTGTCACCTAATTTGAGAAGATTATATATTGCGATATCGTCACAATTATCAAATCCGAATTGCCAATTATGGTCTTTTACATTGCTATTATTTGAAATTGCCTGACTTTTATATGAATTGTCACCCGTCGCCCAAAACAATTCTGCGGCAGCACAAATATAGGCATCGTATGGATTTTTGTGAGCGGGATAGAAACCTCCCGCTGCCGCGGACTTTCCCTTTTTGGCGCTTGCATATGAAAAGGCATATTTTGCGTGCTGCAAACAGGTCTCGGCAAATTCGGAATCATATTTCTTATACACTTTTGAAAACAAAGCCAATGTTGCCGCACAAAACGACGGCATGGCACAATCATCAGGATTTTTAACAACACTTCGTGAACCATCGTTTTGCCCTCCTTGATTATTAGGAAGGGCTGCCTTGGCAACTGAAGTAAGCCAGTTCTTTTGGTCATTATTACCATCTCCTACTTGAGAATAAAACGTGGTCGCGTTAGGAGAACATTTAATAAAAAATTCACACACAAACTTCACTTCATCCAATACGTCAGGAATACCGTTGGGAATACCTTTCTTACCTTCCCACGAAAAGTCCTGTGCGGCATGATAGCCAGAATAATCGTAGGAATAATAATCATCATAACCAGTTGGCCATTCTGAAAATCCTTTTAAGACAATGTACGCAGAATAGAATTGTGTTTGTCCGAATTTTACGTGATCACCGCAATCGAACCAACCACCACTCAAATCAACGGAGCCATCGGCATCGTTCGTAAAATCATATCCTTTTCTATATGCACTCGCACTAAAACCTTTTCCCGACAAACTTGATTGGTCTGACGAAGAGACATCGTGATCCATAATCAACCAGTTTGGTCCTTCCAATGATTTCTGGCTTGAACGTTGACCGCCGTAGAAACGAAGCGTCATCCACGCCGCCTTTTGGTAGTCTTCAGTTGAGAATGTTTGTGCTACGACAAAATCAGCCATAAACAATGCTGACAGAAGTAGGAATGTTATTTTTTTCATCGGTTTTGATTTTCCAGTTTTTAATTTATTTCTTCCTCTCACTTAGTATATATCGTTACAGATACATTGAACTAAATTGACGGGTAAAGATAGAAAAATAAACCTATTATTCTGGAAAATCGTAAAATTTCGGAACAAATTTTTTGTTTGGTAATGGAGATGAGTGACGAAACGTGTTCCCTTTTTTTGTATTATTGCATTATATTAATATGTAAATTCATAAAAAATGAAATTAAACGGACGACGTGAGAGTACAAATGTGGAAGACCGCCGTGGTGGACGTTCCACTGGGACAAAAGCAGGACTTGGCATAGGTGGAATTATCCTTATTGCAGTTATCACATTCCTTTCGGGTGGCGACCTTACCGACGTGGTTACCAATGTGATGCAAAATGCGGGAAGTGAGATGTTGCAACCGTCATCGCAGGGTTCCACTACTTTTTCCGCTGAAGAAGAGGAACTTGCAAAATTCTCTCGGCAAGTCTTGGCTGGAACCGAAGACGTTTGGAGCGCCATTTTCAAAAAAATGGGAAAAACATACACACCACCAACGTTGGTGCTATTTACGGGTTCGGTCAATAGTGCATGCGGTTCGGCAACCTCGGCTGTTGGTCCATTTTATTGCTCTGGAGACCAAAAACTGTACATTGACTTATCGTTTTTCACCCAAATGAAAAGCCAACTTGGCGCCGATGGTGATTTTTCGTATGCCTACGTCATCGCTCACGAAGTAGGACACCACGTTGAGAATCTCTTGGGTTCTCTCGGACAAGCCCATAATCAGATGAATCGCGTGAGCAAAACCGAAGCAAATAAAATCAGTGTCCGTCTGGAACTGCTCGCCGACTATTATGCCGGTGTGTGGGCTCACTACGACAACCAAAAATATAAATCGCTCGAAGATGGCGATATTGAAGAAGCTATTGACTGTGCACAGAAAATTGGCGACAATTATCTGCAAGAGAAAGCACGTGGCTACAGTCAGCCCGAAAGTTTCACGCATGGAACCTCAAAACAACGTATGAAATGGCTGAAGAAAGGTATTGAAACGGGCGATATGTCAGTCACCACATTCGGAATCCCAGAAAAAGACTTATAAATTAACAATTAAAAGTTAAGAATTAAGGTGTATTGAAGATGGATATTCATAGGAACGCAACGTTTGCGTCCGGAATAAAAGATTAAAAACAGATTCTAAAAATAACATAATGAAACGATTTTTCCTCCTTGTCTTTTGTTGGATAGTTACGACTAACCTCTTCTCTCAAGAAATAACGAAATTCATTGTCACCGACCAATTTGGTTACCGACCACAAGACAAGAAAGTGGCTATTATACGAAATCCCAAAGTCGGCTATGACAAAAGTCAGTCTTTCACACCTGGGAATATGTATCAGGTGGTGAATGCCAACAGCAAAACAAGCGTGTTTGAAGGCAATATCACACATTTTACGTCGGGCGACAACGATGTGGCATACGGCGACGAAGTGTGGTGGTTCGATTTCTCTAATGTGACTGACGATGGTACATATTATATATATGACGTTGAAAACCAAGTTCGTTCCTATTCGTTTCGCATTGCCGACGATGTGTATAATTCCGTGCTGAAAGACGCTGTGCGTATGTTGTTTTACCAACGAGCAGGTTGCGACAAGGACGCAAAATATGCAGGAGAAGCGTGGAGCGACGAGGCAAGTCACATTCTCCCCTGGCAAGATGTGCGATGTCGTTTATGGAACGATATGGATAACGCCTTAACCGAACGTGACATACACGGTGGTTGGTACGATGCAGGCGACATGAACAAATATACGGTATGGGGGTGCAATTATGTTGAAATTCTTCTGAACGCATATAGGGAAAATCCAGATGTTTGGACCGACGATTATAATATCCCAGAATCTGGAAATGGTATCCCCGATTTATTGGACGAAGTCAAATGGGAACTTGACTGGATTCTTCGCATGCAGGAAGAAGATGGTTCTGTCTTGTGTGTAAATGACTTAGAAGGTGCTTCACCCCCTTCAACATGCGACCGTCAGACATTCTACGGACCAGCGACGACAAATGCGTCTTACGCTGCCGCCAAAGCATTTGCCATAGGTTATATTGTGTATAAGGATTTCAATCAAATCTATGCAGATACACTGAAAAAAGCAGCTGAAAAAGCATGGAACTGGGCAGAAGCAAATCCAAGCGTCGAGTTTAGGAATAGCGACAACGGTGTAGCTGCAGGTGAACAAGAAGGTGGAACTTCGGTACGATTAGTTCAACGTTTGAACGCATCTTTGTATTTGTATGAAATGACGGGTAAAGCTTCTTATTTGTCGGTATTTGAAACACATTATACCGAATTGGATTTCTTCAAATGGTATAATTATATGGACCAATATCGTCAGCAAGACGAATATATGCTTCTTCGTTATCTGACGATGAATAATGTTTCAAAGACGATTCAGGAAACCATTTCCGCTGGATTGCAAAAAGGCTTTTACAAATCGAAGGACGACCTTGGCAATATGTTGGGAACGGACGCATATCGTTCCCATTGTCGTCATTATAATTGGGGCTCAAATTCTCACAAATGTACATATGGTAATTTGTACTATGCGTATGCAAAACAGTCACTTACAAACAACGAGGAAGAGTTTTTGACAGCCGCCGAGGATTACATTCACTACATTCACGGGGTGAATCCGTTTGCTATGGTATATCTGACGAATATGAACGAACGAGGTGCATCGAATAGTGTGAATCAAATGTACCATAGTTGGTTTTGCAACGGAAGCGAAGATTGGGACGACGTTGCCACCTCAACGTATGGTCCTGCTCCAGGATATTTGATTGGTGGCCCTTACGGATACGTGAGCGGTGAAAATATCAACACATATACGTTGGCTTCGTGCTGTGACAATCAAAGTTGTGGTTCTAAATATAACAATAGTTTGTGCCGAGAAGATTTGATTTTCCCCGAAGATGAACCATTTGCAAAACGTTACCACGACTTCAACGACGGTTGGCCGGTGAATTCGTGGACAATTACCGAGCCAAGCTGTGGCTACCAAGTAAACTACATTCGTTTGCTTTCAAAATTCGTTGCAAAAAAAGCGGAAAATTCGCAACCTGACGCAGTTTCTCAGTTGATAAATCCAGATATAAAAATATATCCTAACCCGACAGAAGATGATTTGTATATAGAAACTGAAAATACCGACTATAAAAACGTCAAACTCTTTGATATACAGTCAAATTGCGTGTTTTCACAAGAAACCGACCGAAGTTTGATTCACTTGGATTTACGGAATTTGCCAACAGGAGTATATGTCCTACAGTTGTTCAACCGAGGACAAATTATCGTAAAACAGATTATTGTGAAGTAATCAGTTTCCGTATCTTTGTTTCGGAAATTTAGAACGAATTTTGAAATGATTTCTAACGATACAAATAATTCTTTGAACATAGAGACGCAATTAATCGCATCTCTATTGGTAAAATCATCTGTTAGCAAGCAATTACAAACCATTGCCGAGAAAATTCTGCACAACGAGCGAATTTCGTGCGACGATGCATTGGTGCTCTACGAAAAAGCAGATCTGAATTTTGTGGGAATGTTGGCAAACTACGTTAAGACACAAAAATTCGGAAATCAAGTTTTTTTCAATAAAAACATCCACATAGAGCCGTCAAATGTGTGCGTACATAAATGTAAATTCTGCTCATACTATAGAGAAAAAGACGACCGTGAAAGTTGGGAATACAGCATTGACGAAATTGCTGCAAAACTAAAGACTATTCCTGCCGATGCTCTTACAGAAGTGCATATTGTAGGAGGTTGCCACCCTTCTCGCACTATAGCTTACTACTGCGATTTGTTACGTCTTGTGAAACAAATCCTGCCACACGTTTATATCAAGGCATTCACCGCCGTTGAGATTGAATATATGGCAAAACTCAACTCTATGACTATCTGCGAGGTTCTGACAAAGTTGAAAGAAAGTGGTTTGGATGCGATGCCTGGTGGCGGTGCCGAAATCTTCGACGAGAAACTTCGAGAGGAAATTTGTCCTTCAAAAACGAAAAGCAACGATTGGCTTGCCATTCATAAACAGGCACATCAACTGGGGATAGAAACCAACGCAACAATTTTGTATGGTCACAAAGAAACCTTTGCCCACCGAATCGACCACCTAAACCGTCTTCGCACGTTACAAGACGAAACGCACGGTTTCAATGCGTTTATTCCGTTGAAATACAAGAAAGAAAACAATGTGCTCGGCATAGAACGCGAATTGCCGTGGACCGAAGATTTGAAAAATTTCTCCATAACACGACTCTTTTTAGATAACATACCGCACCTCAAAGTGTATTGGCCAATGTTGGGGAAAGATTTCTCGCAAATTACGCTCGATTATGGTGTTGACGATTTTGACGGCACTATCAATGATTCCACAAAAATCTATTCCATGGCTGGTTCCGTGGAAAAAACACCGATAATTACCCAAGATGAGATGATAACTCTCATAAAAGATAGTGGGAAAACACCAGTAGAACGAGATACATTATACAATATCATTGCAATTCATAACAAATAACATCAATTATGGATAAAACTGAGCAAACCATAAAAGAGATTCTTACCAAAAACTATTTCAGTTTTCTCTTTTATGCCTTGGTGTTGTTTGGCATTTATCCGTTGATGTTGTGGGGGAAAGCCGATTTGAACATTCTCATAAACGACAACATTGCGAACTACACGCTCGACCCAATTTTTATCATCTACTCACAAGCTTTTGAAGGTTGGTTGTTTTTGCTCATCATCGTTATCGCATTCTTTTTTTCAAAAAGAAAAACACTGATGTTCATCATTTCAGGACTCATTTGCGGAATAACCACAATGATACTGAAAGACTATGTTTTTGGCAGAATCCCCCGCCCGACTATGTTTTTGCCGTTGGAATCATACACGCACATTTTAGAAGACGTATCCGTGTATAAGGAATATTTTTCTTTCCCTTCGGGACACACAATGACGGCATTTGCGGCTATGGCACTGTTTTCCATGTTTACCAAAAATAGATTTTTGCAAGTATTATTTTTTATTATCGCCTTCGGAGCCGGATTTTCAAGGATTTATTTGCTACAACATTTCTTTATTGACACATACGTCGGAGCAATTGTAGGTTTCGGTGCCTCGCTGTTGACCTATTATCTATGCACTTCGGTGTTTTCCATTTCCGACGAGCCACTCATCAAAAAGAAAAAAAAGGATTAAAATCTGTTTTAATTTTATGATTTTGACAAGCAAGGACGCAAGCATTGTGTCCCTACAATAGAATTTCTCAATTATCAACTTTTTCCCATTTTCCGTTTCTGACGAACGAAATACTCTGGTTTGGGAATATAATCGGTAGAAAGAATTCGTAACTCGGTACGACGATTGATTTGGTTTGCCTTTTCCTGACTTGTTTTCGGGAATTTCTCAATAACCGACGGCGACAATTCCATCCCCACGACAAACAAAGAATCCATTTTGGCAATTTCCTCCGTCACCACAACAGGTTTCGATTCGCCATATCCTTTGGCAACCAATCGGTCAACATCGTAGCCCTTTTGCGTCAAATAATCCACAACGGCTTGGGCACGGCGTTTCGACAAAAGCAAGTTCGCATTGTCGTCACCAACCATATCGGTGTGAGCGCCCAATTCTATGGTAATATTGGGGTTGTCTTCAAGCAATTTTCCCAACTGTTCCAAAGCCGTTTTTGAAGATTCATTCAATGTCCATTTCCCAAAATCATAAAAGATGTTCGGTATCTCCACGGGCTTGCTCATCGTTATCAAATCAAGATTTTGGGTAAACGTAGTATCATCGCTGATGTTGGCGGTGGAAACGCCCACTTTCTTTTTCAAAAAGCCCTCGAAGGAACCAATCACAATATAATCAGTATATTGTTCAAGTTTGAAAGAATAGCTTCCGTCTTGTTTTGTCTTTGCTGTCTGCAATGAGCCGTCACTTCCAATCAATGTGACATCGCCCTCAATGATCGGCTTATTCGTCGACATATCAATCATTGTTCCCTCAACGGCAAGTTTCAGTTCTGGTAATTCAAACGAGTAAATATCCTCCAAACCTCGTGTTCCTTTTCTATTCGAAGTGAACAAACCTATTTCCTTATTTCCTTGAAATACAATGCCAAAATCATCTTGCGATGAATTTATCGGATAACGCATATTCACAGGTTGTAATTTTCCATCATCGCCTTTCACCACTTTGTAAATATCCAATCCACCCATGCCCGGCAACCCGTCGGACGAATAATACAATGTTCCGTCCAAGCGAACATATGGAAACATCTCGTCACCTGGCGTATTGACTTCAGAACCGAGGTTTATTGGTCGTCCCCATGGGCTGTTTTCCGAGCCACGTTCCACCTTCCATATATCGGAACCGCCTTTGCCACCTTTCATTCGTGAAGCGAAATACAACGTTAGCCCGTCAGCAGAAATGGCAGGCTGTCCTATCGAAATCGAGTCAGGCACAATCTCAACAAGTTGCGTGGAGTTCCATGAGCCGTTTCTATAGGTGTTCGTATAAATCTGACAACCTTTCGTCTTTCCCGTTTCTTGAATACAACGGGTAAGGTACATGGTAAAACCGTCGGGAGATATTGAAACAGAACCATCGTCAAAATCGCTATTGACGGTGGAGTCTGCTATTTTTTCGGGAGCCTTCCACTTCCCTTTTCTATCGTAACGGGCTTCATACACGCTTGTGTAATTCATTCCCGAGACTTGGTTTATCTGAGGTTTCACACCTTCCTCCACACGCGACGAGGTAAAATAGACCACATCGAACGTGTTGTCGGAATACATAGGCGAAAAGTCATTGAATTTTGTATTCAACGCTTTCACATTTTCAACAATGTAACGCGTAGGATGCTCCTTATATGCCACAGCCAACGAACAAGACTCTATACCAGCAGCACCACGAGAATCCTTCGGATTTGCTTTCTTATATGCCTTGAAAATCTTTTCGGCTTCTTCATATTTTTCGTTTTTCAACAAAAAGTAACCGTACCAATAGCGAGCTGTCTTGTCTTTGGTAGATTTATTCTTTTCAACTTTTTTGTATGCAACCTCGGCTTTTTTTGATTCGTTTAAATGGCGATAACACTCGGCAATGCAACTTTCGTATGAAGATTTGATATATTTAGATTGCTCATCTTCAGCCAATTGAACGTACAAATCAACTGCCTTGAAATATTCGCCATTGGAAAATGCCAATTCGGCTTTTTTTGCCATCTTCTTTTGCGAAGCACACGAGTAGCCGACAAGGACACCAAGAATCAATATAACTATACGTACAAATCTTTTCTGCATACTCGCAAAACGAAACAATCGATTTTTTATTTTGTGCAAATATAGAAAGTGTTTTTGAATGACACAAAAAAGCAGAACGATTGGATTACCTTTGATTGAAATTTATACAAAACATACCCTTTTTGGGTAAATTTACGTATTATTGCACGCATTCTTATTGACGACAATGAACGGCAGAAAACGATACTCCATCTTCAAACTCTTGGTTTGCATAGGAATAATATGCTCTTTTTGCCAATGTTCGGTCATCAAAAGATTGTCAAACAGTCAACAATTGCTTGTAAAACATAAAATCTCGGTTGACGAAAAAAAAGTTGACAAAGACGAGATGCTGAATTACGTAAAACCAAAGCCAAACAGAAGATTCTTAGGCTTTTACACACGTTTATACTTTTACTACGCCTTTGAAGATTCTGAACGAAAATTCGGTAGTTGGATGCGTGACATTGTTGGGGAACCACCCGCTCTCTACGATGAATTGTCGATAAAAAAGAACGAGGAGCAACTTCGGCTATTTATGAACGAACAAGGGTATTATAACGCCCAAGTATCATCGCACGTAAGATTTCGAGGCCGACACGACAAAAAAGTAACTGCGTTTTACGACATTGTTTCGGGCGACTTGTTCACGATAAAAAATGTCTCATATCAGATTCAAGATTCTTCCATAGCAAAAATACTTGATAGAACGCAAAATTCCGCAAAAATCAAGACGGGGAAACCGTTTGCCATAGGACTTCTTCAAGAAGAACAAGAACGAATTGTGACTATTTGCAACAATTTTGGTTATTATGCCTTTGGCAAGGACAACGTAGCATTTGCCGCCGACACTTCCCACGGTCCCGATAGCGTCTCGCTTGTCATTATGGTGAAAAAAACGGGGGTAAATTCGCTCAAACGACATAAAATAAATCAGGTTAACATTGACCAAAACTATAAACCAAAGACAAATCAGCAACCACGAAGACGCGATGAACCACAAGAATCAAATCCCGAAATACAAAAAGCCACTTTCGTAAAGGACGAAACGCTTCAACAAGCAAATTTCATTGATACAGGCAGACTTTACAGTAAACTTCGAGTGGAACGGACGCAAAGAATTATGAGCAGTTACCCTCTATTCTCGTTCGTCAATGTTGAATTTACCGAATCAAAAGAACAAAACGATAAAGATACGGTAAATCTTGACTGTGCTATAAACATCACTCCTGCACAACGACAATCAATCAATATTGATGTGGAAGGAACTAACACCAGTGGCGATTGGGGTGCCGAGCTCAACACGTCGTACATCAACAGGAACTTGTTTCACGGAGCAGAATACTTCAATCTTAAACTGAAATTGGCAGGAGAATACAACAACGTATTGAAAACGGAAAATGAGAACATAAAATGGTTCAACTCATTGGAATACGGCGTTTCGGCAGATTTCACGACGCCAAAATTCTTGTTGCCTTTCGTTCGTGCGAAATACAACAAACGATTTCGTGCCAAAACCAATTGCCACGTGGAATACAATTATCTTCAAACTCCCGATTATACCCGTCCAACCACAGAACTCAACTTTGGTTACATTTGGTACGGAAAACGATTTTTCACCTACACGCTCAACCCAATTGATTTCAGTTATATCCGCTACTACGACATTTCCGAGCGATTCAACAATTTCATCAATAGCAAGAATTATTACAAATATAGTTTCGAGGACTATATGTTGTATTGCAATAACTTTACGGTAACCTATTACAACAAAAGAAGATACGAAACTCGTGACTATCAATATGTTAGACTCTCCGCAGAAACAAGTGGAAACTTGATGTATCTTTATTGCAAGGCAACCGACAAGGAACGCAATGAAAATGGAAAATACGAAACGTTTAACCTGCCGTTTGCCCAATACATTAAAGGCGAAGCGGATTTCCGATACTACAACGTGTTGTCAACCAAGACAATGCTCGTGTACCGTGTGTTTGGCGGAATTTCCATACCCTATCTCAACTCCGACGGACTTGGTATTCCGAGTTTGAAGAAATTCTATGCCGGCGGGGCAAACAGTATGCGTGCGTGGGAAAGCCGTTCGTTGGGACTTGGTTCAAATATCGACACGACCAACTCGTTCAAATACTATCTTGGTGATATTAAACTGGAATTCAACATTGAAAGTCGTTTTCACCTGATTGGATTTGTTGACGGTGCCGTGTTCGTCGATGTAGGAAATATATGGTCATTTGGCGATGACGAGTTGAACGGTGCGGAATTTCACCTCAACAATTTTTACAAGGATTTGGCAGTGGGAACAGGATTCGGTCTTCGCTTCGATTTCTCATTCTTGATTCTTCGGTGCGATTTGGGAACAAAAGTTCGTGAGGCGTTCCCTATCGAAAACACGAATTCCCACATCATTTGGGGTAACAGAAAACTTACCACCGACGATTTCAATCTGAACATCGGCATTGGGTATCCGTTTTAGAGTTTAGAGTTTAGAGTCTAAAGTTGAAAGTTATGAAAACAAAAACTATCATCATTGCATCTATTTTGATTCTCTGTGGAATCGGTTTAGGATTATATCTTTTCAATACAAACAAGAAAACGATTGAGACACAAACTGTTGAAGCAATTCCTGTTGCTCCCGATTATGCCGATTCCACCATGTGGTTCATTACCGAAAACGATACTATCGGAACTGGTGCCGATGTATTTTACATTGTCTCCACGTGGGAATTAGACTGGCAGACCGCCGACGGACAAACCTGTCACTACGCCGATGTATGGAACGAAGACCATCGCAACGATATGGCTAAAGAAATTCGCCGAATTGCCGATTATATGGCTCAAGGAAACAATTTCTACGCACCTTACTATCGCCACATTACGTTAGAATCGTGGGCAACGCTCAATGAAGACACTATACATCGTCGTGCAAAAATTGCCATGGGCGACGTGAAACAAGCATTCGACCATTTTCTTTCCAACCGTGACTCATCACGACCACTGATTTTGGCAGGATTCAGCCAAGGAGGAATGGCAGTTGTGGAACTGCTGAAATATATGGACGACGAAACCTACAACCACCTTGCTGCCGCTTACGTGCTTGGCTATAAGGTTACTCCACAAGACACCGCACAAAGCAAACACATACGTGCCGCTCACGACTCCGCCGATGTGGGCGTAACCATCTGCTACAATTCGGTAAAAGACGTGAAATATGTGCAACCTATTCTTTGCAACCAATGCATCATGTGCATAAACCCCGTAAACTGGCGTACCGACGAAACCCCTGCCCTGCTTCACGACACCATCACCGTTACGGCAAACCCCGAACACAAAGTGCTGGTGCTTACAAATTACGAAGGTGCTGAATACAAACCAATAATGAATTTCATAAACGTTGGTGACGTCCATAGTTGCGAACCCTGGCTTTACAAAGAATGTCTGCAACGCAATATAACTTTACGAACAAAAATGTGGAGAGAACAATAATATTCATTCTCTTGAAACATTTTCCATTCTCTCAAGTCTTATAAACGAAACGAAAGTATATTTTTCATACAATTCCTTTCATAACATTTGAGAATTACAAAATTTTTCCCGTTCTTTGTTGTACCAATTACCTGATTTATTAACCTTTTGAAAATCAGTTTAATAAAGAGGGATTACAAAAACAAAATGACGAAGAAAAAAAATAGTGGACAATCAACATTTTTTTCAAAAAGCATATATGCTTTATTTTTGATTTTCTTCGTTTTACAATCGTATCAATTATTAGCACAAGACTACGATTTTTCAGCAAGTGAAGTAAGTGGCTGTTCTCCTTTGAAAGTTATCTTCAAGAACTTGACACAGGAATCGATTATCAACGACTACACGTATGAATGGACCGTGGAACAAGGGAAATATTCCACACAAGCCGACAGTGTGCAAAATACTTATATCAATCCTGGGACATACACTGTAACGATGAAAGTGTACGACAAGAATAAAAAACTTGTTGAAACGGTCTCCAAAGAAAATTATATCACCGTCTTTCGCGACCCCGACGTAACCATTACGAGCGACATACAATCAACGTGCGAGAACCAACCATTCCAATTTTCTATCGAATCAATTGATTCTGATGCAGAAATCGTTTCCTACACGTGGGTTTTATCCGATGGTTCAAGCTATTTGACGGAGGAAATCCCTCCTTACGTCTTTGGTCGTGCCGACGATTTCACCGTTTTTCTTTCCATTACTAATGCAAACGGCTGCTCAAACCGTGAACGTAAACCTATTACGGTAAAAACATATAACGACTATCCCGCAGTTTCTTTTATGGCAAGCAAGACGCGCGTTTGCGAGCCACAACTGACTGTAACATTCACAAATCAGACAGAAGAAGAAAATGTCGTTTCGTATCATTGGGATCTTGGTGACGGAACCGAATTTGACGGAAAAACTCCTCCATCGCACACCTATACTGGATATGGTAACTATATGCCTACACTTACGGCAACAGCAAAATCTGGATGTACGTCAACATCGGCACGACGCATACAACTGATTGATTTTCAACCTAATATCATCATCAAAGATGAATATCCGCAAGTCACGTTCAATCAAACAGAAATAAGACGAAACATACATACTGCAAATCCTTATTCCACACAATCCGCCAATCCCACAAAATCTGCCTATTGTCCAGGGAAAATCACGTTTAGCGATGCAAATGCCTCACAAGACATCGCGTGGAATTGGGACTACATGAACGACGGCTCGATAGAATCCGACCTTGACGATTTTACTATAGACATCCCGCAAGCTGGCACTTACACAATTAAATTAACGGCAAACAACGGTACTTGCGAGAAAGACGTTGTACGTACTTTTTCTGTCGAAGAACCTCTCACAATAAACGCATCTCCGACCGACGACTTTTATTGCTCATTGCCAGCCACTGTTTCCTACAAAGCAACAAGTAACGTCGCAAATACCAACTTTTATTGGGCAATAAGCGACACGACGTTCTATACCGACGCTTCGTTCAACAAGACACTCATTCACGACGGGGTTTATTCTGCTCATTTATATGCAATTAGTCCTAATTATTGCACGGCCGACGTAGCCCTACCCAACAATGTTGAGATTACTATTCCTAAATTAACAAACGGCAACAAGTCAACATACGCATCACCACGAAGCGGTTGCGTGCCGCTGGACGTAACATTTACCGCATTCTACGAATACAACACCGATAAGGATTCCATCGCTGTTATCTCATGGGATTACAACAATGACGGTTCGGTGGACGATTATTCCTATTTTAATAAAAAAGAGAAATCGGGGTATCTCACCAAATCACATACCTACGATCAAGAAGGTGTTTTCTCCTATTTGTTCACTTTGGAAACGAGCAAAGGTTGTCGCTACAACAATTTATATCGGCACAATTATTCATTATCGCCTGAGCCAGGTGTTTATGATTCTGTTTCCGTTGGTCACAAACCAAACATTTCTATCGATTTTGACAACGTGATTTGTGCCAGCGACGAACTCATTATTTCGGTGACATTCGATGACAAGACTCGCTATCAAAGCAGATACGATACGATTGAGGTCAATTTCATCGAAAACTCAAACCCGTATAGCATTCACGCAATCTTTGACTCTGAAAATCCCATACCAAGTTCGTTTTCCGTCATATTCAACGACACTATAGGTTTCCACAAAGCATCGTTCTACACGTCGGACAATGGTTGCTCGCAAACGACATACCTTGACGAGGGCGTTTTGGTCAAAGGGCCTCTCATTGATTTGGTTTCCTCGGAATCCTCATGCGACACCCCGTTTAATTACCGCTATTCACTGCGTAAAAATTATGGCTCCGAGAATTGGGATTGGTATTTACGAAGGGCCGAAAATTCGGCATGGACAAAAATTGCCTCAAACCTTGATTCCATCGACGTTGACTTTAGAGATTATGGCGGTCGGGGAACATATTGGATAAAAATTACTGCAACGAACGCTACAACAGGTTGCCAAATGAGCGACAGCTTAATGACCAACGTCACGAACATCGTAGGTGCAATCGCTCTCGAAGACTATGAACCTTGTTATGGCGACAAAGCTAATTTTCTTATCGATCCAACTATGGGACAAGATATACAGTCATGGAAATGGGTGTATGATTGGCACGGCGTTCACGAATCACGTCTTATTGCGACATATTCTGCCGAACTTGACTTACTGTACCGATACGATACTCGAGATTCTGCAAAACGCTACGTATTTAATTACGAAGACATTGACTTTGTTATGGTCGTAACGCAAGATATGCATAATTGCTCGGATACAATCAAGGTTCCTGTAAAAGTGATTAAACCACAAGCAGGTTTTTATGGCGACGTGCTGTCGGACTGCTTGCCTTTTGTTACGAATTTTACCGACACCTCTAAATCGGAATTTCCTATCGTTAAACGAACGTGGGATTTAGGAAACGGCACAATTCTGTCGGGTTCGGAAACGACTATTCATACCGAATATTCAGATAAAGGGAGCAAAAAAGTTTCGCTTATCGTTACCGATGAACAAGGTTGTGCCGATACAGCAGCCGTTTCCGATTACATAAAACCCGTCGTTCCCAATTCTGACTTTCACGTAAAAAATGAAAAGGTTTGCCTTGGAAAAGAAGCTGAATTTGTCAGAAATTTAGATACTTACGGATACGCAAATACCCTTAGCAAATATCTTTGGGACTTCGGAGACAATACAACGGATTCTCAAAATGGTGATTTGCAAAAGACCACGACTCACACCTATTCCGAAGCGAATAACACGCCGTACGAAGTTAAACTTGTGGCATACAGCATCAGTCCCGAAGGACACGAATGTATTGATAGTTCCACGCAAGAAATTGATATTAAGAATGTAGGAGCTAACATTAAAATAAAAGACTCTGACCAATGCAAGGAACCAGGACAAAAATTCATCGTATATATCGACAATAGCATATACAACAACTATATTCGGAGTTATGCGTGGTGGAAAATTGACGGAGGCGATTCAATCTACGTCAGCAACAAACGCAATATGCAAGTCGTCACGTTTGACCATTTTGGCGACCAATCGCTGTGGCTCAACACCAAAAGCGACTATTGGGGTTGCGAAGATACCACCTATACCATTCCTGTCCACGTCCCCGGCTACGAAGCAAGCCTCATGGCCGACAAAGACGAAGTCTGCATCCACGAAGATGTAACGTTCTCCGTTTTTGACACCTTAAACTTATATCGCTACGACTGCTATTGGGAATTTGGCGACGGTGTTTCTGTTGACTTTACCGATACGAGCATTCTGCACCAATACACGGCATTGTCGGGAAATGACGACAATATCTATAAAGCACAATTTTTCGTAGATGCACCGGGCTGTAAGACACGTGACATTTCAGTTACAATTAAGACTTTCCCCGTTATTGCCATGTTCACCCGTGGCTTCGACGACTTGGACACCGCAGCTTGCGCTCCTTACACAGTGACTCTTTACAACACTTCAATTGCAGGAAAAGAAGCCTCATACATATGGGATTTAGGTAACGGGAAAACCTCAATAGAAAAAAATCCTACGATAACAATTGACAATCCCAATACAGTGATTCCTGTTTCTTTATCGCTCACCTCGCACATTTGTAATGATAAAGTTCAGAAAAATGTCAAGACCTATCCTGTCTCCAATGTTACTTTTGCATTAGATTCTGCTATTTGCATTGGAGAAAAAATTTCTGCCACAGCAACAGGCGACTTTACATCAATTCTCTGGAAGCCAGTGGAATTGTTTACCAATTCAAAGAATGCAAAAACCGATATTCACATCTCTCGTTCGCAAGATATCTATGTAGAGACGAAGAACGAATACAATTGTGACAAAATTGACACTATTCCCATTTTCGTTCAGCAAAAACCTTATTATCTCGGAGCTCCTGATTTTGAAATTGTATTTTACGCAGCCGACGGAAGTCCTGTCGTTGGAAATACGAACACACACACGCTTATCGCAGGCGAAAGTTACAATGTGAACACAAGAGAAATTCCTGGCGTTTCGTACTCGTGGACACCGTCTTCGTTCCTTTCTTGTTCCGATTGCCCAAGTCCCGACATAGACCTGCAATGTGGCGACGGAGCTTTATATGATTGTATGGATTTCCCCGAATCGCTTGACTATACCATCTATATGCAAGATTCACTTGGATGTTTCACAGACGATACTACCATCCATTTCAACGTCGGTTTCGATTCCAAAATAGCATTGCCAGAGGCATTTACACCTAACGGTGACGGAATCAACGATGTGGCTCTCGTGCAAGGTTGGGGTATCAAAGAATTTCTTGAAGTAAAAATTTACAATCGTTGGGGACAAATCGTGTTCGAAAGCGACAATATGTCTATTGGCTGGGACGGAACATTCAAAGGCAAGCCACAAGGAATGGACACGTATTCATACATTATCAAAGCAATAAGCATTAAAAACGAGGAAATGTTTGAGAAAGGTTATATAACCTTGATACGATAAAGCAAACTATTCGTCACTCACGATTTCTCAAAGAACCTTCTTTTCAACTTCAACCATCTCAAACGGAATGTCAATGAATTGTTTGTATTCACTGCCGGCTTCTTTCATATCTTCGTCATTGGTCGCATATTTCCATACGATTGAGACCGTCAAACCTTTCTTTTCGTGTAATTCTTCGGTCATACGGAATAGTTTTACGAGATATTTTGAAGAGGCAGTATTGTAATAATCCAATAAGACCTCAACAGAAAAATTCGCTTGCAAATTATTTTTGTTCGTCTCAAACCACGCCAAAACAGGTGTGTAGAACGATGTGGCATCTTCGGGGAACGAACGGCCTGTCAAACAAAGTTTATTGCCTTCCTCGTCGAAATATACTTGTGGAGTGTACGATGTCTGTTCTATAAATAAATTTTCCATCATCGTTAATTTTTCCGAAACAGAGCCGATTCTACAATGCCACAAAGTATGTGCCCTATGAGTATGTGTGCCTCTTGGATTCGTGCCGTTTCGTTCGATGGAACTATGATGCACGTGTCGCACAATGAAGCCATTTTACCTCCGTTTCCACCAGTGAGCCCGACGGTATAAATTTCCTTTTCCTTGCAAAGCTGCAATGCTTTCACAATATTTTCGGAATTTCCCGACGTGGAAATTCCAACAAAAATGTCACCCGAATTCCCTTGTGCCGCCACTTGGCGCGAAAACAAGAAATCGTAGCCGTAATCATTGGCAATTGATGTTACGATTGACGAATCGGTTGACAATGCAAGCGCAGGAAGCCCGATGTGGTCGAAACAAAATCTGTTCACCAGTTCGGCAGCCAAATGTTGCGCATCGGCGGCACTGCCTCCGTTTCCAGCAAACATTGTCTTGTTGCCGTTCTTATATGCGTCAATCATTTTTTTTGCGACGAATTCAATTTGAGCAATACAGTTCTCGTCGTTCAAAATCGCCTGTTTTACCGCTATTGACCGCTGAATCGTGTCTTGAATAGTTTGTTTCATTACCAATTCTTTGTCTGCAAATGTATAAGTTTTTATGGTAAAAAATATATGCGATTGCGGATTTCTCTATCTTTGAGACAGAAAAACGGTTATGCAGTACGTAGAATCAGATATACCTCATTTTGAATGGCTCGACAATCCTCGGTGCATTGCGGGCTTTTCCACACGAAAAGGCGGTGTGAGTTCTGGCGTGTACGCGAGCATGAACGTGGGCCTACATTCCAAAGACGAGCACGAAAACGTTTTGGAAAATCGCTCACGGTTGTTTCAACAAGTCGCTCCGCAATTCAAGATACTGAACTTGCACCAAATCCATTCTGCCGACGTGATTCGTGCTGATGCGTCGTTTATAAATGATTACGAAGCGGATGGCTTTTTCACGACGGAGAAAGGTCTGTTGCTCACGATTTCCATTGCCGACTGTGGCTCCGTATTGTTCCACGACAAGGATTTTACGATTATTGGCGGCTTGCATTGCGGCTGGCGTGGCACTCGCGACGGCATTATACAAAATATGATAGCCACCCTGTCGCAGTTTGCCAATCCACAGAATCTCGTGGCATACATTGGTCCAATGATTCAGAAAGAAAACTATGAGGTCGGGGCAGAATTCCGCGACTTCTTTCCACACAAGTTTTTGGAGGAAAGAAATAATAACTTGTACCTTGATTTGAACGGTTGCGTGGAAACAATCTTGCAAGATTGCAATGTGGGCGAGATTCATAATTCCCGATTAGATACGTTCTCAAATCCCGAAACATTTTTCTCATACCGACGCGACGGCGCGACAGGACGAATGTGTTCGTTCATTGGATTGAAACGATGAATCAATTGATAATTGACAATTGAGGATTTATATTTGGTAATGTTGATTTAATTTCCTTTTTTTGTCTCCAAACGATTACTATGTTACAACTCGGTAAGAAAAATACGCTCAAAGTGCTTCGCAAGGTTGATTTCGGTTTCTATCTCGATGGAGCCGAATACGATAGCATTTTGTTGCCCAATCGCTATGCTCCCAAAGATTTGAAGGAAGGTGACGAAATTGAAGTCTTCATATATCTTGATTCTGAGGATAGGATTATTGCCACGACAGAAACGCCACTTGCCGAAGTGGGTCAATTTGCCTATTTAACGGTAAAAGAGGTGAATAAATTCGGTGCTTTTCTCGACTGGGGACTGCCCAAAGATTTGTTCGTTCCGTATCGCGAGCAAAAAATGCGTATGAAAGCTGACAACAGATATTGGGTGTACGTTTACATTGACGAGGACACCGACCGAATTGCCGCTTCTGCTAAGATTGACAGATTTCTTGACAAATACAACCCTCCCTATGCCGAGGGCGACGAAGTCCTGATAAAAATCCATTCCAAGACGGAATTGGGAACAAAAGTGATTGTTGACGACCTCTATTGGGGAATCATTTACAACAACGAAACATTCACCAATCTTACCATTGGCGAGACGAGAATTGCCTATATCAAAAAAATCCGCGAAGATTTAAAATTAGACATAAGTCTTTCTAAATCAGGATATCAGAACAAAATCTCAGACATAGAGTCGGTAATTTTGTCGGAACTTGAGAAACACGATGGTTTCTTGCCGTTGCACGACAAAAGTTCTTCGGAAGAAATCAAGGAACAACTTGCAATGAGTAAAAAGTCTTTCAAGATGGCTATTGGCGGACTCTATAAGGCAAAGAAAATCATCATTGAAGATAACGGCATTCGCTTGAAATGAAAATTGGCTCGATAGAATTTGATGAATTTCCCGTTTTCGCCGCACCTATGGAAGATGTGAGCGAGCCGTCGTTTCGCTATATGTGCAAGAAATATGGTGCCGATTTGCTTTATTCTGAATTTGCCGCTTGCGATGCGATTGTGCGTTCCATAAATCAGACAATGCGAAAAATCAAAAGTTATGAGTACGAACGACCATTTGTTGTGCAGATTTTTGGCAAAGTTCCCGAAACAATGGCTGAAGCCGCAAAAATCGTTGAAGCCGAGTTTAAACCCGACATTATTGATATAAATTTTGGTTGCCCCGTAAAGAAAATTGCGGGCAAAGGTGCTGGTTCTGGCTTGTTGCGAAACATTCCACTGATGATAGACATTGCAAAATCGGTAGTGAATGCCGTTTCTACACCAGTAACGGCAAAAACTCGTTTGGGCTGGGACAGCAACGATATGCCCATCGTGTCGGTTGCAGAACAATTACAAGGCGTTGGCATTCAAGCTCTTACCATTCACGGACGCACACGGGCACAAATGTACACGGGCGAGGCCGACTGGACTCTGATTGGTGAGGTGAAACAAAATCCCCGAATGCACATTCCCATTATTGGAAACGGTGACATCGACTCTCCGCAAAAAGCCAAAGCTGCATTCGAAAACTATGGCGTTGATGCCATTATGGTGGGACGTGCAAGCATAGGCGCTCCGTGGATTTTCCAGCACATAAAACACTATCTTAAAACGGGAGAATTGCTTCCCGAACCAAGCATAAAGGAACAAGTGGAGGTTATCAAAGAATCTATGCTGAAATCCGTTGAATTTATGGGCTTGCCGTATGGCGTGATTCATATGCGTCGCCAATTTGCACGCACCTTCAAAGGATTGGAGAACTTTCGCGAAACACGCATTAAACTCCTCAATCTCACCGACCTGCAAGAGACAATAGATTTGCTCGACTTTATTGCTGAGAAATGGGGATAGAAATTACGCTAAACCTAACCAGATTACTGCCACGATTTGTAACACAATAATTACGGGAATTCCTATTCGGAACTTGTCGTGCAAGGTTTTGTGCCGCCAAAATCTCATTCCTGCCAAAGCACCAATGCTGCCACCAAGTACCGCCATTGTGAGCAAGGTTGATTCTGGAATACGCCATTTGTCGCGTTTTGCTTTGTATTTGTCAACACCAAAGGCAATGAATGCCACTATGTTAATGGCAAGAAGATAAAAAATGATGATTGAAGTGCTTGTTTCCATAATTATTGAATTTCTTTTGCAAACATTGCGTCAAGAGCGTTTTGCGGGAACGGACACGGTTCGTGACGTTCTTTTGCTAGTTGGAACTGTTTGCAGGCATTTCGTATCGACGTTTCTTCAAAACATTTGAAAACGGTGTCTTTCACACTGTCAAGATGCGGTACATCGGCGTCGGCAAACTTGCCATAGTGCTTGTAACTGACGGCCTTTTCGGGCAAAATGCCGTGGTAGTAGTACGACCACACAAGAAACTGCATACAAGCATCGGGAGTCATTACGATTTCGTCCATAACTAATTTTTTTTGCAAGATATGATTAATACAAAAATCCCATTAACCATAAAGCAATATACGAAATCGCTTAATACAATAACCTTTTTAGTTCAAAAATCGCTTAATGTAATAAGCGATTTTATTAAACGCCTTTATTTTAGTCGTTTCGGGAGTTTTTTATATACTTCGTCGTATGCGTGGTCAACCAAGGAGCGGATGAGTTTGTCGTCGGCATCTTGGTTGAACCAAACTTGATTCCAGAATTTCTTGTTCCAATGGAACGCACCTTCAATGCTGCTATATTGTTCGCGGAGTTCAATGGCTTTTTCTGGGTCGCATTTCATTGTGGCGAGGTCGGGGTTGTCCATTGCCACGCAGGCGAAAATTTTCCCATGAAGCCGAAACACCAGCACGTTCTCGTCAAACGGCATATCTTCGGTCACTTTAGGCAACGAAAGACAATATTCACGAAATTCTTCGATGTTCATAATAATACAAAAGGCATTGTTTCCCAACCCTTGCAAAAACAAAAAATATTATGATTTGATTCTTTGTGTAAAATCCGACCAATCTTCTACCTTAAATGCACGAATGTCACGCACGGATTTTCGAAACCAGTCTATTTGTTTTAATGCAGTCATAGCGTCAAAAACGACTCCCAATCCATCCTCATTAGAATTGGTAAGATATACACTTCCTTGCGTCCAGAAAAACCCATATTTTTTCAAAACCTTTCCAATTTCAAAATAAGCATTATTATATTGTTCATTGAAGTTTTTCTTCAACTCGGCAATTTCCATATCAAAAGCAATAGCATACATAGTTACGCCAACTTAAAGTATTTCTGTTTGTTGAAATAAACTACTTTGTTCTCATTTGCTTCTGCATATATTACGATACCATTAAATGGATTGTCTTCAACGGTTTTTACAACACCGTCAATCCATTTGTCCATACCAGTAATGTTTGGTGAAATTTTTACCCGTGAACCAACTTTCAGTGTATTCATAATCGTTCTGTTTTCTGCAAATATATGCTATTATTGAAATAAAAGCAACGGGGAATAGTAGATTTCTTGTTTAGAAGTGACAGCGACAGGCGACTTGCTTACCTCACCAATTTAGTTAAATTGGAGTTGCCTATGATGCGGAGGATTTCGGGGATTTTGTTTTCGTCAACTTCGAGTTGGAGGACAAATTTCTTTGCTTGTGGCTTTTCGTCGGCAGTTACAAACGGCGAGAAAAAGTTGTAATTCAATTCTTGCGAAACCGCAAATAATTCTTTCACATCCCACGAATCATTTTTGAGTTTGCTTGTAAGATTTTGCCTTGACATTCCTAATTTACGTGCCAATTCAGCCACAGTAACATTTTGTTGCACTGCAACTTTACGAATCCAATCTCCTATATGTAGTTCTTCTATATTCATACCTGCAACTTGCAAAAGTTTTTATTGACAAAAACAAAAATATTTTTACAAAAAGTTAAAGAAAATTTGCATCGGTGAAATTTATTTTTACTTTTGTAAAGTTAATTTTTACAAAAGTGCAAGAAAATATTGCACACTAAAATTTATTCATTGTGTTTAATTAAAAAATGGAGGTATTATGAAAACAGTTAAAATTCTATCTTTATGTCTTGCAGCTATGTTTGGATTATATTCCTGCGGAAGTGATGACAAAGATGAGAAAAAAGAGGAAAAGAACAAAGTGTATTTGGTAAAGAGTCTTACTATCTCAGAGGATGGTGATTATGTAAAATATACTTTCACTTATGAAAACAACAAAATTGTTAAATGGACCGGTGTTGATTCAGATGGGGAAACTGATGGGGGAACGTTTTCATATCCTTCTGCCATTTCTGTTAATTATAAAGGGTTCGATGGAGAAGAAGAAGTAATTACATTGGATGCCACCGAAAATGTCATTTCAAAACAAGAAGGAATGTATTCCGATGGTGAACAATATAAGGGAACATACTCTTTTGTGGACGGATATTTGTCAAAAATAAGTTGGAACGAAAATGGTTCTATAGTTTATGCTTGGTCAAATGGAAATCTTACTACCATAAAAGACACGTACATCTATGATGATGGGAAAGAAGAGGAAACGTCGACAATAGCATACTCTGACATTGAAAACAAAACAAATATAGACTTTTGTTTGTGGTTAGATGATGCAGAGCCAATATATACAATTCAATTTATGAAAAATGTCAGTAAAAATATACCAAGTTCTGTGAAATATGGTACAGGTGCGCTTTCCATTATATCAACCACATTAGATGAAAAAGGTCGTCCTTCAAAAATGGTGTATGATGGATGTACCTATACATTTGAATATTACGATTAATAAATAAACAATTTTTATCAGAAATAGGCAGCCAATAAGGTTGCCTATTTTGTTTTTTTATAGGATTTTTTATGTTTGCTAAAAATTTATAAAAGTATTATGGATTTATTTGATGTAAAAAACAAGTTAAGTGATTTGTTTGGGAATAAACAACATAGACTATCAATTGTTTTCAATAACGATGGCAGACTCAATGGCCTTCTTTATATGGTCGTTTTATTTGAAGACGAACTAGTAATTGTGAAAAATAAAGAAGAAAGAGAAGAATTAAATGAATCAAAAAAATCGGATGAATCTAATCGTATTCATTTGAGTGATGTAAAAGAAATTTACGAAATAATAGACACAGGAAAAAACAAAAAGAATCCTAATGGGGATAAGCAACTCCGAATATATTCAAAAGATGAAAATTATATTATTTCTAAAGAAAAATATGATAATGAAAGGCGTTAGAATAAACCATTAAGTCTATTAACGGCAATCCCCCAAAGGTTTGCCGTTTTTTTTTACAAAACTATTTCACATAAAGCGAAAAACTTTATTTTTGTAAAAAAGAATACACTATGTTATCAAAAGAAAATGTAAAGCACATAGAAGTCGTAACGGGGTTGACTTCGGCACAATTAAGAGATTTTTCTCCAGAGAAATTTCGAGAATTCATTGAACATAAAAAGACTCACCTTTCTTTCTGAATTTCCCACAATAGGCAGAGGAAACGTGTTACGCAACAGTTTGCTTTCCTCACAAGAAATCAATTCAGAAATCGACGCAATATTGAAATAAGAAATGACGGAAAAAGATGTTTTTCAGTTTTACAACGATGTTGTAAAGGTGATTTATTGCGAGGTGGAAGCAAGAAACAATACGTCATTTGCCTTCTCTTGCAAGTTTAATTTCGTTATTTATATCGTCCAACGTCAGGTGCATGCCACTTTTTTGTGCTTCTTCACGGAGTGCTAAAAATGCCTTACGCCCTTGTCGAAGGATTTCTTGTTCGTTGTCTAATTCAATTTCAAACGGTATTTTCCGTTTCCGAATCACCATTTTAGCGAAAATGTTAATGGCTGTGGTGGTTGACATTCCAAATTCAGAACAGAGATAGTCAAAGTTTTTCTTCACCTCGCTATCCATTCTTACCGTAAAAGCTGTTTGTGCCATAATTCAATTGTTTTGGTTGCAAATATACATCAAATAGAACCTAAATGCAATCTTTTAGACAAAAGTATTCACAGCAAGAACTTGATTACTTTTCTTTCTATGTAAACTTTTTTAATGAGGTTTTTCCAACGGAATAGCACTTTATCCTTATCATAGGAATTTTTACCTTTCTCCGTCAATCTTTTTTGCTCTCCGTTTCGAGATAAGGTCAAGACTTGGGAATATACGTCTGATATAGCTTTTGTAGAATTTTTGCAAAAGCCAGTTTATTCGTCTTTTGGTTGACTTTTGTCGTGTAGAAATACTGCCGTGCAATAAGCCATTGTGTGACCCCTGCTCGCTAATTGCTGGCTGAGCCCAATACATTCTTATGACGTGGTTTTCTATCAAAGAATTGTGCCACCAGTCAATAATATCACCGCATTTGCGAGTTTGTAAATCTGCTAATGCGTTTTGTGCTCCTACTCTATCTATTAAATATGCTCCCGCCATACGTCCTTTTTTTGCACGATACAAGCATTGGTTGCGTCTCATTTGAAAGAATCCTGGAAACGTCAGTGTGGTGTTTTCCAGAGAAACAATAAAACCAGGTTGCAATGTCTTTGCCTCGGCAAGAATTCGTAACAGATTTTTATGAAAATCGGGAAGAAAATAGGGATCGTTTTCAAATATAATGGCAAACGGATAATCGGTCTGCAAAAATTTCTCGTACGATAAAATATGATTCAATGTGCAAGAGAGTGCTCCTTTCTTAGGGAATTCCTTAAAACTCGGAGTAAAATATTTGCTAAGAATTTCGTCGCTGAACAACGACACGTCGCCATCCGTAACAAACTCGAAATCAAGCTGATGCTCCTTAAACAACGTCTTGATTCTTTGTTCGTGCACTTCATAGCCATGTAAGGCATGAACTACATAAATGGCACAGTTTAACTCTTTATTTTCCATATTTCTTTTGCTTGCGAAAAATACAACATAAAACTTCGGTAACAAAACGTTTTTACTATTCTTTTCGTTACTTTTGCCGAAGAATGAGAGTATATCGTTCCATAGAAGAGTTTTCAGCACGAAATCCTATAGTTACAATAGGGATGTTCGACGGCGTGCACGCTGGCCATCGGGCTATTTTACGTCAATTGGAGCAAGCAAAACAAAACATTGACGGAGAATCTGTTTTGCTTACATTCTGGCCGCATCCGCGAATCTTTTTCGGTAAAACCGACGGTTTCAAAATGCTGACCACAATGGACGAAAAACTCAGCATGCTTGAACAATTGGGATTAGACGTGTGCCTTATTCTTCCTTTTTCTGCTGATTTTGCACAGTTATCACCCGAAGAATATATCTCGACAATCATTCATCGTGGCATTGGGGCAAAAAAAGTTGTGATTGGTCACGACCATCGGTATGGACACAATGGCTCGGGAACGTTCGCCTTAATGCAAGAATATGGTAACCAACTGGGATTCAACGTTGAACAAATTGCAGCATTTTCTATTGAAAATCAAACAATTAGTTCGACAAAAATTCGAAACAACATAGCCCAAGGTAACATAGAAACAGCAAACAAATTTTTGTCATATCCCTATTTCTTGAACGGGAAAGTGATTGCCGGTTCACAAATTGGCAGAACCATCGGATTCCCTACCGCTAACGTGCAAGTCAATTCTGACTATAAGGAAATTCCAGCCAAGGGCGTATATAGTGGCATAGTAACGATTGACAATTCTGATTATCAAGCAGTTATCAATATAGGAAACAATCCAACAATCAACACCAACTTGCCACTTTCGGTGGAAGTGCACGTATTGGATTTCTCGCAAGATATTTATGGGAAAACTATCAGAATCGCGTTTTCAAAGAAACTTCGTGACGAACAGCAATTTACGTCGCTGACCGAATTACAAAATGCCATTCAGAACGATGTGACCCGTGTTCGTTCCGAGAAATAGAACACATTACACAGAAAACATAAATCCTTTTTGAAGCATAGCATTATATGCTTGTTTGTCAAACGTGTAAGTACGAGCAACTCTATGTGACACGCTGGAATACTTTCGTCCTGTATATTTCAAGATATTCAATCGTAAAATTTTTCTTCTAAAATTTCGCTTATCAAACGTTTGCATCGTTACAGTTTCATACACATCTTGCAAATCGGAAAGAGAAAACTCGTCAGGCAACAAATTAAAGATAATGGGGTCAATATGAACTTGCGACTGCAATGTTTGTAATGCAGCATCGAACAATTCCCTGTGGTCGAACGCGAGTTCTGGCACCTGAGTAACAGGAATCCAATGTATTTCCGAAGCGTCCTGACCAATTGTCACCGAATAATCGGAAATACGCACTAGTGCATAATACACAACGGTTACAACGCGTCGAATCGGATATCGGTCGGTTCTCCCGAAAGTACCCACCTGCTTCATATAGATGTCGGTCAAACCACTCATTTCGTGCAATCTTCGCATAGGAGCAGCATCCAAATCTTCATCCAAATACACGAAACCTCCAGGCAAAGCCATTTTCCCAAAATCGGGTTCTGTACTTCTTTTGATAAACAAGGCCTTGAGTTCCCCCTTTTCGTATCCGAAAATAACACAGTCAATAGAAAAATTGTCAATTTCTGTTCTTTCTGCCATGTCTTACTTTTTTAGCGGTTTCAAAGTTACCATTAAAACATCGTGACTGGCAATTGTTGCAACCAACGGCTTCTTGGTTGTCCCCACATCTTTCTTTGCACACAAATCACGAATTTTACAAGGTGTCTTTGCAAACGATATTTCTTTATTAAAAATCTTATCTATTATTGTATGAGAATTCCAGTTAAACGTAATTTTCTCCGACTCATTTCCCGTATTAAGAAAACACAATGCCCACGCCCCGCCTTGTAATGGCTTCGCCCAAATTTCAAGATTCTTATCTTGGAGATATTTAAACCCTTGAATACCTAACGCATCCTGATTTACGGCAATAATCTCTTTGTTGGTCAATAGTGCTATCGTCTCTTTCGATGTTTTTCTCACATCGTTCCCCAACATGAGTGGCGATGCCAACAGCGACCACATAGCAAAATGTGTTCTGTCTTCGGCAGGCGTCATCCCGTTACCAACTTCCATCATATCAAAATCGTTCCAAGCCCCCGCATGTGCATACCGACGCAAAGTGTCGTTATTTCTCATATTCAAAATCTTCATGACTCCCCATGCCGACCATTGTGTGGGCAACCCGTCATCGTGACGGTCTTCACAATCATAGCAAGGATAAATGTCGCCAGAGATTCTCCACGCATGCCCTACTTCGCCAGCCCAAAACCATGGCTCGGTATCACCCCATTCACATATACTGAACAAAATCGGTCTGCCTGTGGCATACAAGGCATCACGCATTGTGGTATAAGCCGCATCCGACGTAAGATTTCCGTGATAGCACCAATCGTATTTTAAGTAATCAACGCCCCACGAAGCATATAATCGTGCATCTTGATATTCGTGACCTCGTCCACCTGGATAACCGCCACACGTTTGTGTCCCAGCACAATTATATATGCCAAACTTCATTCCTTTTGAATGAACGTAATCGGCAAGATGTTTGATTCCATTGGGGAATTTTTCGGGATCGGCAACCAAATTGCCTTCTTCGTCACGCTCGCGAAGCATCCAACCATCGTCTATTACGACATAATTGTATCCTACATCACGGAAACCCATTGAAACCATACTGTCAACAACACCAATAACCAATTCTTCATTGATGTTGGTCGCAAATGTGTTCCAACTATTCCATCCCATTGGAGGTGTTTTTGCCAAGTCTGCTTTTTGAGCAAACGTATTTCCGGCAAAAAGAAGAAGTAAAGAAAATGTGAAAAAAAAATGTAGAGACGCCATTAATGG
The DNA here is from genome assembly GCA_017642535.1 of Bacteroidales bacterium. Lineage (GTDB taxonomy): Bacteria > Bacteroidota > Bacteroidia > Bacteroidales > UBA1715 > UBA1715. Next base: position 27,403 of record JAGCOW010000007.1, on the reverse strand, counting down.
CGTCTCTACTGTTATATTTTTTTTACTATTAGTCTTCATCAATAAAGTTATCGTATTCAGAAACCGTTCCAATAACTTTAAATTCTGTTCTACGGTTCATAGCACGACCGTCTGGATTGTCGGTACCATCGTCAAATTTGTTTGGAGCCACAGGAACTGAATAACCATATCCTTTACCTATGATTCTTTCTTTCTCGATACCTTGTTTGATAACGTAATTGACAATTTCATCAGCACGTTTCTGAGACAATTTCATGTTGAATGCCTCACCTCCGTGGTCATCGGTGTGACTGCTCAATTCTACTACGATTTCAGGAGCTTCTCTCATCAAAGACACAACCGATTCGTCCAAAATGTCTTTTTGTTCTTTTTTCAGACGGAATTTACCATATTCATAGTAAATGTTCTTAACAACCAATGCCTCTTTGGTTAAAGAATTGATTCCGTAATCTTTCAAATGAAGTGTGTCAGGTTCGGTAATGCCTCGCGTTGAGAACGGAATGAATGCGGAACCAGAACGAACATTTTCAAATTGAAGAATATATTGGTGATTTGGCTCAACTGTAAAGTAGTAACGTCCCGTAGAATCTGTTTCGGTACTTGCGATGAATACTTTTTCGTTAGAGTTACCAATATAAAGAGCTACACGACTACCAGCAAGATATTTGATTTCTTTTTCTGGAGCAGCTGCAACTTGAGTAGAATCATTTACATTTCCTTCAGCACTTGTTAAGTCAACTTGTACGCTGTCTGTCGTCGATGTAGTTGAGAAACTCTTGTCAACAATAGAGCTAAGTTTGTTATCAACCAATTCATATACACGACCTGTTACAGGAATATCGAATTTAACATCTTCGTAGTCAACATAATACAAGTCATCACAACATGTTTCTTGACCTCCTGTCATTGTTCCAACACGGTTTGTAGCGAAGAACGCTTTTTTACCGTTAGGACTTAATGCGAAATAATAATCGTCATACGGAGAGTTGATAGGAAAACCCATATTTTCTGCTGGTGTCCATTTACTCATTTCACCATTTGAACGGAAGATATCAAATTCACCCATACCGGCAAAACCGTTAGAAGCGAAATACAATGTTCTTGTTACTGCATCATAATATGGAGAAATCTCATCACCAGCCGAGTTCACTTTGTTACCACAGTTCTTTGGAGCTCTCCATTCGTTCTTTTTTGACATGAAGATTGAATACCAGATATCATATCCACCACGACCACCTTCACGGTCAGAGATGAAATACAAAATCTCGTCGTTTTTCTTTGATTCGTTACCAATTGCAACTTGAATGTTAGACGTTTTCTTTGCATTGATGATTTCTGGTAATTCTTCAGGAGCTTGCCATGTACCGAAAGTGTTTTTCGTCATATAAATCTTACAAAGGTCTGGTTTATATTTCGATGACAAGAATTTCTTCTTTCCTTTTTCACAACGAACGAAATAAAAACGTTGCATATCAGGAGAAAATGCTCCGTGCATTGCATTCAAATTAGGAGTTTCCTGTACGTTCATTGTCCAATCGTCTTTTGTCATCCAACGATTGCCCGCATATGTTGCCTCGAAAAATTTTGGAGGAACAAGTGAATCCAATCCGCTATTTGCGCCAAGTGAATCCAATGCCTCTGTTGCATATACAAAAGCGTTATTATCCAAGAAAATCGGCATATATTCCATTCCTTCGGTATTCGTAGAATTATCCAATGGATTTACAGCCATATTCAACGGATTTGCAATGTACGATGGAGCCGAGTCGCACGCAATCAATTGTTGTTTTACTAATGCCGAATATACACTGAAATCTTTTGCACCTGCATATTCTTTTTTGAACGATTTGAAATGTCCTTTCGCCTCTGCATATCGTTCCGATGTCTTCAACATCGTAGCATAATAATACAAAGCTTTCACATTTTTTTGTGGATTTGCCTTGTACGCCTTGTCATACCACAATTCAGCTGCTGCATAATTACGAGTATAACGATAACACTCAGCTAATTGGAACATTGCCTTGTAATCTTCTTTTTCCTTGCAATATGCCTCATAGTAGCGAGCTGCAGAGTAATAATCTCCACAATTCACCGCTTTTTCACCCATTTTTTTCAGTTTTCCGGAACTATATGATGACAAATCAACCTGCGCAAAAGAGTTAATTGCCAACCCGAAAAAAATTAAGATACTTGGTATCAAATATTTGTACTTCATAAGTGTATATTTACATTATTCAACATATAACGCCCCAAATATACGAAACAAATTCAAAAAAGGTTTATTATTCTTCGTAAATTATTTCAAAATATTGATTCAAAGTTCCAATTACCCTAAATTCTGTCCTTCTATTTTTGGCTCTACCTTCGGGATTGTCACTTCCATCTTCGTTGGTATTTGGTGCTAAAGGATGCATCTCTCCATACCCTTTCGCACGCAATCTATTGGGATCTATTCCATTCTGTACCAGATAATTAACAACGCTCTCAGCTCGTTTCTGCGAGAGTCGTAAGTTGTATCTGTCACCTCCTTTATTGTCGGTATGACTACCAATTTCAACAATAATTTGAGGATATTCATTCATTATATATAAAATGGTACGAGAAATAATTTTTTTCGATTCTAAACTCAAATTTGACTTGTCAAAGTCATAATAAATGTTTTTTATGCGAAATGCATCCTTCGAAAGATAGTCAATTCCGATAGCATCCATGTGAAGAGTGTCGGACGTGAAGATATTTTTCGTCGTGAATCGCATTTCTGGTGGCAAATTCTTGTCGCTCTCGAACTGCAACATATAGTCTTTGCGTGCCAAAATATCGAAGAAATAATGTCCTTTCTCGTCGGTCGTGTCGGCAGCGATGAATATTGGCTCTTCCACATTCTTGTCGATAAGGAACAACGAAACAATGCTTCCCTCGGCATACATCACAGTATCGCCCGTACTCGTTCTGCTCGTCTCCTGCTCCATATTGTCGTTTATGATTTTTTCGATTGTCGCATTGGGAATAAGCATAACCGTTCCATCCACTCCAAGGGAGATTGCATCTACATATTTATATGAGAAAATGTCGTCACAGCAAGTCGAGCCCTTCTTTTCGGCTGGACGATTCGATACCAAGAATCCGTTCACTGTCGTTGCATCGGCCGAAAAATAAATGTCGTCAAAACCTGTATTGATAGGATAACCGACATTCTCGGCAGGTGTCCATTTTGTCAATTCGCCAGTCGCTCTGAATACGTCTTGTTCTCCGAGTCCGTACCAACCATTTGAACTGAAATACAGCGTTCTCTCTTTCATTTGATAGAACGGCGTCATTTCGTCGCCGGCAGTATTTATCTTGTTACCACAGTTTTTGGCTTCACGCCATTCGTTTTTCTTCGACAGAAAAACACTGTACCAAATATCCAAGCCGCCTTTCCCGTCGGGACGGTCACTCACGAAATACAAAATCAAATCGCCTCGTTTTGAATCGGTACCAACCGCTGGTTGCGTATTGTTGGTTTTCTTCATATTGATAGTTGGAGGCAACAATTCTGGCTCCGACCAACGACCTTTATTATTATGACTTACATAGATTTGGCAATTGGTCTTATGTTGCCAATCACTTTCACAACGAGTAAAATAGAAACTTTTTCTGTCGGGTGAAAAAGCTCCGTTGCCACTATGTACATTATTGAGATTAAACTCTCCTTCCGACCATTCTTGATTGAATTGCCATTCGTTTTTCACTTTGTTGGCAGTATAAAAATGGCGATACGGCATATTTGCGTTTTCTCCTTCTGCTGAAATAACAGGATTATCGGTGCGCAATGATGCATATAATAATGTAGTGTCGTTTAAATATATGGGCGAAAGTTCCACCGATGCTTTGTTGATAGTATTGTTCAAACGGGTGATTTGCACCGATTGAGCCGAATCTATAAGCATTTGTGCCGAATCACAAGCCATAATCTGTTGCGTTACAAGTCGTTTGTAATCAATGTCATAGCCACCTTTATATAATTGTTTGAACTGAACAAAATATTTTTTTGCCTCGTCATAATAGCCATAAACTTTCAACATTTCGCCATAATGATAGATGGCAACCAAGTTTTTCTTGTCAAGTCGCATCGTCTTGTCATAGTACGTCGCAGCAGGGATATAGTTTCTTGTTGCCCTGTAACATTCAGCAAGGTCAAAAAGCACTTTTGGCTTGTTTTTCTTCTTGTCGCAGTATGCCTTTAAATACTCTATCGCCGAATAATTGTCGCCAACCGACATGGCACTGTATCCCATAGATTTGAGTTTTCTTGGGGAATACGATGATAAATCCTCAGTTTGAGCAAATGCTGTGCTTCCAAGCAATACTGTCATTACTCCGACGAGTAATCGTGTGTTTAAAATCTTTCGCATGATATTCTGAATTTAGAACTTTTCCAACTTGGAGTCAAATAGGTCAACGATACTTCAAACGCACCTCGATAATTCGTGGCTTCGTGCAACGAAGAAAAGTTTACGTCGTAACTTGCACCTATGTTGAATCTCTTATATTTCGCACCAATAATCCATACGATTGCATCGTAATTTTTTGAAAAACCATATCGGAACAATGCACCGCCATATACCGCCATATCTTTTTTGAGAGCATAATCAGCATTTCCACCGACAAGCATCTCTGTTGCTTTCTCCTGTCGCATTAAAAGAATATTCGGTTGTAACGTGACTTTCGCACTCATCGTATATTTTCCACCACCTTGAATCGCTACACGCAACGGTTGTTCGGAATCTTCCAACTCAACACCGTAAAACGACTCATACGGTGTGTTTATGTTAAAAATGCAGAATCCTGCCTTTGCAATGAAATCAGACGTCAACTGCTTGTCCCATAGCACACCTGCGTTGATTGCCAAATGGAACAATCGTCCATTTTCCTGCTCTCCGTTTTCAAAATTTCGGTTAAACACAGATTCACCTCCTAAATCAAATTGATTATTATAGGTATAATGCGAGATATTGGTGGTCTTATACACCAATCCTGTCTGGATTCCGCCACTCAAATTATGTCCATTGACGTTGAGGGCAAATGCACCCGACAATAAAACTTTGTCATTAATCAATCCAACATATCCCGACTCGTCACGGATGGCACAGACACCAAATCCATACGAAAAATCATAATATTGGAATTGTTTCTCCATACTCAGACTTACCGTCTGAAACGGTTTGGAATCAATGGCTCTCCATTGTGTTCTATACATAGCGTTTACACGGAGATTTCCATCATACCACGCCGTATTAGCCGGATTTATAGAAAGAGGATTTGCATAAAATTGCGAAAAATGAATTTCCTGAGAAGCCGCACCCATTGCCACAATAGAGAAGAGCAGAACAAGCATCGCCCGTACTATATTAAATGTATTCCGTACAAATTTCTCCATTGTCAAACAAAAAATACTCGTTACAAAGGTACTGAATTTTTGGAATATAGACTACTGAATTTTGGTATAGTTATTGCAAGTTTTTTATATCTTTGTATAATTAAATGTTTTTGATATGAAAAAAATAATCTCAATCTTCGTTATCGCTTTGCTTTGCTCTTGTGCAATCCCAACGTCTTTGACCAACAATTCTCAACAAGATCCAACGACAAACGGCACTACTCCACAACAAAATCTGCCGAAAAAGCAAGCGAAAAAATCTACAACGAATCAGTCACAACAAGCTTCTGGCACGACAGAAAAGAAACAGGCAAAGAAAACAACAAACAATTCTTCGACACCTGCTCCTTCTCCAGTAAAAAAACAAGCGAAAAAAACGACAAAATAACAGTAACGTCTTTCTCGCTCGTTGTATAATTGTTGATAACTCGTGAAATCTTCGTTGCGAGTATGTATTTCCTTTTTGCGACGAAAAAGTACCTTTGTTGTGCAAATTGTAAAGGTGCAAAATGGCTGAAATTAACGAATATACAGAAGAAAACATCAGAACCCTCGAAGGCGTAGAACACATACGTCTTCGTCCTGGTATGTATATCGGTAAACTTGGCGACGGCTCGCATTCCGACGACGGTATCTACGTTCTTGTCAAGGAGGTGATTGACAACTCCATTGACGAATTTCGTATGAATGAAGGGAAAGTAATTGATGTTACCGTAAAAGATGGCAAAGTAACGGTCCGTGACTATGGTCGTGGAATTCCTCTTGGAAAATTGCTTGACTGCGTATCAATCTTGAATACTGGTGCAAAATACGATTCCAAGGCATTCAAGAAATCTGTCGGTTTGAATGGTGTGGGCACCAAGGCGGTCAATGCTCTTTCATGGAAATTTGCAGCTCAATCGTTCCGCGATGGCGAAACTCGCCGAATTGAGTTCAAACAAGGAGAACTTGTTTCCGATACAGGAGTTATAAAAGATGACGGAAACAAAACACAACGAGGCACTCTCATCGAGTTTGAGCCGGATTCAAGCAAAGGTCTTTTTGAAAATTATGCTTTCCGAGATGATTTCATCGAGACAATGATGCGTAATTATTCGTACTTAAATACGGGACTTACCATAAATTACAACGGACTGAAATTCAACTCAAAAAATGGTTTGTTGGATTTGTTGACCGAAAATTTTGAAAGAGAGCAAATAGTTCCTCTCTACCCGATTATCCATCTTAAAGGCACTGACATTGAAATTGTTCTTACGCATACCGAACAAACAGGCGACGATTATTATTCGTTTGTGAACGGGCAATACACAATTCAAGGTGGAACACACGAAAGTGCATACCGAGAGGCACTTGGGAAAACAATAAAGGAATTTTTCAATAAAAATCAGGAACTGTCCGATATTCGGAATGGCATTGTTGGTGCTATTGCAATAAGTGTTGAGGAACCCGTGTTCGAAAGCCAGACAAAGGTGAAACTGGGTTCACGCAATATGACGCCACAAGAAGATAGTATCACGGTCAACAAGTTTGTGAACGACTTCGTGAAACAGGAACTTGACGATTATTTGCACAAACATCCCGAAATTACCGAGGTGATGGCAAAAAAAATCCAAGATTCCGAGAAAGAACGCAAGGCAATTGACGTCGTTCGTAGCAAGTCTATGTCGAAGCGGGCAAACTTGAACAATAAAAAATTGCGTGATTGCCGCTATCACTACAATACGACTCACGAACTTCGTGAAGAAACGGCCATTTTCATTACCGAGGGGGATTCAGCCAGCGGTTCCATCACGAAATCCCGAAACGCATCAACTCAAGCGGTTTTCAGTTTGAGAGGTAAGCCACTGAATGCAATAAAAGCAAAGCAAAAAGAGATTTACGAAAACGAGGAACTGAATCTTTTGCAATCGGCACTCAATATAGAAGGGTCGTTGGAAAATCTTCGTTACAACAAAGTCATCATTGCCACCGATGCCGATGACGATGGTATGCACATCAGAATGTTGCTGGTATCGTTCTTCCTGAAATATTGTCCCAATTTGATTCGCGAAGGACACGTTTATATTTTACAAACACCTTTGTTCCGCGTCAGAAACAAAAAGGAAACTCGCTATTGCTACACCGATGAGGAACGTGTGGCTGCCATCAAAGCCCTGAGCTCCGACCCCAAAATGGAAATCACACGATTCAAAGGTCTTGGCGAGATTTCACCCGATGAATTCTCTACGTTTATAGGAAAAGATATTCGCTTGGAACCTGTTGTCATAAACCACGACACACAATTAAGCGAAATGCTGAATTTCTACATGGGTGACAATACTCCTGACAGACAAGAGTTTATCATTCAAAATTTGCGAATCGACACTGACGATTTACGCTAATTGCTGATTTTCTATTTCCAAAACGTGCATCGTAGCCGCAACGGTTGCTATGATGGCATAAAATGACGACAAGGCAACGCCAAGAACGGGGATGTACAACAACAATGCAAATATGAATCCGTGACCGCAACTCATAGCTTTTCGTTGACTAACATAGCGAACACTTTGTTTCACCGAGAGTTTCCGTCTTTCATTGGTATAATCTATGAATGAAAACCCATAGAAATATGCAGATACGAGAAATAAAATGACGGAGACAAACGGTGCCGCCATTGCCGCAGTAAAGAAAGAACAGAGAAAAAACACGATACTAATGAGCATTTCCATGCAAAAGTTACGCAATGCCAACAGAATACCACGAATCACGTCATTAATAAACTGACTGAGGTTGAATGGATAATCATTGCCCGTGATTATTTTTTCCGTCTTCTCCGATATGTACGCAAGAAACGGCGACATTATTATTACTATAATGTATCCGCCCCACATTCCTATCACAATGAAAAAAAGAATCCTGAAAAGAATCAACAATAGGGAACTTACGAAACCGTCATATACATAATTGTATAAGATTTTCATAGTCAAGTAATCCGTCAGCTCGCCAATGGAGTACAATCCTACGGTCAATAGAATGAGAAACAAGGCGATAGGAATGAGAAATGTCCACGAAAGTCCGTTTTTCCTGATGAAGGAAAATGCTTTCCCATGTAGCGACAGTGCCGTACCAAACTCTTGTATTACATTCATAACCAATGAGTTATTTTGTGTAGGTAATCGTCAGCTTCAGCTTATTCGAGGCCGTCCCGTCTAACACAAAGGCATTGCCATAGATATTGTTTTCGGGAATGCAAATTTCATAGGAATAATCGTCTGCCGTAGCAGAATGGTCATAGAGATATTGCATGAAATATTGAATATCAAACAAATAGCACGTACTATCTTTTGTAGCCGACATTGTTGAATAAATCAAGTCCCGAGAATCGTTGTAAATGCGTAAATTGAGCGGAAGATACGTATTGCGTGATTCCTTCAACGGGATTGAAAGTCGCGCAATGTTGATTAGCAACGGGTCGGAACTATTCAACTGCATATTGTCTCTCCACGATTCCAGACCAGAAAAATGCACTTTCGTTTTCAAGCCGTTAAAACCTTGCACGTATGTTTCGCTCGCTTCAGTATTAAGATTTGACGAGATTGTCGTCGGATATTCATGCTCATACACATTGATTGCCTGCAAATAAATCTGACTCGGGTCGGATGACAAAGGTTTGTTATACGCTTGTGGTGACGGGGCAAACACCAACGATTCCGTTGTCGCATCACTTTTATTATGGAAATAAAACTTCAGCTCGGGAATGCAATGCACTATGACAGATTGTGCATTGTTGAACGCATCGTTTTTCGTAGTCAAGTATATTCCCTTGAATTGTCTAATAAACAGTGAATCAAAATGTTGTGGCGACTGTGAGGCATCGTAGCATGCCGAAATTTTTGAAAAAATCGCATTTACAACCTCATCTGGCAACTTATAAAGATACGACGTGTCGGAATCGGCGTGTTTCTTGAAATCTATATCCATCAACGGAGTCAACGAAGACAAGCACGTGGGCGTTGTCTTTGATTGACAATAATTTTTACAATCCTCCACAGTAACATCTTGCGTAACTTCGTAGAGTGAGAACGTTTGAGCCGTATTGGTGTCGCCATACACATATTTGTGTGATTTTGAAAGTCGGAAACAGGCAGAATCAAGAACGAAATTTGCCAAATCGTCTAAATTCAACCCTTGCACATACAATCGGGTTACAAATCCGGCACGCGTTTTTCCCATCACGTCGTCGTTCATCTCGCCCACCATATAAGAAACTGCCGAAGAACGAACAGAATCGTCGTCGGTCGTCGATAAAGTGATAGTTGTTGACGTACTATCCACTAATGTTTTCAGCAAATCAGTACCGGGAAGAGTATCCAATCCTATAGTATTGTCGCCTTTGTCGCACGAAACGAACAATAGCAGGCAGCACAAACAACCAAGAAGCGACAACTTCACGTTCATTTTATTTTGCATCAGGTAAATCGGGTAAAAGACTATCGTAAAAATCAGAATATGCATCGGCATAGTCTTCGAGCCCTTGATACGGAAGAATGACTTTCTTTTTGTCTTTGCAATATTGAATCAATTCCGCATTAACATCTTGTTCACCCAACACAATACCTTCGGCCTGGTCGATAGCCAACTTATTCAAACTCAGCCAATCGGCACCGTTCTTTATAGGTTGGATGTCCTCGTCGGTAATTCCGTCAAAATGAATTTTGTTGGCGAAATCATTCGAGAACTTAGTATTGAAACTATTGTTGTAAAGCGAATACACAACCTTTGCGTTGGCAAAAAGCGGATCTTCGTAGAAAGTCTTCTTGAGATACAAAGGAAGCAACGACGTGAACCAGCCATGACAGTGAACAATATCGGGAGCCCAACGCAGTTTCTTCACCGTTTCGAGCACGCCACGGGCAAAGAAAATCATACGCTCGTCGTTGTCGTCAAATTCAGCGCCGTTTTCATCGGTAAACAACGCCTTACGACGGAAAAATTCATCATTATCGATGAAATAGACTTGCAAACGCGCCTGCTGAATCGAAGCAACCTTAATAATGAGCGGATGATCCGTGTCATTAATAATAAGATTCATTCCAGACAAACGGATAACTTCGTGAAGTTGATTTCGGCGTTCGTTGACCAAACCATATCTCGGCATGAAGCAACGAATTTCTTTACCTTTCTCTTGAATGTATTGAGGAAGATATCGACTCTTCAACGACATCTCAGTGTCGGGAAGGTACTTCGCCATTTCTTGGGAAACATAAAGGACTTTTGCTTTTTTCATCACACAAAATTTTCGTATGCAAAATTAACAATTTTTTTTTGAGAAAAACTCAGTTTTTTTGCAAAATCTACTTTTTATGTATCTTTGACGATATACTATTTTGAAGATTTATCGTTGAACAATGAAGCATTTACCCGACATAAACGTACAAGAAATAGCGGAAATAATTGCCACCACACTCAAACAAGATTCCATTGAGACGAAACTTTCCACGCTGGAAGGTCTTCGTTCGCGGTTGAACCTTACTTTATGGGAAACGATACGAATTCTTTTTCAGGACGAACAAATTTATCCTACGAAAACGCCTACGTTCTTCTATCAAGATTATATGCTGATTTCGGAAGAAATTTTGAATTTATACTCCGTGCAAGAGGTTCTTGTGGCTCCTATGATGTTTGACGACACTATTAAGGAAATCACCGAGAACAAGCGTTCCTACTTGCTTGCCGTGGTGATTGAGAATGAGATTGCTCGTCTGAAGCAACAGAGAAATGGAAAATGGAAGGGGAAAGAACACGTTTCTGCCGAAGAACAGCGAATCACAATTGATAAAAGCCAAGAAACGGAAATACTTAAATTATTTCAAGACGACAAATACAAAATAGGAACTGACTTGGCGAATCACGAACTGATACGTCTTGTTACCGACCACAATCTGTCGTTATTCTATAAACAGGGACAGACCAAAAAGATTTGCAGTCTGTTGCGTGAACTTACAAAACTCTTAGGCAACGAATGGGGAGAATTGGCAGCATTCAAAACCACCAACGGAGAAAAAACTCTCAAGCAAATCAAGAATTATTATTTGTAGAAAAACGAGTTATTTCATTTTTTTCTATTTTTACGACCTCTATTCCATACTTTTTTGTGCGGTTAGAGGAAATAATTCAAAACACAATAAATATGTAGAGAAAAGGAAATAATAACATAATACCATAGCGTTTGCTATTTGTCTATTCGCAGTGAAACGTAGGAAATTTCAGGAATATGCAAATAAAGAAAGATACAAGTGCGATGCCCTGCTTTGCGGGCGACTTGCCTTTCTAATGGTGCAATTCCTACGACCACACTGCGAGCAAGTTTGCCCGCAGTTTTTTGTTGGTCGTATGTGTTGAATACGAAAGGTGGCATAACGCAGAAAAATTGTATTGCGTATGTTTGAGTAGATTTGGCAAACGGGGCAAAAATCACCAACCGCGACGGATTTGAAATTATCTATCCTTCGTTTCGAAAAGCAATAGAGGCGGCTGAAAAATATGTGAAAATACGACGGCTCTCTTATCTTGATCACATAAACCACATGGACGACAAACTCCTCGTTCCCGTGAAACGATTGCAGGAACGGACGTTTGCCTATCCCAAATTAGCAGAAATGGTTGCTCCATTTGGCGAAACCATGAAACTGATTCGTTCTGGACAAGTAATAGACTTTCAGGCATTTAGCGAATACATCAACGAGCCGTTGGAAATGATTGAAGCGGAATTGAAGATAATCCGTCATTTAATTGGCTTGGAACGAACCGCTTTTATAAGCGACGAGGCCTATCAACTCTACTTTGAGGAGAGGAAAAAACTTCCGATTTCGCGACGAAAATTCGTTAATAAACTCCACGAATTCAAGCAACAGGAGATTCTGAAAGACAAGGACCTGGTATTTTTAAAAGTGTTGGACATCCACAAAAACCAACCTGAATTTTTGAATTACCTTAACTTTGAGGAACGGCACGCAATGCGGCTCATAAAAAGTATGCTTTCGACGGAAGAGAAACTTTCCACAATGGAGTATTACATTGAAAGAGTTGAGATTGACGAAGAATAATGCCCATATACAATAACCGTCGATTTCGTTCGGATTCTCTTAAAAATTCCCAAGATTTTCAATGAACCTAAAAATCATACCGATTTTTGGGATTACAAACCTAAAAAGTATGCCAACTTTTGGGATTACGAGAAAATATTTCATTTTTCTCCTTTTTTTATCAAAAAAGTCGAAAATCCGCCGAATTTGTAAGGCGATTTCTTACGTCCTACAAAAATTTTTTAGCCAAGCCAGTATTTATAAGGGTTGTGGGGTGAAATTATTTTCAAATCCTACATCCTGCCTACTCAAATCCGAGTTTATACTTGCATTGTTGATTTTGCGCAAACGTCAACGGAGTGTTAACGTTAAAAATTTACAACAATGAATAAATTACACATTGGCTCGCTTATAAAAGCGGAAATGAAGCGACAGGATATGTCGGCTTCGGAATTGGCAAAACTGCTCAACGTACATCGCCAGACGGTGTACGATATGCTCAAACGCACCAACATCGACGTGGAACGGCTGAAAGACGTTTCGGAAGTGCTTCACAAAGACTTTTTGCAAGTCATTTCGCAGACCCAGACAACCGTTTCGCCCGACTGGTGCGAGGTGATAGTGACAGAAAATAAAATTGTGATAACTAAAAAGTGAAATTTTCTTACACCTTGTAAGACAAAAACTTACATCAAACTATTGCAAAGAGGGGAAACAGATTCCGCAGCCGAGCAATGCGAGGCAAGGAATCTCCCCCGATAGCGTTTCATTTCCAATAAAAAAGATTACGGATATTTTTTACAACACCAAAGTAGATAATTCCGAATTTTATTTCTATTTTCGCAAAATCCTACGCTACTCGTTTTTGTGTGGTGGCAAAGGAAATTGTAAATCAAAATAAAGTAATAATGTAGAAATAGAAAATTTATAACATAGTATTAATCATAGCATTAACTATTATTCTTATCCAAATCAAAAGCCTGCAAACTGATGATTTAGAGTTATCGTATAAAGTTAATCCACGAGAAGAATGTTTCTCGTTCAAATCCATGGTTGTTGATGCTTGCACCTATCAGGTGTAAGCTAATCTTGGATTTGAACGTGGTTCTTGCAGGCTCCTCGTGGATAAGAAAGAAAAGCTTGCACCTTTTTTGTTATCCGATTATAGTGATTGATAGTAAATGCACAACCTATCAATCATTATGATAATTACAGAAAAAAAGAAAGCAGCAAAGGAATTTGCAGAAGAATGGGCTGGCCGTGGCGATGAAAAACAGGAAACTCAACGTTTTTGGATTCAGTTGTTGCAAAATGTATTAGGCATTGCCGACGGTGCTTCGTATATAGAATTTGAAAAAAGGGTAAAGCTATCTCACACTTCATTTATTGACGCATATATTTCATCAACAAAAGTTCTTATTGAACAAAAAGGGCTGAAAATTGACCTTCACAAAGCATATGAACAAAGTGATGGGACAGTTCTCACTCCATTCGAACAAGCCAAACGTTATGTGGGAGAAATGAAAGCAAGCGAAAAACCTCGATGGATTATCGTATGCAACTTTGCGGAATTTTTGGTCTATGATTTAGAAAAGCCACAGGATAAACCTGAACAAATTTTTTTGAAAGACTTTGTTCAAGATTTTTATCGATTGCAGTTTATTGTTGATAATAAAAATGAAAATATTCATCGAGAAGAAGAACTTTCTGTAAAGGCGGGGAAACTTGTTGGAAAACTTTATGATGCTATTTTGCCTGAATACAAAAATCCTGATGAAAAAAGTTTTCGCTCGCTCAATATCCTTTGTGTAAGAATAGTTTTTTGTCTTTACGCCGAAGATGCAGGACTGTTTGAACAGAGAACAAGTTTTGAGGATTACATAAAGTCCTTCAATCTGCAAAGTGTACGAAAAGGTATAATAGATCTTTTCAGGGCTTTGGATACGAAAATTCAAGACCGCGACAAATACGACACAACACTAACCCCGTTCCCGTATGTGAATGGAGGTCTTTTTCGCGACGAGAATATTGAAATCCCAAATTTCACCCAGAACATTGTTGATGTAATTGTAAATGAATGTGCGCCATTCAATTGGAGCGAGATTTCACCAACGATTTTCGGTGCTGTTTTTGAAAGCACGCTTAATCCCGAAACACGAAGAAAAGGCGGAATGCATTATACAAGCATAGCCAATATACACAAAGTAATAGACCCTTTGTTTTTGAACGACTTGGAATCGGAATTTGAGTCAATTTGTGAAAAATCAACGGTTAAACAAAAGTCTGGAAATCTTGTTAAATTTCAAGAAAAATTAGGCAATCTCACATTTCTTGACCCTGCCTGTGGTTCGGGTAACTTTCTTACAGAAACATACATTTCGTTACGACGGCTTGAAAACAAGGTTCTGTCTATTTTGAATAAAGGTTGGAAAAATTTAGGGTTAGACAATCTCATACAAGTGAATATCAACCAATTTTATGGCATTGAGATAAACGATTTTGCCGTTACGGTTGCCAAAACCGCACTTTGGATTGCCGAAAGCCAAATGATGGCGGAAACTGAGGCGATTGTCAGTCAAAACCTTGATTTCTTGCCACTTAAAAACCAAGCAAATATTGTGGAAGGAAACGCGCTCCGTATGGATTGGCGAACACTCAAACCAATTGACAAAAATAACATTCCCAACGAGGGACTTTTCAGTGGATTCACCACCGAAACCGACGGTAAAAAACATACATACGACTATATTATGGGAAATCCGCCGTTTATAGGGGCGCGAATGATGGAACAAGGTAGTGAACAGAAACAGGAGATTCAGCAACTCTTTGGGAATATTAAAGATGTCCAAGATTTAGACTATGTGTGCGGTTGGTATCGTAAGGCTGCTGATTTTATTAAAGGTGCAAATACTGAGGTCGCTTTTGTTTCAACCAATTCCATTTGCCAAGGGGCGCAAGTACCGATTTTATGGAATGTGCTTCTTAACGATTTTGGAGCAAAAATCAATATTGCTTATCAAACATTTAAATGGCAAAGCGAAAGTACAAATCAAGCAGCAGTTCATTGTGTAATAGTTGGCTTTGCTAATTATGATAGAAAAGAAAAAATGCTTTTTATGTCCGATGGCATCGTAAAAAAGGTATCAAACATTAGTCCGTATTTGATTGAAGGACAGAGTGTTTTTGTAGAGGCAGAAAAAGAACCAATTTGTGATGTCCCGAAAATGAATTTTGGCAATCAGCCACGCGATGGTGGCTATTTTGTTCTTTCAGAAGAAGAGAAAAATGATTTGTTGAAAAAGGAGCCGTCTATAGAAAAATTTATAAGACCATACATTGGTGCTGACGAATTTATAAAAGGCAAAGAACGTTTTTGTTTGTGGTTGAAAAATGCAAGCCCATTGGAAATAAAGAACAGCAAGATTTTGTATGAACGTGTGAGTGCTGTTCGTGAGTTTCGTATTGCATCTAAAGCAAAAACCACAAATGGTTACGCAAAAGTGCCGAATCTGTTCGCTCAAATAACCCAACCTGAAAATGTGGATTATATTATAGTCCCATCAGTTTCTTCCGAACGAAGACGATACGTACCTATAGGGTTTGCAACGGCTAATGTAATTTCATCCAATGCTGTTCAAATTATTCCCCATGCGACAATCTATCATTTCGGTGTGCTTACATCATCAGTACATATGGCGTGGATGCGTGTTGTGGCAGGACGACTAAAAAGCGATTACCGTTACTCAAAAGAACTTGTGTACAACACGTTTCCATGGTGCGAACCAACTAATGAACAAAAAGCAAAAATTGAAAAAACAGCACAATTAATTTTAGACGCTCGGTCAAAATATCCCGATTGCCCATTATCTGTTTTAAACGATGTAAATACTATGCCCTCTGAATTGCGTAAGGCACATGCTGCCAACGATCATGCTGTAATGGAAGCTTATGGTTTTGCCGAAGGTATGAGTGACGAGGCAATTGTTGGTGAATTATTCAAGTTATATGAAAAAATGACTACAAAACAATCAAAAACAAAAACCACCTCCAAAAGCAAGGATAAGAAGATTTCAAAAACAAAGAAATCTCGGAAGTAATCAGAACCACTTTATTGCGTACCTACGGCACGGCTATCTTTCGTTTGCAATGTTGTTTCTACTAACCTGATGTTCCTAACGGAACAATAAAAATGACAAGAGCGAACGAAATCCTTGGAAGAATTGTTTTTTTAGGTATCTTTGTATAGAAATTTTTAATCGCAATATCTATGAATAACATTAAATTGTTTCAGGACAAAAGAATTCGCTCCGTATGGAACGAGGAAGAAGAACAATGGTATTTTGTAGTTGAGGATGTGGTTGCTGCATTGACAGATAGTTCCGATCCTAAACAATACGTAAAACGTATGAAACTACGTGATATGGAACTTGCAAAAGGATGGGTACAATTTGTACCTACCCTTTGGGTTGAAACTGCTGGAGGTAAACAACGAATGAATTGTGCCAATGTGAAAGGTCTTCTTCGTATTATCCAATCTATTCCGTCACCCAAGGCGGAACCGTTCAAATTATGGCTCTCGCAAGTGGGTTACGAGCGTTTGCAAGAAATTGAGAATCCCGAACTTGCACAAGAACGAATGAAGGAACTCTATGAACAGAAAGGGTATCCAAAGGATTGGATTGACAAGCGGCTTCGTGGTATTGCCATTCGCCAAAATTTGACCGACGAATGGAAAAAACGAGGTATTACTGAAAAACATGATTTTGCAATCCTCACAGCCGAAATAAGTAATGCAACATTCGGGATGACTCCCTCTGAATATAAGGAATACAAGGGTTTGACAAAGAAAAACCAAAATCTTCGCGACCACATGAATGACCTAGAATTGATTTTTACAATGCTGGGGGAACGAGTTACTACCGAAATTTCCGAAAAAGAAGAGCCGGAAACGTTCGGCGAGAGTAAGAACATAGCCCGACGAGGCGGAACCGTTGCTGGCAAAGCCCGTGAAGCGACAGAGAAAGAACTGGGACGAAGTGTTGTGTCAAACAAGAATTACCTTTCGGTTGCCGAAAAGAAAAAACTTAAATAAAACGATATAGTTAGCCCGCTCTACTAGAGTGGGCAGACAGCATACAACAAGTCATAGTTTTAAATTTTCTTACACCTTGTAAGAAACAAACTTACAGCAAACTATTGCAAAGCGGAGAAAAGTGTTTCATATTTGCAAACAGAAAACAGGTTGTTATAATTGGTCGCAATTGGAGCGACCAATTCACTGGCGACCAAACGTTCAAATCTTTGATAGGCAGCGTCGGCGAAATTGGTTCGCCGAATGTCTATTGGGGTTTGAATGAAAATTTTTACAAAACAAAGAGTTGTTTTCTAACGTCTCGGAATTGTTCTGGGGTTTAGAAAGCAACTTTAAATCCTTGATAGGCAGCGTCGGCGAGATTCATTCGCCGAATGTCTATTAAGGTTTGAAAAAATAACTTCTTATCTACCCCTGTGAAAGTGAATTAGTCTTACTGCGGGTTTCTCTGACCAAGCAGTGGCTATCGCCCCGACGGTTAGTATGCGTTGGGGCTAACGGGGTTTTCTGAATCAATTTATAGCAATCTCGCTCATCTGCGGAGGCGAACCATCGTCGTTCCTTGAAGAATCTTTCTTCTTTATTTTACTAAACGAAAATCTTTGTTAGCACGACACTCCGACTGAGCCGAGAGGCGTGTAGAAAATCAACGTAGTGAAGCGCAAAAGGAGTTGGTGCCTTCTAACGATAATCTATATCATACGACAATGTGGCACTTCAACTCCTTTAGTGGAACGCAGTTGATTTTTAGCCGAGCGGGTCCGTCGGTGGCTTTTCTTTGGGTTCCGTTTCCTTTTGGCATTTTGCTCACGTTCGGCAAAGAAAATACATTTCCTTTGCTCTCACTTATTCGCAAAATTCTTTTGCCACCAAAAGAAATGGAACAATAGAACTTGTAAGAAATAATCTTACACCTTGTAAGAAACTATCTTACAATAAATTACAGCAATATTTTTTGTTTATGCAAATCTTTGCAGAAGTAAAATTTATGTTCAATTAAAAACAAAGATTATGAAAAAAGTATTGTTTCTATTAACCAGTGTCATAGTGGCGATGGGAATTATGTGTAGTTGTACAAAAGAAAATGAAATCACACCAGAGGAAAAACAAAAGCAGGAAGAACAGCAACAAAAACAAGAAGAGGAACAAAGTAAAAACGCCACGTTGAAAATTGCACTTTATGACGAGACAACCGATAAGTACTTGTCAGGAGCGACAGCAACACTGTACAATGTTTCAGATGATGCTATGGTGGCTTCAATCGTTACCAATGATGAAGGTATAGCAACCTTCTCGAACCTTGACATAAACAAAACGTTTTATTTTATAATGGAATACGGAGGAAAGAAATATCGTTCCACGGACAATGTTACCATAGAAAAAGGTGAGAATAAAATCAAATACACCGTAAAAACAACAGCACTTACCATTACCGTAAAAAATTCTAATGGGAATGCCGTCTCTGGAGCTACAGTGCGGTTGTACGAGAACCGATTGGATTATTCAAATTCAAAAAACATCATAGGTTCTTCGTTATATACCGACTCAAAAGGTCAAGTAACTTTTTACAACTTATCTCCAAAGACCTATTTCTTCGAAGTGATAAATGATACTCAGACCAACGAAGAAGGAACGTGTTCGAAAGCTTGTACGGAAGGTGCAAACCTTGTTACAACTACCATTAAAGAAAAGGTTGTAGTGGTACAGAGTGGGACGATTGTCCTTAACAATAATGCAACAGGTTCAGATGCAGGGACATATAAATTTGTAGTTACCAACTATACCACCGGAGAGAAAAATACATACACGGTTTCTTCGGGTTATAAAAAGACATTGACAGGTATGTCGTTAGGTCAATATTCCGTATACATGGAACAACTTGATGGTTATACCTTTTATGCAACTGATGGCACACAAACGGGTAATTTGCAAAATGGTTTTACACTGACATTTAGTACAAATAGTTTATAATTAAATCATTAATCAAATGAAAAACGGCATTCCTCTATGGTTTGCCGTTTTTTATAAAAAATACTTCCGCAAAATGTTTTTTATCGAAGTTGCACCGACGTTTTCAAGAAGTTTTTCGGTAATGGTGTAAAACTCGCAGTGAGTAACATCGTCTTTTGCCTGCATTCCTTCAAACGTCTCCACTGTGCATTCAAAGACCAAGTCGCAAGTGAAGTAAACCACGTCGCCGTATAGGTAGGTATTG
The DNA here is from genome assembly GCA_017642535.1 of Bacteroidales bacterium. GTDB lineage: Bacteria > Bacteroidota > Bacteroidia > Bacteroidales > UBA1715 > UBA1715. The sequence goes on along the minus strand of JAGCOW010000007.1, from coordinate 7,613 downwards.
GGGAACGAACCTAAATATTTTTTTTCGGTGATGGTCAAATTTAATTCTTCCTTGATTTCTCTGTCAATTGCGTGTTCTGCCGACTCTAACGGGTCAACGAAGCCGCCGGGCAAGTCCAGCGTTCCTTTGCCGGGATTGAACGCCCTCGTGGTCAAAAGCACTCTGTTCTCTTTGTCTTTTATGATGACAGCCACCGCAGTTGCTGCGTTAAAATAGAACACAAAACCACAAGCGTCGCATTTGTTTGCTTTGTCGTTGTATGGCGAGAAATGTCCCTTGCCACAGCGTGGACAATATCTGAGCACCCGTTGTGGATATGACTCGGTGCACATACTATTTTTTCTTGTTCATCTGTTCCAACTCGCGATTCAGAACCTCAACAACTGTTTCGGGCGGAAGTCGCTTGGCAATGATTTTTCGTTCCTTGTTAAGCACGTAAACCACAGGTGTGCTATAAATATCGTACGTCGTTCGGAAATTCGTGTTTTGATATGGGTCAAACACGTTGATGAAATCGAACATATCCTGTTCGGTTATGAATTTCTTCCACTTTTCCATATCGGTCTGCGTATAGACCATAAAAGACTCCACGCCTTTTTTCTTGAACTCGTTTTCACGATACAATTTGTGCCATTCTGGGATAATTTTCTTACAATGACCACAATCAGTATCCCAGAAATAAATAACCACATACGGCGATTTTACCTGGCTCAGACGATACCAGCCCATATTTTCGTCAAGCGTATCGTTCCCCATTTTGTACACCAACAAGTCGGTTGCCTGTACGCCAATCTGGTTGTGTACCATCTTGGTGTAACGGTCTTGGATTTTGTTCATATATGCCGTATCCTTCACAACACGCGCAGGAACGTGACCATTGAGGTAATAGTTCTTCATAATATGGACAAAGATATTGTCAAGTCCCATATATTTCGGGTTCTGATATTTCATGAACAAGTGGTGCAACGTGTTGTAATACATTTTACCTTCGTATCCCTTCTTTTCTTGTTCCAAGATTCTGTTCATCACAAAATCAACTTGTGGAATGATGGAGTCAGGTATTTGGAAAATTTGTTTGTCGAAATAATCATCAATCTTTGACTCATATACTGGAGTACGCAACAGACGTTCGTCACCGAGATTTATTTTGTCAAAATAATGGTTTTTCATATACGTATATTTGAAAAGCGAGTCGGTTATATTGCCGTCAGCATCGCGAGGATAGTCGGGAACTTCGATTTCGTGTGTACAATTAAGAATTGCCGAAAGCAAATAGTCTGGATGTTGCGCTATAATATTGTCTTCGTAGGCAACCATAACATTCCGAACCGAATCGACTCTGTTTCGGAACATTTCAATGGAATCACGGCGTGCCTCAAGTTTTTTCTTGTTGAATTTCGATGTATCCTGCGCGTGAAGTTCTTTGAGTTTGTCGAGTGCAGGTTTGCGAATTTTGTACAACTCCGAACTTTTCCGTTGATATTGCAGAAAAACGGTATTCGATTCGCTTCCCTCTATTTTAAGATTTCCAACCAAATCAGTTGTGTCGGTTGTTATTTTAAACGTTTGATCGGGATTGTCAATCATGATTTCAAAATAGCGATAATCGGGAGTCAGAATGAGATACAAACCGCCATCCAACAATGAATCGCCAACAAAAGCACCACGCCCTTTGGAATCAACGTGAATAGTGTCGGACACAAGTTTTTTCTCGCCATAATGATAGCCAAGCAAGAGCGTCGTGTCTTTCACTCCCTGAATCTGAACTTCAATTTTATGAGGTTTCTTTTGTGCAAATACAGCAACCGTAACTGAAAATAACAGAATGAAACTGACAATTTTTTTCATATCTATCAATTTTTAACGAATCCTATCTATGGAACGAACCAACGCCTCGTCTTTTCGAATAGCTTTGACTGCCAACCAGTCGAAAACCATTGAAATGACAATCAACAAAGAACCTATCTGTGGTCGTGTCGAAAGCACGTCGTCTCCTTGTAAAATACATATAAAATAAACTATAACAGCACTTATCGCTATTTTGAGTATAAACGTATAATGCGTTATTTTTATTTGCAATTTTCTCTTATTAAAAACAAAAATCGTACCTATATTTGCTATAGCGGCAATAATAACGGCTATTCCCAACGAATAGATATTATAAACGGTCTGCCAATCATTGTTGGATCCGTATTTCCAGGCGAAAGCCGAAAGACGGCCAATAACACCTTCGGCAAACGATTCGCTCAAAGTGAAATCGACAAGGGGAAATACTGTTGCCAAGCCCACGAGAACGCCAGCAAGAAGCAGATATATGGATTGTATTCTTTGTATCATTGTTCTCTTTTTACTATCAAGTGCAAATGTACAATTTTGCATAGAAAAAAGAATAGATAACAAGGTTTTTGTAAATTTTAGCATTTGATGCTATGTATTTCAAAGAAAAAGTTTACTTTTGAACATTGATTAAGTTTCATAATAAAAATTTACATTTATGAAAAAATTAGGTATTGTTTTGGTTGTTGCTGCTGCTCTTGCGGCACTTGTTTCTGCATGTAAAACTGTTGACCCTTGTCCAGCATATCCAGGTGAATCAAGTGTTGAGCAAATCGACAATTCAAGAATATAAGTCTCGGTTACTTATAGAAATTCCAATGAAAGTAATACAGAGTATTTTCATGCTCTGTATTTTTTCATTGCCTGTATTCAGCCAAGGCGAACTCGACAATCAGAATAAAATTTTGTTCTCCGACGATTATTCTTTCTCGTTAGGAATGAACACAAACGGTTTTGGCATTGGCTATCGCTACGGCAAATATGTGGATTATCTGCACAAAACCTCGTATCGCATACAGTTCGTGAATCTTCGTAGTCCCAAAGAAGTGCGTCTGGCATCATCGACAGGTATGACGATTTATGGGAAAAAGAATAATGTAGGTGCGTTACACGCTACCATTGGTCGAAAAAACGAACAATTCAGCAAATCCGACAAAAATTCTGTCGCCATTTATTGGAACTACGACGCGGGGCTTGCGTGTGCTATAGAAAAGCCAACCTATTACCACGTAATGTACCCCGACGGACAAGATGTGATAGAGAAATTTGACGATTCAAAATACACCAAATTTGGGAAAGCATCGTTCGGTTATGGACTCAACGAAATCAAACTTGTTCCAGGTTTGGTGGCAATGTCAAGTTTTGAGTTTAACTTTTCGGGACGGAACACGTATGCGTCGGCAGTAGAGATAGGAACAAGCATACAAACCTACCTACGAAAAATAGAAATTATGTGTAATGACGAAAATTCTTGGTGTTTTGTAACACTTTTTGTAAATTTACGTTTTGGAAAAATTCGGAATGAATTTTGATGTACATTATAATATAGGTTGAATTATGTAGAGACGTTGCGCGCAACGTCTCTACAATTAAAAAAGGATGAATATGAAAAAGGTTATTGTTTCTCTGGTATGTGCAGTGTTCGCCGTAGGTGCGTTCGCACAAGATTTTACGGAAATGAATGGTCGTATGTTGAAAGATTCTGCGGAATATGCAGAAGTTCAGCCATACGTGGTGAATTGTTGCGAATTTCTCTTGAATTCGTCAGTGAAAAATGATGAAAAGAATCTCATCGCATTCGATTTCTTGGTAGAATGGATGAACAACAATCCGTACTATTCATTCCAAACGCATAAGAAATTCTTCAAAATCATTAGCGACGACGCTCCGCTGGCAGCTCGCTACTTCGCTTCGATGTGCAAAGTCGCCATTGACAATAATTTTTCAATAAAAGAAGAAGACCTTCAGTATCAAGCAATTGACAAGTTCGTTCGCTATTGTATGTACAAAAAATATCACGTTGAGCCGGACAAACGCTTGCAAAAATATATTGACGCCAAAAAAGACGGCAAGTTGCAAGAAATGCTGTAATCACTTGCTATGGAGCTGAGTAAGAACAAACTGAAATATTTTGCTTCGTTTGGCAAAAAGAAAGTTCGTGACGAAGAACAGAAATTTGTTGTTGAAGGAAATAAATCAGTTGAAGAATTGTTGCAGTCTTCGTTTCGTGTAGAAGCCATTGTCGCGACGCGAGAATGGCTTGATTCTCATACAATTCCATGTGAAAGTTATGAGGCAACTCACGAAGAAATTGAAAAAATATCGTTGCTTCAACATCCGCAAGACGTTTGGGCGTTAGCTTATTGTAAAAACTACGATACCCCGACAACATTACAGGGTTTGGTGCTCGCTCTCGACGGAGTACAAGACCCGGGAAACTTGGGAACAATTATTCGTTTGGCAGATTGGTTTGGCGTTTCTCAGATAATTTGTTCCACCGATTGCGTTGACGTGTATAATCCGAAAGTGGTGCAAGCCACTATGGGCGCTGTGTTCCGCATGCCTGTGCGTTACGTTGACTTGCCCGAATTCTTGAAAAAGACAAACGGTTGCGTCACATTTGCCGCCGATATGGCTGGCGAGAATGTATATGAAGCAGAATTGCCCCAAAACGCCGTACTGGTTATGGGAAACGAAGGAAACGGCATAAGCGACGAAGTTGCTCAACTCGTGAATCGCACAATTCATATTCCGTCGTTCAACACGACAGGAAAAACGTCGGAATCATTGAATGTCGCTGTGGCAACGGCAATTCTTTGTTCAGAATTTAAAAGACGAAAGTAAAAAGCTCAGCCACCCCTAATTTTTAACTCTTAATTTTTCTACTATCGCGTCAGCGCAATTCATACCGTCAACTGCCGATGAGACAATACCTCCCGCATATCCTGCACCTTCGCCGCAAGGAAATAAGTTTGTAATGCGTACGTGTGAAAGCGTTTCCTGATTTCGAGGAATACGAACGGGCGAAGATGAACGGGATTCCACACCGACGATGATTCCGTCGGAACTTGCAAAGCCGTGCATTTGTCGGTCAAAAAATTTCAGTCCTTCTTGTAAGCGTTTTGCTATGCAGTCGGGCATCCAGAAGTGCATTGGCGAACTGACAATCCCCGGAATATATGACGTGCTTGGTAATGTGCCTGAGATTTTACCTCGCACAAAATCCGAAATTCTTTGTGCTGGTGCAATTTGCATTTGACCACCGTTTTGATACGCCAACGTTTCAAACTGTTCTTGAAATTTCAGACCTGCAAGTTCACCATATCGTTCAAAATTTTTGAAATCAGACACTTGCAATTCAACGACCATACCCGAATTTGCGTATGGCGAATTTCTTCGCGAGTTTGACATCCCGTTTACCACAGTTTGTTTGTCGGCTGTCATTGAAGGAACAATGATTCCTCCAGGACACATACAGAAAGAATACACGCCACGACCGTCAACTTGGTGAACAAGGGAATAATTTGCGGCAGGCAATTCTTTCATCACGTTTCCATGATATTGTATGTGATTAATCAAATCCTGCGGATGTTCCACACGAACGCCCATGGCACACGCTTTCGCCTCCAGTTCCACTCCTGCATTGTGCAAAGCATAATAGAGCGGACGTGCCGAATGACCAGTGGCTAAAATGACTTGTTTTGTCGGAATGGTTTCGTCTGAACAAATCAATTTTGTTATGCAATCGTTATGTATTTCAAAATCAACGACTTGCTTATTAAAATGTATTTCCCCACCACATTCCAATATGGTTTTTCGCATATTGGAAATAATTTCAGGCAATTTGTCGGAGCCGATATGAGGGTGAGAGTCAACTAAAATTGAGGGTTTTGCCCCATGAAGCACAAAAAGTTCCAACACACGTCGGTTGTCGCCTTTCTTTTTCGAACGAGTGTATAATTTCCCGTCGGAAAACGTTCCCGCACCACCTTCACCAAAACAATAGTTTGAGAGCGGATTGCACCCTTGATTGAGATTGAGTTTTGCAATATCTTTCTTTCGTTCCGAAACGTCTTTTCCTTGTTCCAAGACAATCGGTTTCAAATTCAGTTCAATGAGACGCAACGCGGCGAACAATCCCGCTGGTCCAGCACCTACAATATGAACTTCGGGTTGCAGGGAAACATCTCGTTTTTCGTAGTGAATTTTCTCGAAGGGAACGCTTGGGTCGTTGCCACTTGCAATAAGCAACGAAAGATTGATTTTTATGTTCCGCGAACGAGCGTCAATAGATCGTTTGGTTATACGCATCTCGTGGATTTCTGCCATTGGCAACGACAATTGTTCCGCCACTTGTTTCTTGAGCAAGAAATCGTTTGCCGCGATTTTGGGAGAAACCTGAAATGAGAGAGTGTGCACCATAGTTATTCAAAATGGAAAGAAAGAATGAACATGCGACTTTTCAATGCATCAATCACCGTGCAATATTCGGTTTGCTCGGCAATAAGGATGTTCTTCATACCGAAACTATATTTGAATTCTGTCGCAAGTTTGAAATACACCAAAAAGAAATCTATTCCAAACCCGAACTCGTAGAAATAGTCAAGAGGACGTTGGTTTATGGAATAATCATCGTTGTTGTGACCGATTCGTTTCGTGTCCAAATCGTAACGGACAGCCATTCCACCAACCAAATAAGGACGATAGTTGTTGATACGTTTCCCCTTGAATTTCACAAGAATAGGCGCATCAATATAAATGCTCGGGACTTTCATCCTATATTCTTTCAGTTCAGGTTCAAAGCGAGGAGAATTGTCTTTACGCAATTGGTACACCAAGTCGCGTTGCCCGAAAAGCAAACCAGGAAGGAATCGAAGAGCAAAATAATTGCCAAGACGCAATTCGCTAATAATACCCAAATCAATTCCCAATGTTCCGTGTGCTTCCACATTATAAATTGAATCCGACAAACCCGTCATAAGTAACGTGGAATCGGGAAAAATTCTATAATCCATACGATTAGCGCCAAGGGTAAAGCCAAGATGAAACCATTTCTTGTCGTACGACTGGTCGTGGAGAATCTTTTTTGTCTGGCTAAATCCTTGCAAAGACAAAAGCAAAATCAATATGATTGGAACGAAACGTCTCAATGCAATCATTTTTTGCAAAAATAGAGATTTTTTTTACTTCATTTCCAAACTATATCTTAGAGTTTTTTTATAACTTTATCGCAAAATGCAAAATGATGACAAAGTATAAGTCGGTAAAATATATTTCAAATGCTGATGTAACGGTTGGCGTAATTCCCGAAATAGGAGGAACGATAGTGTTTGTATCGAAAAACGGTTCTCCGAATTTGATTAAATCGAATCCCGATTTATGGAATGTCGCAAAGAAACCTCAGGTGGATGAGAATACCGAATTTGTTCCATATTGTGGTCATACCATTTGGTTAGGCCCGCAAAAAGAATGGTGGATTCATCAGGAACTTAATCAGGAAAGAAAAAAATCGGCCGCGGAATGGCCACCCGATCCATACTTGTATATTGCTGAATATGAAGTAGTTGAAAACACTCCGTCGGCAATTCGCATGCGTGGTCCCCATAGTCCCATTTCTGGAATTACGGTGGAAAAGGAGATTGCCGTCAATCCCGATGGTAGCGTGTTTGTGCAAGCCACCGTTATAAATACGGGGGAAAAAGCGTGTGCATGGGACGTTTGGCACAATACTCGTTTTGACGGAATGTGTAGAATGTCGGTTTCTGTTGAAAATCAAG